>NZ_JBHVQI010000035.1:0-40807 GCF_042886835.1 Paenarthrobacter sp. NPDC057981
CTAGGGGACAGCAAACGTTCCAATGACGCTTCATTGGAACGTTTGCTGTCCCCTAGTTGGGCGGATTAACGACGACGGCGACCCTCGCCTTTTCGGTGAGGGCCGCCGTCGTTTGTTCTTTCGTCGCGTCAGCCTTGGCGGGCTTCGATTGCTGCCTTGGCCTTCGGATCCGAGTCGTTCAGGAACTTCTCGATCCGCTCCGGTTCGTCAGCTTCGCCGATCGCCGATGCGGCCCGGCCCAGCGCGTAGAGCGCACGCAGGAATCCCTGGTTGGGCTCGTGCTCCCACGGGATGGGCCCGATGCCGCGCCAGCCGTTGCGGCGCAGCGAATCCAAGCCGCGGTGGTAACCGACGCGGGCGTAGGCGTAAGACTCGATGGTCCGCCCCTCGGCCCAGGCTTCCTCGGCGAGGATAGCCCACAGCAGTGACGACGTGGGGTTCTGGGCCACGAGGTCCAGTGCTTCCTTGCCAAGGGCCAGGTGCTGGTAGATCTCGTTCTCGGCGGGCAGGAGCGTGGGCTCCGGCCCCATCAGGTTCTTCCGGAATTCGTCGGACATTAGAAGGTCTTGCCAACCGATCCGAGCTGCTGGGCTGCCTCAACGATGCGTGCGGCCATGCCGGCCTCGGCGGAGGCGCCCCAGACGCGGGGGTCGTAGGTCTTCTTGTTGCCCATTTCGCCGTCGACCTTGAGGACGCCGTCGTAGTTGGAGAACATGTGGCCGGCCACCGGGCGGGTGAACGCGTACTGGGTGTCGGTGTCGATGTTCATCTTGATGACGCCATAGGAAACAGCGTCGGCGATTTCCTGCTCCGTGGAGCCCGAGCCGCCGTGGAAGACCAGGTCAAACGGGTTTTCCTTGCCGATCTTGGCGCCGACCTCGGCCTGGATCTGCTTGAGCAGTTCGGGGCGGAGCTTCACGTTGCCCGGCTTGTAGACGCCGTGCACGTTGCCGAAAGTGAGGGCGGTGAGGTAGCGGCCGTTTTCGCCGGCACCCAGGGCCTCGATGGTGGCCAGTGCATCTTCGGTGGTGGTGTAGAGCTTCTCGTTGATCTCGTTCTCGACGCCGTCTTCCTCGCCACCAACGGTGCCGATTTCAACCTCGAGGATGATCTTGGCAGCAGCGGCGCGCTGCAGCAGTTCGCGGCCGATGCGCAGGTTGTCTTCCAGGGTCTCGTGCGAACCGTCCCACATGTGCGAGTTGAAGATCGGGTCCTTGCCGGCCTTCACGGCTTCCTCGGAAGCGGACAGCAACGGAAGAACAAAATCGGCAAGCTTGTCCTGCGGGCAGTGGTCCGTGTGCAGGGCGATGTTGACGTTGTAGTTCTTGGCAACTTCGCGGGCGAACGCGGCGAAACCGAGGGAACCGGCCACCATGTCCTTGACCGAAGCGCCCGACCAGTAGGCTGCGCCACCGGTGGAAACCTGGATGATGCCGTCAGATTCGGCCTCGGCGAAACCGCGGATCGCAGCGTTCAGAGTCTGCGACGACGTCACGTTGACCGCGGGGAAAGCGAATCCGCCAGCCTTTGCGCGGTCGATCATCTCGGAGTAAATCTCTGGGGTTGCAATGGGCATGGTGACTCCTATGCTGAATTCGTCTGTGGGTTGGTAACCCTGGAGTAGACCGCTTACGGCTAGCACCCATCCTAGCGATATCCGCCGGGACGCCGTGTTTCGGGTCACTGGGGCTCTTAACACTTCCGCCGAGTTGGCATTTAATGACAATCCGGCGCCTTGGGATTGTCATCAAATGCCAACTTGCGCAGTATTTGCTCACCGGTCCCGCCAACCGCGGCTTTGGAGCGCACGACGGACTTTATGTACGACGGCGGGTCTCTCACCTTCGAGGTCGTGCTTTGAGATCCGGACTTCCAGCCAGCCGTGGGCGAGTGACTTTTCCTGCCGTTCGATGTCCTTCAGATGCTGTTGGGCGCCACCGTGGTGCTGGCCGTCGTACTGGAGGGAGATCTTATGGTCCACGTACGCGGCGTCAGGCCACAGCACTGCTCCGCCAAAGACGTCACGGACCACCAGGTTGAGCACAGGCTCGGGCAGTCCCGCGTTGATGAGTGCCATTCGCATCAGGCTCTCCGGCGCGGAGTCAGAGCCTACCCGGATCAGCTCCAACGCTGCCCGGGCGGTCCGCACTCCGCGCATGCCAGGGTGCCGGGAAACTGCCCGGGTCAACTCCTCAAGGCTGCACACCGGGTCTTTGGGAACGGGAAAGTCCGGACCATGGGCGCATACCAGGTGGTCTCCTGCAGCCACCAGGTCCTCAACGGACAGCAGTTTGGCCAAGTCAAGCCAGGTCCTCGGCGGAGAGGTGAGGCGGACGCCGTCGTGCTCCACGGTCTCGTCCGGAAGCAGCGTCAGGAGGTGGCCCGCCACGTTCACGCGCCGCGGGAAACTGAATCCGGCGCGCCGGGCCAGATGGATGCGCCAATCCCCGTTGAGCACTCCCGGCAAAGGGATCCCCCAGAGCCGGGCCGCTGAAAGCGACACCAGCAGTGATGAGTCGTCCAGGTCCGTGTACGCCCGCAGCGCAGCTGCCCCGGATGCAACAGACGCGGCCGGGACCCTGATTCCCGGGACACCAGCACCAAATCCTTGGCCAAGGTCCGGGATCGAGGCACTCCGGCCTTGTCCGATGCACGCACGGAGAACGAACCTGTCGTGAGGTGGTGAGGTAGTTCTTTCCTGCGCATGCCCCATTCTGGCTGGCCCGAGCGGAGCCGGGCTGGGTTATCCACAGGTCACCCGGCCAATCCCGCCGCGAGTTGGCATTTAATGACAATCCGCCGCCTCTGGATTGTCATTAAATGCCAACTCGGCGGGGCGGCGGGGCGGCGGGGCGGCGGGCGCCGGCGGGGCCGGGGGCTTACACGGGCTGGTTGAACACGTGCCGGCGCACCCACGCATGCATCGCAATGGCCGCAGCGGATGCCGCGTTCATGGACCGCGTGGAGCCGAACTGCTCAATGGAGAGCGTTGCGACGGCGGCATCGTGCACCTCAGGCGTCAGCCCCGGACCTTCCTGCCCGAACACCAGCACGCACTTTTCCGGCAGGTCGTAGGTTTCCAGCGGCACGGAATCCGGGAAGATATCGATGCCGATCACAGCCAGTCCCTCCCCCTCGGCCCACTGGACGAAATCCTCAACGGTGGGGTGGTGGCGGACGTGCTGGTAGCGGTCGGTGACCATGGCCCCGCGACGGTTCCATCGCCGTCGTCCGATGATGTGGACCTCCTTGGCGAGGAACGCGTTCGCTGTGCGGACCACGGTGCCGATGTTGAGGTCGTGCTGCCAGTTTTCGATGGCGATGTGGAATTCGTGCCGCTTGGAGTCCAGATCGGCGACGATCGCCTCGTGCTTCCAGTACCGGTACTGGTCCACCACGTTGCGGCGGTCACCATCCCTCAACAGGTCCGGGTCCCAGTGCTCGCCTTCCGGCCACTCGCCTTCCCAGGGGCCGACGCCGACCTCCGCCTTCGCCTCTACCTCGCCTTCTGCTGTGGTCTCCCCGGGTGTTTCGGCAGGGGTGGGCAGGGCTGTGTTGGGGGGAAGGTCAGTCACCCCTCAACTTTAGCCCCGGCCCGCCCGGCCCAAAGGATGGCTTAGCCCATCTTCCACTTGTTGATGCGGTACGAGTTGCCCAGCTGCTCGAAGAGGCCCGGGTGCGCATCCCAATATTCCTTGTGTCCACTGACGCCGAGCATCTGCGGGGTTCCCCAGGGTGTCACTGAGAACAGGTTCACTGCCTGGATGGCTTCGCCGCGCGCGTTGGTGCAGGTGAAGCCAATGACCACGGCCTCCCCGCGGCGGAATTCACGGATCTCCGGCATGGTGGTCTTGAAGTCGGACGCGCACTTGTGGCCTACCAGGTTCTGCGGCAGCTCAGTGGCCGTCATGCCCTTGTACCTGGCCTCGATGTCCGCCAGGGCCTTCCTGATCTCCACCGGATCCTTCCCGAACTTGCCTTCCTCCGATTCCGCAAAGAACGCATAGGCGAGCGCAATGCCGTCCCCGTCGGTCTCCACTGTGCCCTGGGCCTTCTTCTGGATTTCCTCGCCCGTAGTGGGGTCCTTGGTGATGCCGAACGACTCGTCGTGGGTCCACTCGGCGAGGTACTGGAAGGACGATTCGCCCGTGACCCACTTGCTGAACAAAGGGTCGCCATCGGCAGGAACACTGCTGGGACCGGCGAGCTCTTCCCACGTTGCCGGCAGCGGGATGACCCCGGCGGGCAGTTCCGTGGGCGGCGCGGCGTCACCGGAGGGCTCCCCCTCAGCGGACGGTTCGGCAGCGGCGTCGGACGCTTCCTCCGAGGACGTCACCGACGGCGACTGAACCGCAGTTGGCTTGGTCATCGATGGAATCAGCCACGTGAACGCCACCACCAGCGCAATAATCACGACGACGGCGACTCCACCCAGGATGAAGAAGAGGGACTTCTTGTTGTGGTCGCCCGGGTTGTGGCCGGGTCCGGTGGGCTGGCCCGGGTAGCCGGGCTGGCCCTGATCCACCTGGGGATAGCGGTGTACGGTCTCTGCGTACTGGCCGTCAGGGTTGTTGACAGGCTGGCCCTGCTGCGCCAATCCCTGCTGTGCTTCCGGCTGGTACAGGGGCTGAGTCTGCCCCGGCTGGTACTGCCGGTATTGGCCCTTGTCCGTGTCATAGCGCGGCTGCGGCACTCCGTCGGGGTTGTAGGGAGGCTGGGGTGTGCCGTTGTTGTTGCTCATGACAAGGCCCTTTCACATGCAGTGGGCACCGGGGCATCCTGGCGGACGCCTCCGGTGGTCTATCCGGAACGAGGGACCTGCTGAAGCGGGACGATCTTGAAACACGCCGTGTCGATCCCCCGACCCACGGCGTTACCCGGCCCAGGGCATTGCCCGGCCCGCGCAGCCACAAGCGTAGTGCAACCGGCCATGCACGGCACAAGTCAAAACCTCTACCCCATATGGGCAGAACTACCCACATAGGCCGGATTCCGGGATGTCCCTGCGCCCGAATAATGAAAGACTGGGACGCAGTGCATGAACAACCCCAGCCGGAGGTAAATATGGCAGAAGAAACCACGCCCCAGACGTCCACATCGGTTTACCGCAACGGCCACGAGATCGAATGCTGGCTCACGGACATGGACGGTGTCCTGGTTCATGAAAACCAGGCGATCCCCGGCGCAGCGGAGCTCATCCAGCGCTGGGTGGATACGTCCAAGCGCTTCCTGGTGCTGACCAACAACTCCATCTTCACTCCCCGCGACCTCGCTGCCCGTCTTCGGGCGTCCGGCCTCGAGGTTCCGGAGGAGAATATCTGGACCTCGGCACTGGCCACTGCCCAGTTCCTCAAGGACCAGGTCCAGTCCTCGGATTCGGGCAACCGCGCCTACACAATTGGCGAGGCCGGACTCACAACGGCCCTCCACGAGGCCGGGTTCATCCTCACGGATACCGAACCCGATTTCGTGGTCCTCGGCGAGACCCGCACCTACTCCTTCGAGGCGATCACCATGGCCGTCCGGCACATCCTGGCCGGCGCCCGCTTCATCGCCACCAACCCGGACGCCACCGGCCCCTCCAAGGACGGCCCCATGCCCGCGACCGGCGCCATCGCAGCCATGATCACCAAGGCCACCGGCCGCGAACCGTATGTTGTGGGAAAGCCCAACCCCATGATGTTCCGCTCGGCCATGAACAGGATCGACGCCCACTCCGAGACCACGGCCATGATCGGCGACCGCATGGACACGGACATCATTGCGGGCATGGAAGCAGGCCTGCACACGGTCCTGGTGCTCAGCGGCATCACGCAGCGCGAGGAGATCGTCTCCTTCCCGTTCCGGCCCAACCAGATCCTCAATTCCGTGGCCGACCTCAAGAGCCAGATCTAAGAAAGACAACCATGGCTGTGCTCAATCTGCGTCCCCTCGCCGGGGGACGGATCCTCAGGGGGAGCCAGCCGTTCGGCTTGGATGCCGCTGCGACGTCAGCTTTCCTGTCGGAGCACGGCATCCAGGCCATCGTTGACCTGCGCAGCGATCTGGAACGGTCTCTCGTCCCGTGGCTGGTCGCGGACGACATGAATCACGACGGCGGCCGCGCGCCTTCCGCCTCGGCCCCGCCCGCCGTCGAACTCATCAACAACCCGCTGGACCCAAACGCCATTGCCGGGTCGCTCCAGGCCGTGGAAACTGCCGAGGATCTGGGCGAGCTGTACTTGGGGTGGATCCGGCTTCGGCCCGGCTGGGTGGCTGATGCCCTGAGGCCCGTGGCGCGCGGCAAACGAACGTTGGTGCACTGCTCATTGGGCAAGGACAGGACCGGCGTGGTGTCCGCTATCGCGCTTTTGGCGGCGGGCGGCACCGAGGAAGCAGTTGTGGCTGACTACGCTGCAACCACCACGAACCTGCCGGACGTACTGAAGATCATGGCCGAAACATGGCGCCTCAGCGTCCCCTCCACGCCCTCGGAGTATTTCAGCCCGGACCTGATGATCCTGCAGAGCCCTGAAGCCGCAATGAGGCATTTCCTGGCTGGATTCGCCAAGGAATTCGGGGACGTCGGCGGGTTCCTGCACGAGGCGGGCCTGACCGCCGTCGAAATTGAAGCGCTGCGGTGACGACAAGCCGTGCTGCCGCTAGGCAGGCCTGATCACCTTGCCGTTGGGCTCGCGGTAGGCGGGCTCCTCCGGCTCGGGCGGCAGGGGCAGGAGCTCATTTTGGACCTGTTCCAGCAACGGCCGGTACACACCGCCGTTCCACTGGGGGCTTGCGTGCGCGGGGCGGGCGCCCTCTGTGCTGAGCGTGGGCATCGCCATGTTGGCGCCGAAAACCTTGCTCCAGCCTGCGCGCGCTGATTCGTAGTCCACGGTGCCGTCCTGGGCGTTGCCCATAAACGCCATCTTGGCCCCGCCGATCTTGCCCGCGAACCGCAACCCATCAAAGTGGTAGATATACGCTGACTCCGTCTGGATCAGGACGCTGGACGGAGCAATGGGCGACAGTTGCTCCATGGTTTGGTCCAGGATTTGGCGCCAGGTGCGCTCGTCCTTGTGGACCACGCGCTCCCCCAGCTCATAGCCTCCACGCAGCACGGACGGAATGCGGAACCCATTCTCGTAAAGGAACACGACGCCGTCGAACCAGCTTTGGTCCAGAACGTCCGCACGGCTGAACGGACTCGAATCCAGGACAATCACCTGGGTTTCCATACCGTGCAGTTCCAGCAGGCGCGCGGCGACCTGGGTTGCGAGCATGCCGCCGAAACTGTGCCCGTAAAAATACAGCTTCTCCAACTCAAGCTCGCGGACATGAAGGATGATTTCGCGGACCACCTCGTCCACGTCCAGGCCCAGGTTGGAATACCCGACGGCGGCAAGGCGGCCGCGTTGGTGGAGGGCGGGACGCAGTGAGTTCAGGATCCACTGGGCCTCTTCCCAGCTGGTCTTGTACCCGGGAAACAGGATCCAACTGGCCTTGGGAAAGTACAGGTCCGAATACGGATCGGGCACGCGCAGTATCTTGGTAGCCCGGCGCTCGGCCTGGACGCGGCGGGTGAACAGCATGTCCCCGGCAAGCGCGGCCGAGATGCCCGCGTAGGTGAGGAAGTTGCGGCGCGAGGTCTTCTTGAGCCGGGCAGCGTAAGGCAGGATCCTGGCCCAGGAGGCCGGATCCTGTTCCTTGTCCGGTTCCGGAAGGACGGGTGCCGGAGGGTTTTGATCCACCTCCGGCGGCGCCGTGAGCTTCCCTACTTGAACGTCCACGCAGCAAGCATAGGCTTCAACCCGGGCACCTCACATCCCCGCAGTTTTTGTACAGCTAATGCCCTTAAGATGCGCTCTTGAGGGCATTAGCTGTACAAAAACTCCCTAGTCGAGGCCGAGTTCGTCCTTGCCGAAAGCGAAGAGGTAGGGAACGCCGGTTTCGGCTTCGATCTTCTCTTTGGCACCGGTGTTGCGGTCCACGATCACGGCGACGGCCACCACGTTGCCGCCGGCCTTCCGGACACCTTCGACGGCGGTCAGTGCGGACCCGCCGGTGGTGGACGTGTCTTCAAGGACCACAACGTTGCGTCCTTCAACCGAGGGACCCTCCACCTGGCGGCCCATGCCGTACGACTTCTGGGCCTTGCGGACAACGAACGCGTCCACAGCACGGCCGGCGTCGGCAGCAGCGTGCATCACAGCGGTACCGACGGGGTCGGCACCCATGGTGAGCCCGCCCGCGCACTCAACCTGGACACCGGCGTCGTCGATCATTGCCAACATGACCTGGCCCACCAGCTTGGAAGCCTCGTGGTGCAAGGTGATGCGCCGGAGATCGATGTAGTAGTCAGCTTCCTTGCCGCTGGAGAGGATCACCTTGCCGCGGACCACCGCCAGCTCTTTGATGAGTTCAAGAAGGCGGGCACGGGCAGCTGAGGTGTCAGGCGAGGAAGTCATGGCTCCTAGTTTAGTGTGCCGGGATTCGTGCGCAGGAGTTCAGTGTGACGGCGCCGCCGTGGTGGCCCGGATGACCAGGCGTGGATCCACGATCTGGTCCTGGGATCCGGCGTGTCCTTCCAGTTGATGCAGCATCTCCTCCATGCATTTGCGCCCGAGTTCTTCAAAGTCCTGTTTGATGGTTGTCAGCGGCGGCATGAAGAATCCGGCCTCCGGCTGGTCGTCGTATCCCACCACGCTGATGTCGCCGGGCACCTGGCGTCCGGCTTCCTGGACCGCGCGGAGGACGCCGACGGCCATCTGGTCGTTTGCCACAAAGACGGCCGTCACGGCGTCGTGCTGGAGAAGCTCCAGACCGGCCCGGTAACCGGACGCAGCATCCCAGGCGCCCTGGAGCAGAACGTCCGCGTCAAGCCCGGCCGTCTCCAGTGCCTCGCGCCAGCCTTCGATGCGTTCCGCGGCGTCGATCCAGTGCGTTGGGCCGGAGATATGCGCGATGCTGCGATGCCCCAGTCCTATCAGGTGCTCCACGGCAAGCCGCGCGCCCAATCGCTGGTTGAGCGATGCCCCCTTCAACGGGTTTCCCGCGCCGGCACCCACCGCGACTATGGGCACCGGAACTGAGACATCGCGCAAGGCTGCGAGGACATCGGGATGCGGGACCAGGATGACAATGCCATCCACTGACTGGCTGCTGAAATGCGCCATGGCGTCGTTGATGCTTTCGCTGGTCACTTCGCGCAGGCTCGCGATACTGACGAAATACCCCGCTTCCCTGCCCGCCTGCTCAACGCCCAAGAGCGTGTTGGCTGGCCCGAACTGCCCTGTTTCGCAGGCCAGGACACCGATGGTGCGGGATCGACGCGTCACCAGGCTTCGCGCGGCAGTGTTCCGGCGATACCCGAGCCGGGCTATCGCGGCCTCCACCCGCTCCTTGGTGTTGTTGCTGACGTTCGGGTGGTTGTTCAGGACCCGTGAAACCGTTTGGTGCGAGACGCCCGCCATCTTGGCGACATCCCCCATGACCGGGGGCCGGGGAGCAGAATCGGGCGCGGCCCCGGGCAGTACCCGGGGCCGCGCTGGGAGCGACTGATCGCCGCGTGGCATCGGACGCTACTTCGCGTCGACGCCCACAGGCTCCGCTTTGGACGCGGGGGCCGCTTGGGTCGCTGGAGGCGTGGTCTTCCACTTGAAGCGGCGTCCCATGCCGGATCCTCCGCCGGCACCGGTCCGGTTCTTGTTGAAGATGTCGAAGCCGACGGCCAACAGGAGCACCAGGCCCTTGATGAGCTGCTGGTAGTCAGTGCCGAGGCCGAGGATGGACATACCGTTGTTCAGGACGCCCATGATCAGGCCACCGATCATGGCCCCCGCTACCGTACCGATACCGCCCTGGACAGCTGCGCCACCGATGAAGGCTGCCGCGATCGAGTCCAGCTCGAACCCGGTACCACCGGCCGGCTGTGCGGAGTTCAGGCGTGCGGTGAACACCAGGCCGGCCAGTGCGGCGAGGACACCCATGTTCACGAAGAGCCGGAAAGTAACCTTCTTGGTCTTGATGCCGGACAGTTCGGCGGCGTGGAGGTTGCCACCGATGGCGTAGGTGTGGCGGCCGAAGATGCTGTTGTTCATCAGGGCCGAGTAGAGAATCACCAGGGCTGCGAGCACGATCAGGACAATCGGGGTTCCGCGGTAGCTGGCCAGCAGGAAGGTGATGATGAGCATCAGGACGGCGATGAAACCGTTTTTGACGGCGAACCAGGCCATCGGCTCGTTCTCGAGGTTGAACTTGCGGCGGACGCGGCGTTCCTTCAGGGCCTGGAAAAGGATGGCTGCAGTACCGCCGACACCCAGGATGACCGTCAGCCATTCAAGGACAGAAGTGCCACCGGAGATGTCCGGAAGGAAGCCGCCACCCAAGGCACGAAGTTCGTTCGGGAACGGGGTGATCTGCTGGTTCTTGAGGGTGATCAGCGTCAAACCTCGGAAGATCAGCATGCCGGCCAGGGTGACGATGAAGGCGGGGATGCCGACGTAGGCGATCCAGTAACCCTGCCATGCACCCACCAAGGCACCGACCAAGAGGCACGCCGGGATGGCGAGCCACCAGGCCCAACCCCAGTGCACGATCATCACGCCTGCCACAGCACCAATGAAGCCTGCGATGGAGCCGACAGAGAGGTCGATGTGGCCGGCGATGATGACCATCACCATGCCAATGGCGAGGATCAGGATGTAGCTGTTCTGGACCACCAGGTTGGTGACGTTCTGCGGCTCAAGGAGGATGCCGTCGGTGAGGACCTGGAAAAGGATGACGATCAGGATCAGGGCGACGAAGATGCCAACCTGGCGGAGGCGGCTTGTGAGGAAGCCAAGGGATTCTCGTAGGGCGGACATGGTGGCTATTCCTTCTCTTGAGTCATGTAGTGCATGAGGGTTTCCTGCGTGGCCTCGGCGATGGGGACCTCGCCGGTGATGCGGCCCGCGGAGAGCGTGTAGATTCTGTCGCAGATGCCCAGGAGCTCCGGCAATTCGGAGGAGATCACGATGACGGCTTTCCCGGAGGCGGCCAGCTCAGCGATGATCGTGTAGATCTCAAACTTGGCGCCGACGTCGATTCCGCGTGTGGGTTCGTCCAGGATCAGCACGTCGGGATCGGAGAACATCCACTTGCTGAGCACCACTTTTTGCTGGTTTCCGCCCGAGAGCTTGCCGGTGATCGCAGCAACCGAGGGAGCCTTGATGTTCATGCTCTTCCGGTAGTGGTTGGCCACCGTGGTTTCCTGGTTCCCGTCCACCCAGCCGCGCTTGGCCAGCTTGCCCAGGGCGGCCATGGAAATGTTCCGCTTGATGTCCTCGATCAGGTTCAGGCCGTAGTGCTTCCGGTCCTCGGTGGCGTACGCAATGCCGTGGTCGATCGCGTCCGAAACCGTGGAGGTGTTGATCTCCTTGCCGTACTTGTAGACCTTGCCGGAGACAGCACGCCCATAGGTCCTTCCGAAAACACTCATGGCCAGCTCGGTCCGGCCGGCGCCCATGAGTCCGGCCAGGCCAACGACCTCGCCCTTGTGGACCCTCAGGTTGGCATTGCTGACGACGGTCCGCGAGTGGTCCTGCGGGTGCTGGACCGTCCAGTCTTCGATGCGCAGGACTTCTTCGCCGATGTTGGGGGTGCGGTCCGGATAGAGGCTTTCAAGGTCGCGTCCCACCATGCCGCGGATAATACGCTCCTGCGTGATCTGGCCCTGGTCCAGGCGCAGCGTCTCGATGGACTTCCCGTCACGGATGATGGTGACGGCGTCGGCCACCTTGCGGATCTCGTTGAGCTTGTGGCTGATGATGATGCTGGTAACGCCCTGGCCCTTGAGGTGCAGGATGAGGTCCAGCAGGTGGTCCGAGTCTTCGTCGTTCAGGGCTGCGGTGGGCTCGTCCAGGATGAGCAGCTTCACTTCTTTGGATAGTGCCTTGGCAATCTCCACCAGTTGCTGTTTGCCCACGCTGATGTGCTGGATGGGCGTAATGGGGTTCTCGCTGAGGCCGACGCGGGCCAGCAGTTTGGCGGCTTCCAGGTTGGTCTTGCGCCAGTCCACCCAACCGTTCCTGGCCTGCTCGTTGCCGAGGTAGATGTTCTCGGCGATCGACAGGTAGGGGCTCAGGGCCAGTTCCTGGTGGATGATCACGATCCCGCGCTTCTCGCTGTCCGTGATGCTGGAAAACTCGCAGGGCTCATTCTCGAACAGAATGTCGCCGTCGAAGGTGTTGTGCGCGTAGACGCCGGACAACACCTTCATGAGGGTGGATTTCCCGGCGCCGTTCTCACCGCAAATGGCGTGAACCTCACCTCGGTTGACGTCCAGGGTGACGTCCTGAAGTGCTTTTACACCGGGGAAAGTCTTGGTGATTCCTCGCATTTGAAGAATGGGTACGTTCATCGTCAATTCCCGCTGACTGGTTGAAAACTTGGCCGGGCCGAGGACTCGACAGGCTCTGGGGATACTGTGGCCCCGCCGCACTTCGCTGCAGATAAATGCACGGCGCAGCTAAGGACGGTGGGGCCACAGCGGGGGACGTCGTTACTTGACGTCGGATTCCTTGTAGTAGCCCGAGTCGATGAGTTCCTTCTTGTAGTTGTCCTTGGTGATGATGACGGACTTCAAGAGGTAAGCCGGAACAACCTTGACCTTGTTGTTGTAGGTCTTGGTGTCGTTGGTCTCAGGCTCGTTGCCCTTGAGGACAGCGTCCACCATCTTCACGGCCTGTGCGCCGAGCTGACGGGTGTCCTTGAAGATGGTGGAGTACTGCTCGCCGGCGATGATGGACTTCACGGAGCCCTTTTCGGCGTCCTGGCCGGTTACTACGGGGAGCTTGCCGGTGGAGTAGCCGCCTGTGCTGGTCAGGGCGGAGATGATGCCGATGGACAGGCCGTCGTACGGCGACAGCACGCCGTCGAGCTTGGTGCCGGAGCTGTAAGCGGAGGTGAGGATGTCTTCCATGCGCTTCTGGGCTACGGGTGCCTGCCAGCGGAGGATGGCTGCCTGCTCGAACTTGGTCTGGCCGCTGGGGACCTTCAGGGTGCCTGCATCCAGGTACGGCTTGAGGGTATCCATGGCGCCGGTCCAGAAGAAGTTGGCGTTATTGTCATCCGGGCTGCCTGCGAACAGTTCAACGTTGAACGGGCCCTTGCCCTCTACCTTTTTGCCGCTGGCGTCGACCAGTCCCAGGCCGGTCAGCAGTGACGTGGCCTGCTGGACGCCCACGGTGTAGTTGTCGAACGTGGTGTAGTAGTCCACGTTCGGGGTGCCGTTGATGAGGCGGTCGTAGGCGATGACCTTGACGTTCTGCTCCTTGGCCTTGGCCAGGACATCCGTCAGCGTGGTGCCATCAATGGCCGCGATGATGAGGGCCTTGGCCCCCTTGGTCAGCATGTTCTCGATCTGGGAAACCTGCGTGGGGATGTCATCGTTGGCGAACTGCAGGTCCGTCTTGTAGCCCAGGTCCTTCAGGGACTTCTCAACGTTGGCGCCGTCGGCGATCCAACGCTCCGACGTCTGCGTCGGCATCGAAATGCCTACCAGCGAATCGCTGGGTTTTGCGCTGCTGGAGGACTCCGCTGCGCCTCCACGGCTGCCGCAGCCTGTGGCTCCGACGGTCAAGGTCAGGACAACCGCTACGGCGCCCAGGAGTTTTTTCAATCTCACGATGCTCTCCTTCCGCGGCAACAATGCCGCGAACTCTGATGCAGCCGGAGCATCTGCGCGTCCGGCACGGTGAAGCTGGGTGTGGCCTGCGTGCTGGGGGCTGCACAAGCCAGTGAAAACGTATTGCGAATGCCATTGTGAACGCTAACAATGCAACGGGTCAAGTGCTGCACATCACAAAATGATTGCAGCTCATTACTCCGGCGCCAGTACTTGATTTACAACGTTGTTAGCGTTCACAATGGCCCGCTGCGGCACCCGGCCACAGAAAAGCCCGGCACCGCCGTGAAGGCGATGCCGGGCTGGACACTCCTCCGCAGTGGAGGGGGCGACTTCTTCCTGGACGAGGACAGGGGAGTCAGAGGCGGGTGTCGAACGAATCGCAGAACACGTTCTGGTTGAACGTTCCCTGGAATTCGGACTTCCCCTGGATTTTCCGGATGGTCGCTCGAATGGCCTCACGGGTGCCGGCATGGGCGTGGATCGCCGTCTTCACCATCGGCACGTCGATCAGGTGGTTGGGTTGGTTGAGCGAGACGAATACGGTGGGAACTTCCGTTGCGTACCAAGGTATTTCAGCAGCCATCGGCGAGGACCACTTGATACGGATGGCAGCCTCCTGTGCGAAGCCTTTCACGTTGGCGAAGACGAAGGCGCCGTCGTAACGCTCGGCGTAGTCCGCAGTGGCTTCCTCGGACACCACCCGCATGAAATTCATGCCGACTTCCCCTGCGGCTTCGCGTTGTTCGGCGGTCTTGAAGACGTCCACCTCAAAACCGGCGGCCTCCAGCTCCTCCCTGACGATGTCCAGGTAGGCCAACGGATCAGCCCGGGTGAAGTCGGCCCCGCCCGAGATGCCATACAAACGGATGCGCTTGTGGGTCGTGGGCGTGATGGGCAGGTTCCCCGCGGTGTCCTTCACCAGCGTCACCGTCTTGTCCGCGATCTCCGCGGCGATCGCGCGATGGGCCTCGCTGCCAATGACGGCCAGGGCGTCAGGCGCGGGAACCAAGGATTCCCGGGAAGCCACGTGCAGGCCAAGGCTCGCCTTCAGGCCGAGGATCCTCCGCAGGGCATCCTCAAGGCGGGCGTCAGTGATGATGCCGGCCTTGTAGCCGTCCAGCATGAATCCGAAGTCCTCCTCCGGGTTGCGGAAGAAGAGGAACATATCGCAGCCTGCCGCAATGGTGGCTGGGACCAGGTCGCGCCGCTTCATGGCCTGGGTCAGCCCCACCATCAGGGAGGCGTCCGTCAAAACCAGGCCGTTGAAACCGAGCTCACCGCGAAGCAGGTCCTGCAGGAGCTCGGGGGCAAGGGTTGCGGGACGGATTTCGGCATCCGTCATAGCGGGTCGGAAGTGTCGCGAGACCTCCGGTGCGCCAATGTGCCCCACCATGATGGACTGCACGCCGTGCCCGATCATCTCGCGGTACACGTGCCCGTAACTCTGGTCCCACTCGTCGTAGCCCAAAGTGTTGTAGGACGTGACAACATGCTGGTCACGCTCGTCGACGCCATCGCCCGGGAAGTGCTTCATGGCGCACACAGTGGGCGATTCGCTGATGCCGTCGAAGTATTCCTTGGCCCGTTCCACCACGATCTCCGGGGTGTTGCCGAAGGCCCGCGTCGAGATCACCGTGTTCCGCCAGTTGTAATGGATGTCCACGATCGGCGCGAACGCCCAGTTACAGCCCAGAGCAGCAGTTTCGACGCCGGCCACCTCGCCCATGCGGCGGGCGATCGCCTTGTCGGGGTGCGAACCGGCCTGCAGGTGCGTCGAAACGAACGTGCCGTCGTCGCAGCTGCCTGCCCCGCCCATCTCCGGGTTGGAAGCAACGAGCAGCGGGATGCGGGTCTTGGACTGCGCGTATCGGATGTGCTCTTGTACCGCCGCCGACGGGCCGGGCCGGTAGCGCATGCCACCGACGTGGAAGTTCTCCAGCACGTTGTCCAGATACTCAGGCGAGTAGTCGTTGTTGTGGTTGATGAAGAGCTGGCCGATCTTCTCTTCCAACGTCATGGACGCGATGGTGGCCTCAACCCATTCCACTGCAGAGTCGTCCAGCGTGAACGGTGCCGCCTTGAGGTCCACCAGGAACCTCGCGGCGCCATCCCGGGGTCCCGGGAGCCCCTCCACGGCGCGGTCAACGATCTGCTCCACAGGTGTCTCAATGTCCACCACCACACCTGCTTCATCGGCGTGGAGATGTTCAAGGGTAGCCAGTTGCGAGTCCAGCAGCGAGGGCGGCATGAAGTGCCCTGGGCGGGAGTTCATGCGTTCGCTGAGCAGTTCCCGGGCTCCGTGCAGGTGCACGAACACCACGGATTCGCCACCGCCGCGGATGATGTCCCGGTAGGCGCGCTTCAGCGCGCTGCACGCGATCACCAAGGAAGCGTCCGACGCCGAGAATCGCCTGCCGATCTCGGCAAGCCAGGGCGCACGGTCGTCGTCGTTAAGCGGAGTACCGGCGGCCATCTTGTCGATGTTCGACTGTGGATGCAGCGCATCGCCGTCGAGGAATTCCGCGCCGAGGCGCTGGGCGAGGGCCGCGCCGACCGTGCTTTTCCCACAGCCGGCGACCCCCATCACCACAACATGGAGAGGCTTACCAGTCATGGACCGTGCCATCAACAAGGCGGTTGTAGGGCAGGTAGGCCTGCTGGTACGGGTAAGCGGCAGCGGCTTCTTCGTTGAACTCGACGCCGAGGCCCGGGTTGTCGCCCGGGTGCAGGTAGCCGTCTGTGAAGGTCATGGACTGCTCGAAGACCTCGTTGGTCTTGTCCGAGTGCTGCATGTACTCCTGGATGCCGTAATTGTGGATCGCCAGGCCGACGTGCAGCTGGGCGGCGAAGCCCACCGGGGAGATGTCCGTGGGCCCGTGGAAGCCGGACTTGATCTGGTACTGGGCGGCGAAGTCCATGACCTTCTTCAACGGCGAGATGCCACCGAAGTGCGTGGAGGCGGCACGGACGTAGTCGATCAGCTGTTCCTTGATGAGGGTCTGGAAATCGAACACGGTGTTGAAGATTTCACCGATGGCCAGCGGGGTGGTGGTGTGCTGGCGGACCAGGCGCAGTCCTTCCTGGTTTTCGGCCGGCGTGCAGTCCTCGAGCCAGAAGAGGTCGTACGGCTCCAGGGCCTTTCCGAGCTTGGCGGCCTGGATGGGGGTCATGCGGTGGTGGCCGTCGTGCAGCAATGGGATTTCGGGGCCGAACTCGTTGCGCACTGCTTCAAACACTGTGGGCAGGTGGCGGAGGTAGGCGCGGGTGTCCCAGTCCTCCTCGAGGGGGAACGCGCCACGGCCGGCGGGTTCGTAGTCGTACCGCTCCCCCGAGGCCTGGGCCTGCGCGGCAACACCGTACACGGCCTTGATGCCGGGAATCGCGGTTTGGATTCGGATGGACTTGTAGCCCAGCTCCAGGTGTTCGCGGACCGAGTCAAAGAGGGACGGAATGTCAGAACCCGATGCGTGTCCATAAGCGCGCAGCCCGTTCCTGGAAGCGCCGCCCAGCAGCTGGTACACCGGCAGCCCGGCCACCTTGCCCTTGATGTCCCACAACGCCATGTCGACGGCGGCAATCGCCGCCATCGTGACCGGCCCCCGGCGCCAGTAGGAGCTGCGGTACAGGAACTGCCAGGTGTCCTCGATCCGGTGCGGGTCCTTGCCGATCAGCAACTGCGCGACGTGCTCCTTAAGGTAGGCGGCCACAGCCAGTTCCCGGCCGTTGAGCGTCGCGTCGCCGATGCCTGTCACACCGTCTTCGGTGGTGATGCGGAGGGTGACGAAGTTGCGGGTAGGGCTGGTCACGAAGACTTCAGCGGCAATGATTTTCATGGGTGTGGCATTCCTTCCAGGGGTCTATGCGTGGGTACTGGCAGCGGCAACGTCGTCCTGCTGCCGGTGAATATGGGAAACCAGGGCACTGTCCCCGGCGAGGTCAGGGCTGATGAGCGCCAGCAGCGCTTTGGCGCGTTGTTCGGCGTCGTGCGTTTTTGCGGTCCGGATGTCGTCAGCAAGGGGGTCTTGGAAGTCGTCCGTGGAGGACACGTACGCAATCCAGGCCGCCATCATGCGGGCAGCACCGGCTCCGGGACGGCCTTCGGCGCGTTCGGCCACCAGCACGGGCAAGGCGCGCATGCGCAACTTGGTGGTTCCGTCCATGGCAATCTGGGTCAGGTGGTGGGCAATCCGCGAATTGCCGAAGCGTTCAAGCAGGGCTTGTCGATAGCCGGGAATGTCCAGACCTTCGTCCGGCAGGTGGCGGGCAGCCTCATCCCAAAACGACTCCACGGCGGATCGGCAGACCTCATCGGACAGGGCGTCCGCCACGGTCGAATGGCCCCGGACCAGTCCCGCGTAGGCGAGGATGGAGTGCGCCCCGTTGAGCAGCCAGAGTTTGCGGTTCTCGTACGGCTCGATGTCGTCCACGAAAATTGCGCCGGCATCTTCCCAGCGCGGACGTCCGCCTGGAAAGTCACCACTCAGGACCCAGTTACTGAAGGGTTCGGCCACGACGGCGGCCTCGTCCAGGTATCCGCACTGTTCGGCTACTTCCTCAAGGTCATCCGGTGTGGTCCGCGGCGTAATGCGGTCCACGGAGGTGCCAACGAAGCTCACCTGTGTATTGATCCATTCCGCCAGTGCCGGCTCCGCCGCTTCGGCGATGGCCAGCACAGCCTTGCGGGCAACTGCGCCGTTGTCTGCCAGGTTGTCGCAACTGACGACGGCAATCGGACCGGCGTCGGCGTCCTTTCGGGCAGCGAGCGCGGTGACCAGGCGGGCCAGCGGCGTGTTCCCGCCGGTTGCCGCATAAGCGGCTTCGGTGATGGTCAAAGTGACAACGGCCGTGCCGGGCGCGGCCACGAGCTCCGCGAGTCGCTGGACGTCCGCGCCGTCCACAGCTTCGACGATGCTGCCGACGACTTCAAACGCATCTCCCGCGCCGGACCTCTCCACCACTGTGAACACGCCGTCCTGTTCGGCCAGGACATCCGCGGCGTCGGGCCGGCGCCCGGTAAACGCCGCGATGCCCCACTCGGCCGCGTCTCCCGCGTGGTGGGTGTACCAGGCCTGGTGGGAGCGGTGGAACGCGCCAAGGCCCAGATGCACCATCCGGACTGGGGGCGCGGCCTGCCCCGGAAACGCGGAGGCCCGGGTGAGGCGGGGCGGTCCCTGGTCGGCACTCATAGCTTGAAGACCCTTCGCGGGGAAGAATCGACGACGTCGACAATCAGCTCATGCGCGCGGTCCTCGCTGATGCGGTGCTCGGCAACCAGCCGCGCCAGGAACGAGGCTTCGATCCTGCGGGAAGCGTCGTGCCGGGCAGGGATGGAGCAGAAGGCCCGCGTGTCATCTATGAACCCGGAAGAACGGGAGAAGCCAGCGGTTTCCGTGACGGCCGAGCGGAAGCGAAGCATGGCGTCGGGCGCGTCCAGGAACCACCACGGAGCACCGATGTAGACCGAAGGGTAGAACCCCGCAAGTGGTGCAAGTTCACGGGAAAAGACCGTCTCGTCCAAGGTGAAAAGCACCAGGTGGAAGTCCTTGGCCGTGCCGAAGTCCTGCAGGAGCGGGCGGACGGCCTCGGTGTAATTGACCGCGAAAGGGATGTCGTGGCCCGTGTCCGCGCCGAAGGCCTCGAACGTTGGCTGGTGGTGGTTGCGGTAGGAGCCCGGATGGATGGTCATCACCAGGCCGTCTTCCACGGACATCCGCGCCATCTGGTACATCATGTGGGCCTCGAACGCGTCGCGGTCCTGGGCGTTTGCCTGTCTCGAAACTGCCTTCTCGAACAAGGCCTCTGCGTCAGATTGGTCCAGCTTGAGGGTCGCCGGTGTCCTCACACCGTGGTCCGCGGAGACTGCTCCGTGGTCCACGAAGTACCGGCGGCGGTTTTCCAGGGCGGTGAGGTAGCCACGGTAGCCGCTGCCGCCGTCGGACGCTTCTGCGATGAGCCGCTCCACGTTGGCCTGCCACGCCGGGTGTGCGATGTTGATGTACGCATCCGGGCGGAACGTGGGCAGTACACGGCCATGGAACGACGGGTCGGCAGCGAGCGCCCGGTGGCTGTCCAGGCTGTCCAGGGGATCGTCCGTGGTGGCAAGGACCTCGATGTTGAAGTCCTTGAACAGCTCACGGGGGCGGAAACCGGGCTCCGCGAGCTTGGCGGAAATGGCGTCGAAACTGGCGTCCGCCGTAGCTGCGGACAGCTCACCCTGCCACCCGAACACCGACTCGAACTGGGTCCGCAACCAGTACCCGGACGCGGTGCCGTCGAACAATGGCCAGGCCTCGCAGAAGGACCGCCAGATGTTGCGAGCCCCTGCCTGGGGCTGGAGCTTGTCCAGCGGAACTCCGGAGGCGTGGATCAGCCGGGTGACGTAATGGTCGGGGGTGACCAGCAACGCGGCCGGATCAGGAAAGGGCGTGTTCTGCTCGATGACGGCCGCGTCCACATGGCCGTGCGGGGAAATGATGGGCAGGTCCTGGACCCGCTCCAACAAGGCACGCGCGATGCTGCGCGTCCCCGGGTCCGCCGGGAGCAGGCGGTCCGGGTGGGTGGCAAGGGATTCGGACATGGGTCAGCCTTTCGGGGTGGAACCGGCGGAGAGATCGGCGTTGGACGGAACCGTCAGTCCTGCCAGCTCGGCCACCCGGCGCAAGTACTGAAGGTTGCCTGCGGTACGCTCGGCCAACGGAAGGTCGGTGGAGAAGTCCTCCACGGTCACCCACTCGTCATAACCGACCTCGGCGAGCGCCTTGAAGTACGCCAGGACGCTCCCCTGGCCTTCAGCCAGCGGGGCCCACTCGTTGACCCACGCTGCGGCTCCGGACTCGTCCCGCTCCCCCGTGAAAACCCAGCGCGCATTCTTCACGTGGACGTGAGCCAGGTACGGTCCGAGGAGTTCGAGAGCAGGCAGCGGAGACTCCCAGCCTTCGATCAATAGGTTGCCGAGATCGTGGATGACGCCCACGTGCTGGGAATCCAGGCCCTCCAGAAGGCGGCGGGCAGCTGAGGCGGATGAGGTGACCGTGCCGTGGTGCAGCTCGACGAGTGCCTTGACTCCATGGTGGGCGGCACGGCCGGCAACCCACTCGTAGTGCTCACGGGTGGCTGCAAACAACTCCGGGTAGGACAGGCCACTTGGCTCGCCCCCGCCCATGGTGGAGTTGCCCAACGGCAGGACGTTGACCCTGACCTGGTGGGCACCCAAGGCGGCCGTCGCGGCGAGGACTCGCTCGACGTCGTCGTGGTTGTCGCAGCGGGCGTACCCGCCCAGGCCCGAGTACTCCAGGCCGGCTTCTGCGGTGAGGCGGGCAATCTCCGGCAGTGAATCCTCAAGGCCGGTCATCGGCCAGGTTGCCTTGTTTCCCGCCCAAAAGCCTGGCTCAGGGGATTCAGCCTGATCGGTGACGCGCCATTCAATGCCGTGCCAACCCTGCGCTGCGAGCTCGGTGGCGGCTTCCTGCGGAGTCCAGTCCGGCGTCGAGGCCGTGAAGACCGAGAATTTCATGCGCTGACCTCCTCGAAGTGGCCGTTGCCGGTGCGCACCTCAACGTCGTTGTACTTGCCCGCAACCACATCGGCTATGAGGACGGGCTGGCCGAGCGTGGCCGAGACGTACAGTGCCCGCACGGTAGCCAGCGCCCGCACTGCGTCCTCGATGGTGACGCCTGCAGGACGGCTGTTCCGGATCGCGTCCACTACGTCGCGGTACTGGCGGATGTGGCCGGCCGGGTAGACGGTGGGGTCGAGGTTTGCTTGCGGCGCTGGATCAGCGAACTTGGCCAGCTCCTCCTCTGCCTGGTTGCCCGCGCCGGGCATCCCCATGGGCCCGCTCTGCGTCTCTTCTTCGGAAGCGGCAGCGTGGAAGAACTGGAGGTTGTCGCTGTCGATCACAGCCGAGCCCATGCTGCCCATGACCTGCAGCCTGACGCTGAGCCCAGGGTACGCGGCGGTGGTTGCGTGGAGTACCGCCAGGGCACCTGATTCGAACGTCACGGTGGCCACGGCGGTGTCCTCCACCTCGACTCCTGTGTGTGCCAGGAGGGCGGTCTTTGCACTGATTTCCACCGGGGTGCCAAGGAACCACAGCAGGAGGTCCACGGTGTGGACGCCCTGGTTCATCACCGCCCCGCCACCATCCATGGCCCAGGTGCCGCGCCAGGCGCCGGAGTCGTAGTAGCCCTGGCTGCGGTACCAGCTCACCGAGGCAATTGCCGAGGTCAGCCGCCCAAAGCGTCCGGCGCGTCGGGCCTCGTCCACCACAATGGATGCCGGGTCGAAACGGTGCTGGCTGATGACACTGGCCACCAAGCCCTTCTCCTCTGCCGCTTTGGCTGCCGCCAGGATTTCGTCGGCACGGTTCAGGTTCACATCCAGCGGCTTTTCGATCACCACATGCTTGCCCGCGTTGAGGACCTCCAGTGCCTGCTCGATGTGCAGTCCGCTGGGGGTCGCGATGATGACAAGGTCGACGTCGGACCCTGCGAACGCTTCGTCCAGGCTTCGGAAGGTGGCAGGCCGGGCGGCGCCTTGGTCTTCGATGTGTTGGGCAAGGGCATCTGCGGCTTCGGTGATCTCATCCACCAGGGCAGTGACCTGCAGGTCCTCGATCGCGGCGACCGACGCCGCGTGGGTGCGTCCGATGGTGCCGCATCCGGCAATGGCGACGTTGATCATGGACTTCGACGTTTCGGTGCTCACTTGGTTTCCACTCCTGCTTCGTTAACAACTTCGGCAAAGGCACGGGCTGCCATCCCGAACGCGGTGGGGCCGGAGAATCCTCCCAGGCCATGGGCGCCGGCCAGATGCGGCTCCAGGCTTGCGAAGCCCACGAAACCGTCGGCTTTCAGCGCTTCGACTGTGCGGAGCAGATCGCCGTCCCCCTCACCGGCAGGAACCACGACGCCGTCCGCGAACCGCGCGTCCTTGACCTGGAGGTATTCGAGGTGGGGACGGAGTTTGGCGTAGCCCTCGTCGAAGGGCTTGACGCCAACCTGGACGAAGTTGGCCGGATCCCACGCAACTTTCAGTGCGGGCGAGTTCACGGACGCGATGATGTCCAGCACGCGGTCCGGGGTGTCTCCGAAAATGTCCTTTTCGTTCTCGTGGAGCAGCACTACGCCGGACTGTTCGGCAACCTCGGCCAGGGCACGCATACGCTCAATCACGTCGTCCCGGATACTGTCCACTGCCACTCCTTCTCCGTAGTAGAAGGAGAAGATGCGGATGTAGCGGGCACCAAGGACCTGGGCTGCGTTGGCGGCCCGGCGGAGGCGCTCAACCTCGTGTTCCACCGGCAGCGTGACATCCACTTTGCCAATGGGCGACGCGATGGCCGAAACCCCCATCCCGGCGGTGTCCAGGAGCTTCTTCAGTTCCGTCAACTGCTCGGACGTCAGGTCCACGATGTTGGTTCCCCAGGCGCTGCGGACTTCGATGTGGTTCGCCCCCAGGGCCTGGAGTACGGCGATCTGCAGGACCGGGTCGTCGTCGATCTCGTCTCCAAAGCCCGAAAGCGTCCACTGGACTGTTGCTGGACCGGTCATTGCTACTTAACTCCTCCGGCGGTGAGACCGCCCACTAGGTAACGTTGGAAAATCAGGTAGAGAATCACGACGGGCGCCGCGCAAACCAGCGAAGCCGCCATCATTTGGCCGTACAGGGGAATCGCTCCACCTTCCTGCGAGGCTCCGAAGATCTGCAGGGCTACGGCTGCGGTCTGGCTCTCCGGCCGGGTCATCACCGAGGCAAAGAGGACATCGTTCCAGCCCAACAGGAAAGCGAAGATGCCCGAAACAACAATGCCGGGCCAGCTGAGCGGAAGGATGATCCGGACCAGGACGCCCACGTTGCTGGCGCCGTCGATCCTTGCCGCCTCTTCCAGCTCACGCGGAAGGCCACGCAGATAGGTGACCATGACCCAGGTGGAGAAGGGCATCGCGAAGGTCAGGTAGGTGACGAAGAGACCCCACTGCGTTCCGATCACCTGGACGCCGAGGTAGCTGGCGGCCGAAGAGAAGAGCACGAACACCGGAAGGACCATCAGGGTACCCGGCACGGACTGCAGCGCCAGGAGCCCGCGAAGGATGGTCAGCCGCCCGCGGAATTGGTAGCGGACCAGGACGTAGGCGATGGATATGGACATGGCTGCCGACACCACGGCGGTGGCGCCCGCTACCAGGACGCTGTTTGCAAGGCCCTTCGCCAGGCCAACGCTGGACCAGATCTTGGTGTAGTTCTCCAGCGAGAAGCTGGACGGCCAGAACTCGCCGTTGGCCACGCCGATGTCCGAGTTCACCGATGCCAGGAAAATATAAGCAACCGGGATCAGGACGATGGCGCTCAGGACCGTGAGGATGATGGCCAGCATGGGGCCAGGCAGGAGCCGGGTGACTTCGTGCTGCCGTTTTGAACCGGGCCGGAACGCAGCCCCCGACGGGTCCGGGCGGGACGTGCCGCGGACCGAGGTGGTTGATGCGCTCACTTCTTGCCTCCCGGCGTATCGGCGTCGTCCAGCTTGACGGCGCGAAGGTAGATGAACAGCGGTATGGCGATCAACACCAGGGACACAAACGCCATGGCGGCGCTGAGGCCGAAGCGGAAGCTCTGGAAGCTGGTCACGTAGGTGAGGATCGGAAGCACTTCGACGTCGGACGGGGCCGGAACGCCGAACAGCACGAACGGAAGGGTGAAGTTGTTGATGTGGTGCAGCATGCCGATCAGGAAAGCCAGCGACAACGGACCCTTGAGGTACGGGAAGATGACGTACCGAAGCTTGTTCCACCACAGTGCCCCGTCCAAGGCCGAGGCCTCATGGACTTCGTGGTCCACCGATTGCAGGCCCGAAAGTGCCAGCAGGTAGATGAACGGCCAGGAAGCCCAGATCTGGACCAGGATCAGCGTCCAGTACGTTTGGGGTCCGTTCAGCCACAGCCCACCGTCCACTCCGAAGACACCCAGGGCCGAGTTGACGACTCCGTCAGGCTGGAACATGGTCCTCCATACGGTTGCCACCACGAAAGACGGCAGTACGTACGGGATCAGGAAAATCGAGCGGATCAGCGCCCGGCCCTTGAAAGCATTCTGCGTGGCAACAGCCGCTGCGATGCCCAATGGCAAGGTCACGACCATGGCGATCAGCGAGTAGCTCACACTCAGCCACACCGAGTGCAGCAGAGGCGAGTCGGTCAGGGCCTCCACGAAGTTCTCGACGCCGATGAACGGTGCGCTGACCCACTTGCGCAGCGAGTACTGGTCGAGGTTGAGCGTTGACATGTAGATGCCGAGGAACAGCGGGACCACGATGATGATGAACATCAGGAGTCCGCCGGGGATCAGCATCCACAGTGGACGGTTCCGCTCGCTCAAGCCCTTGCGGCGGACAGGTTTCCTGCCACCGCCGCCCGGCTGGAGGGTTCCTGTGCCTGCGGCCGGTGAGGCACCGGCGTCGAGCGCTGGCTCTGTCGACCCGGACCGGGCCAGCTGCCCGCGGGCAGCCGGACCGGACACGGGTTTCATTTCCCTGAAGGAATCAGTGGACATGGGAGACCCTGCCTAGGACTTCGCAGCCCGGTCGAGGGAAGCCTGGCCCTTGGACTGGGCGTCCTTCAGCCGTGATTCCAGGGCGCTCTCGTCAACGGATCCCTTGGCCAGGTCCGGGATGGACTGGACGGTCACGTTCAGGAGGCCCAACTGGATGTCGCCCCAGGCGCCGGTGAAGGGAGTTGCCTTCGACTTGCCGGCAGCATCGGCGATCGGCTTCAGCTTCGGGTCGGTCAGGGACGCCAGTGCCTCGGCATTTGCCGGAAGCTCACCGAAGATCTTCTGGTAGTTCAGCTGCTCGTCTTTGGACGTGATCAGCTCGATGTAGGCGAACGCCAGATCCTTCTGCTGGGAGTAGTCCGCGACCACGACGTTGTCACCGGACAGGATGCTGGCGGCCTTGTCGCCGTCGCCCTTGGGGGACGATTCGCCCGGAGCCGTGGTGGGCATGAGGGCGTATTCGTACTTGCCGGCGATGGCTGACTTGTCCAGGGTGGGAATGGAGCTGGACGTGGTCATCATCAGGTAACCGGCCTTGCCGGAAGCGAAGGCTGCCACCGCGTTGCTGTTGCTCCAGCCGATCGCTGCCGGGTCAACCACCTTGTCCTTGGTGAGCCAACCGAAGTAGGTGTCGTAGGCCTTCTTGACCGTGGGATCGTCCAGCTTCAGCTTGTTGCCGTCAACCAGCGGGTTGCCTGCCTGCACGGACATGGCCCAAATGAATTTCCAGGGATCGAAGTTGTCCTTGTAGCCGGTGGCCAGGCCGAAGGTTCCGGTGCCGGCGTTGGTCATCTTCTTGGCCTGCTCGGCGAGCTCGTCCCAGGTGGTGGCTGGCTTGTCGATGCCCGCGGCGGCCAGGATGTCCTTGTTGTAGGCCATGACGAACGGGCGGCTGACGAACGGGATGCCTGCTTGGTGTTCGGAGTCAGGTCCGGAGATGCCCAGGGCTGCGGGGTTGAACCGGTCCTTTCCGCCGACCTTCTTCCAGTCGTCGTCGGAAAGCGTCACGAAGGCTTTGGTGGCATAGGCGGTGGGCGTGAAGGTGGTGCCCAGGCTGTAGACGTCCGGCCCCTGGCCGGAAACAACAGAAGTCTGGATGCGGGTCAGTTCATCGTTGGCCGAGGCGAAGGTCTCAAACTTCACTTCCGCGCCAGTCTTTGCCTTGAACTTGGCGGCGATATCGCTCTGCCACTTCTTCTGCTCTTCCGGGTATTGGTTGTTAACGCCGGTCAATACATTCAGCGTCTTTCCCGCTCCGTCGACGGCACCCCCGGAGCTGGCAGACGTGCCGCTGTTGCCGCTCCCCCCACAGGCTGTCAATGCCAGTGCAGCAGTCAAAGCGACGGCGGCAAGCTTGGCAGATGGTGCAAACCTCATTGTTTCCTCCTTGGATACACAGCCCGGTAGTGGTCTACGTCACAGGGGCTTTCGGCAACGAGTCTACGAGTCCGGCAACTGTGCGGCAAGCGGTTGCCAAAAGTTGCCATGGGATGGTGCAATCTTTTTATGGCTGAGACGAACGGGCGGGGATCCGCACCCACAATCAAGGATGTTGCGGCCTTGGCGGGAGTGGCCACTTCCACTGTCTCCAGGGCCCTTTCCAACCCGGACCGCGTGAACAGGGCAACCCGTGAACGCATCGAAAAAGTGGCCGCCGAGCTCAACTATGTCCCCAGTTCGCAGGCCCGCAGCCTTAGCTCCGGCCGGACCAATGCCATCGCCCTCCTGGTCCCCGACGTCACCAATCCGTTCTACTTCGACATCATCAGGGGCACCCAGAACCAGCTGAAGGCAGCCGGCTATACCCAGTTGCTGGTGGACACCGAAGAGTCGGCCGAGATGGAAGCCGATGCCCTGCAGAAGATGCAACGAACTGCCGATGGCTTCATCCTCGCCGCTTCCCGCCTCACTGACACCCAGATTCTCGAGGCGGCATCGTCCCAGGCAATCGTCACCATCAACCGCTCCTCAGCCAACGCTCCCACTGTGGTCATCGACACCCCGGGTGCCGTTGTCCAGGCACTGGAACACCTGACATCGCTGGGCCACTCCAAGATCTGTTACGTCGGCGGGCCGGCTTCCTCCTGGTCGAACGCCAAACGCTGGAAGACCTTTGAGGAGGAAAGCCATGACCGTGGACTCAAGACCTCCCGGGTTGGTCCTTTCACTCCCAAGACAACCTCGGGTGCGGCGGCCGCAGATGCCGCAGCACGAACCGGAGCAACGGCGTGCATCGTTTTCAACGACCTCCTGGCGATCGGCATGCTGCAGCGACTCCGCGAGCGTGGCATCCGGGTCCCCGAGGACATGAGCATCGTGGGGTGCGACGATATCTTCGGCGCCGACTTCTGCAACCCACCCCTGACCACCATGGCCTCCCCGATCGAGCAGGCCGGACGGGTGGCGGTTTCAATGCTGCTGGCACAGCTGGATCCACTGAACGCCGGGTCCAGCCGGCGCCTCGCGGTCATGCCCACCCATCTGACGGTGCGCGGTTCAACCGGCCCGGCACCGGATCAACGTCCTGAATAACTGAATCACCACGCAATATGGTTGAGCCTTCGTGACGCGGCTGACTACTGTGGAACACATGCGCGAACTCCAGGCCAAGATCATTGAGGAAATGGGCGTCCAGCCCCGGATCGATCCCGCGGAGGAGATCCGCAAACGGGTCGCCTTCCTGAAGGACTACTTGAAGGCGACAGGGACCAAGGGCTTTGTGCTGGGCATTTCCGGCGGCCTCGACTCCACGCTCGCGGGCCGCCTGGCCCAGTTGGCGGTTGAGGAACTGGAAGCCGACGGCGTGGACGCAAACTTCGTGGCGGTCCGCCTCCCCTACGGTGTCCAGCACGACGAAGAGGACGCGCAGGCCGCCTTGGACTTCATCCGGGCCAAAACCGAATGGACCTTCAACATCTCCCGCGCCGTCGACGGTTTCGAGGACGAGTTCCTCAAGACCACCGGCGCCGAAATTTCAGACTTCCACAAGGGCAACACCAAGGCCCGCGCCCGCATGATCGCGCAGTACGCCTTGGCAGGAGAGCACAACTATCTGGTAATCGGTACGGACCACGGCGCCGAGTCCGTCACCGGCTTCTTCACGAAATACGGCGACGGCGGTGCGGACATCCTCCCGCTGTTTGGCCTCGACAAGCGCCAAAACCGGCAAGTCCTGGCAGAGTTGGGCGCCCCCGAGCGCCTGTGGAAGAAGGTTCCCACAGCCGATCTCCTAGACGACAAGCCGGGCCGCACGGACGAGGACGAGCTCGGCATCACCTACGACCAGATCGACGACTACCTTGAGGGCCGCGAGGTACCCGAAGGAGTCGCCGAGACCATCGAACAGAAGTTCCTTCGCACGCGCCACAAGCGCACGGTCCCGGTCACCATCTTCGATACGTGGTGGAAATAGGCACCTAGCGGCCGACGGCGTAAGGCGCCACCGGAAGGGCCGTAGCCTTTCCGTCGATCAGGTCAGCCAGCATCTCCGCGGACCCACAGGCCATGGTCCACCCCAGGTGGCCGTGGCCTGTGTTGATGTACAGGTTGCTTTCACCTGCCCTGCCAATGATGGGTGGCCCGTCCGGGGTCATGGGCCGGAGGCCCACCTTGTAGGTGGCCCGGTCCAGATCCAACACCCCGGGAAACAGTTCGTTACCGGCGTTGAGGATGTTGGCGAAGTCCTTCTGTGAATACTGCTGCGAGTAGCCGGCAAACTCGGCGGTGGCAGACATCCGCAATTCATCCCCGAACCGTGACCACGCAACCAGGGACCTCTCGTCAATGCCCCCCAAGCCAGGGGCAAGTGCTCCTTCTTTGATGGGAGCGGTCAAGCTGTACCCCTTGGCCGGATAGACCGGGAGGCGGATACCGGCGGTCCTGGCAAGGCGGGCGCTCATCGGACCACCCGCAAGGATGTACCGGTCGGCCGTCAGTTCACCGTGAACGCTTCGGAGCCCTCCCACGTGGGTTGCACCAGGCCGGGAAGCCTCCATCCGGAAGCCCTGGACGGCCGTGTCGAAGGTGAAGCGCACTCCCAGGTCCTCGCACAATTTTCGGACTTCCGCGGCAAATTCGGCGGGGTTTCCGCTCGCATCGGTTTCATCGTGGACAGCTCCCACGAACCTGACGTGGCTGTTCGCCAGTGCCGGTTCCAAGTGGAGCAATTCCTCGCGGGACACGGGCCGCTGGGCCTGGCCGTTCTCCCGCATGATGGTGCCGTGCGCCATCGCGCGCTTCAGGGCTTCGCCATCCCTGTAGAGGTAGAGGACGCCGCCTCCCGATGGACGGAAGTCCATGTCCTCCCCGTTGATCATCGCGTTGAAGAGCTCTTGGCTCCGTTGGGCGAGACGAAGTTTTGCCAGGGTATTTCGGTTCGCCCGCGGGCCGGTACATTCGCGTAGGAACCTGAGACCCCAGGACACGAGTTCCGCATCGAGGCGTGGTTTCACCCGGATGGAGGTATCGGAACTGAAAAGGGATCGCAGCAACTCCTTGGGCGCCGACGGTGAAGCCCAGGCAAACGAGTGCCCCGGTGCGATCAAACCCGCTGTAGCGTCGCTGGTAGCCAGCGTTTCGGAAGCCTCCCTGTCCACCACTTCAACCTCGTGTCCACGCCGGGCCAGCTCATAAGCCGTGGTGACACCGATGATCCCGGCGCCCACTATCAGGATCTTCATTTCCCTGCCTCCGCCGGAACGGCATTGGTCTGCGGCAGGCAGGCAATCGCCTGCACTTCCACCAGGAGCCTGGGGTCCAGCAGTTCGGCAACAACAGTGGCCCGGGACGGCCTGTGTCCACCAAAAGCCGACACCCAGGTTTTGTTGAAAGCCTCGGCAAGCACAGCATCCTTGAGGTAGACCGTGCAGGAAACCACGTTCGCCAGGCCGGCACCGTAAGTCGCCAGTACACGCCTCAATCGCTCCAGGGAACATCGGGTCTGTGCCTCGATGTCCCCCTCCCCCACCACCAATCCGTCGTCGCTGAACGAAACCTGGCCCGAAACATAGAGGGTTCCTCCTGCGAGGGTGGCCGCTGGATAGGGAGAAGCCTCGGTTGTGATGCCGGGGACATCCACGGTCCGGACGGGGATTTGAGTCGAAGTCATGGTTCTCTTTCACGGAAATCGGGCGCGTTTGAGCATGGCGTGGCACAACGGGGTGACAGGCGACGCGCGCTGGTGGGGAGGAAGGCTAACTGTCCGAGTTGTAGGAGCGCAGGAACGCCTTGGTGCGTTCCTCCCGCGGGTTGTCGATAACCGCGGAAGGTGGACCCTGTTCGATGATGTGGCCGCCGTCTATGAAGACGATCTGATCCGAAATCTCCTTGGCAAAGGGAACTTCGTGCGTGACGATGACCATCGTCATGCCGGAACGGGCCAAGCGGCGCATGACGGCCAGAACGTCGCGGGTGGACTCAGGATCGAGTGCCGACGTCGGCTCGTCAAACAGGAGCAGGCTGGGGCCGAGCGCCAATGCCCGGGCTATCGCTACCCGCTGTTGTTCACCGCCGGACATCTGCTCGGGAAAGGCCAGGGCCCGGTGGGACAACCCCACTTCGGCAAGCAACTCCAGTGCCGTATGGAGGGCCTGCTTTTCGGGGATCTTCAACCCCTTCATTTGGGCCAGCATGACATTTTCCACAGCTGTCAGGTGGGGAAACAGGTAGAAGCGTTGAAAGACCATCCCCACCTGTTGCCTGAGCTTGGCCAGATCCTTGCACACCGTCTTCCGCCCGGCGAAGACAGGTTCGCCTTGCAACGCAATGGAGCCGGAGTCGGGTTGTTCGAGGAGGTTGATGCAGCGCATCAAGGTGGTCTTGCCACCGCCGCTTCGGCCGATGATGCTGACGATGTTGCCTGGGTCCACCGTGAAATCCACGTTGTCAAGCACGGTGCGGCCGGAGAAGGACTTCACCAGGTTCTTGATCTCCACTACTGGACGGACATTGTTCACCGTTTGGCCTTTGGTCTCGGTTCTTCCGATGGTCATGGCTTTACCTCCGAGTATCGCTTGGGTTCCGCAGCCGCCAGAAGGGCGCGGGCCTGAGCCAACCTGCGATGCCTGCGAAGGGACAGCGGCGCTCCTGCCTGTACGCGGCGTTCAAGCCTGAGCACAAGCTGCGAGAGCGGGTAGCAGACCACAAAGTAGATCGCGGAAATGACGATGTAGACCTCAAGGGCGCGGAAGGTTTCGCTGGCAATCAGTTGGGCCTGCGACATAAGCTCAGCCGCCGAAATCACTACCAGAAGGGAAGTGGACTTCAAGAGGTCCACCAGCATGGTGCCGGTTCCAGGCAGTGCCAGCCTCAGCGCCTGCGGGAAGATGATGCCCGTGAAGGTCACGGTCGGCCCGAGACCCAGGGCTTGACCTGCTTCCCGCTGCCCGGGGTGCACGCCGAGCAACGCGGACCTGAAAATTTCCGAAAGGTACGCCCCGTAGAAGATCACCAGGCTGAGCGTGCCGGCCTGGAAGGCATTGAGCCGGATACCAATGGAAGCCAAGCCAAAGTAGGTGATGAAAATGATGGCCAGCAGGGGGATGTTCTTGAACAGTTCCGTGTAGACAGCTGCCGGTATCCGGAGCAGGCGCCGGGAACTGATGCGCAGGAGCGCGATGCCGAGTCCGATCACCACTGCGCCGGCAAAGCCAGCCGCCGTGTAGCCAAGGGACCTCAGCAGACCATCAGCGAGTGCCGGCAGGTACTCCTGCCAGGGCACCTGAAACAGGCCGGGTGCGGGGTTCATGATTAATCCTGTCCGTTGGGAATGATTGCCGGGACCGCTTCATTTCGAGGGGGCAGTCCAGTCGGCCGGGCGGTCCGCGGCCTGCCGGTCCGCGGCCATCGACGGCGAGGGCTTAAGGTACTGGTCTGGATCGCCGCCGTATTTGGTGATCAGGGCGGCAAGCTCCCCGTTGGCATACATCTCCCTGATGACGCCGGAAATTGCCTTCTCCAGTTTCGGCTCCTCCTTGGGAACATAGAAGCTGGTCATGTAAGGCTGGAAGTAGGCCAGATCAGGGGACTTCTGCACTTCGTCATCTGTAGGCGGGGTCAGGTACTTGGTCTGGATCCCCAGATCGGGTCGCTGGGCCTGGGTGTAAGAGATCAACAGGGGATCCACGAACCCCACGTCCACCCGGCCGGAGCCGACGTCCGCGAACAGGCCATTGGCGTCAGGGAACGAGCTGAGCTTGGCATCCGGCACAGCCTTGATGGACTTCACCCAAACGTAGCCGGTGACGGTGCCGAGGTTCTTCCCGCGGAGGTCCGCCAGGGACTTGATGTCCTTGTCGCCTTGGACGGCCATCGCTGGTGGGGAGTAGTACGGAGGATCGGTGAACAACCCGGCATTCGCGCGTTCTTTCGTCCAAGCGATGCCTCCAATGGAGATATCGACGCGCCGGCTTTGCACACCTCCGAGCATGCCGTTGAAGTCCGTAACCTGCGGTTCGATCGTGAGGTTCAGCTTCTTCGCTGCTGCCTGCAGGATTTCGGCGTCCAAGCCGACCATCTGGCCGTCCTTCATGGCGGTGTATGGCATGTAAGGCTGGATGGCTACCTTGAGTTTGCCGGCTTCGATGGTGTCCAGACCGTCGGCATTGCTGGCGACGCCGTTGCCGCCACAGGCTGTCAGCGTCAGGGTCACGGCACCAAGGGCCGCGACGATGGACGTACGAAATGGTTTGGGGATGCGACGAAACATGGTGGTCGCCTTTCGCTGGGTTCAATGCTGATGCAGAACGCCTTCTGCTGTTCGGCTTTGCGCCGCTTAGTAACAACCGTAGGCTTGGGTGTGATGAAAGTCATTGGACTATTCATCCACGTTCCAATCAAACAATGCCTACCTTTTTGTACGAAATGACCGAAGGAATTCCCTCATGGCAGTGACCACCCCGCGCCCCGGGGCCGGACCCCTGACCCCTGCTCTCGCCCAGCAAATCGCCGGCGACACCAGCGAAATCGTAGGGTTCAACATCTTGATTACCGACGCCCATGGCACGGTGATCGGCAGCGGCGACACGAGCCGCGTTGGCAGTTTCCATGAAGCATCCTTGGAAGTGATCCGCACGCGGTTGTCGGCCACCCATTCCGCGGCCCAAGCCCGCGCGCTGGAGGGGGTCAGGCCCGGGGTAACGCTGCCCATCCTGCTCAATGGCCAGGCGGTGGGCACGGTCGGAATTACCGGCTCCCCGGCCCAAGTCACCCGCTTTGGTTTGATGGTTGAACGCCAGACGGAAATCCTGCTCCACCAGGCGTCGCTGCTGCGGTCCACGCTGCAGCGCGAGCGCGAGCTGGAGGACCTTGTACGCAGCATTCTTGCCTTTGATCCGCAGGTGACCGAGGCTTCAACCCTGCTGGACCAAGCCAACGATCAAGGCGTGGACCTTACAGCCCGGAGGGTTGCCGTGGTCGTGCATCTTCCCGGCCGCACGCCCGCCCCCTCCACCACGTCGGAGTGGCTTCCGAGGGCATTGGTACTGCTCCGTGAGAGTTTTCAGCACCGCCAGACAATCGCCGCTTCAATCGGCGCCAGCCGCTACGTCGTCTTCGCACATCCCACGGCCGATGGAATGGGCGGAATCCTTGCCCAGGCACGCAATTGCGTGGAACAGTTCCGTGCGCACTTGGGCCTGGACGTCGAAATAGGCGTCGGAACCGGGGCAGCCGGGCCCACCCACATGCGAACAGCCTATGAGGACGCGTCCGACGCACTGCATCTGGGCAGGCGGATCACCCGACGCAGCGTCACCACCATCGACGAGGTCAGGATGGAACAGTTGCTCTCAGGTGTCAGCCTCCGGGCCAGGCAGCGATACACAGCAGCTTTGGCCTCCCCGCTGGTGGCCTCGGGTGATTGGGGCACTGTTCGGAGCACCGTCATTGCGTGGTGCGAAAGCGGATTTTCCCTGGTGGGCGCGGCGCGGCGTCTTCATATCCACCGGAACACGCTTATTCACCGACTGGAGAGGATCGAAAAGCTCCAAGGCTGGTCCGAACGCACGGCAGTTGCCTATCTCGCCTTGTATCTGGCCTGTAAAACCAACGAGTTCGACGCCGGACCGCACCTGACGCGCGACTCCTCCAGCGTGCGGTGAGGCTTAGGCGAGGAAACCCCGCAGCAGCGAGGCCGTGCCCTCCAGGTGCTCCATCGTGGCCCTTTCGGCGGCAGGGGCATCGCCGCGAAGGATGGCCTCGGCGATCTCCGTGTGTTGCTCGTTTGCGTGCTCAAGATTGGTTCCCAGCAGCGGAATCCGGTCCAGCAAGTCGTTAAGTCTGGCTCGGGTTTCTGCTACGGCCGATACCAGACTCGCAGAACCGCACATTTCGGCGATGGCAATGTGGAAGCGGGAGTCGCGGGGGCGATAGCCGGATGCCGTCGCCGCGCACACCTCAGACAGGCACACTTGCAGGTGCCTTCGTGCGGCTGCGGACAGATCAGCCTTGGCCGCCAATCCCGCAGCCGCGGGCTCGATGATTGACCGGAAGAGCAGGACGTCTTCAACTTCTGCCGGGTCCAGCGGCCCCTGGTCCGGTTTCCGCTGCACAGTATCCGTGGAGACGTACGTGCCGCCATACCTGCCACGCTGCACTTCCAGGTACCCGGCGCTCTGCAGTTCGCCCAAAGCATCGCGCAGTGTCGCCCGGGAAACGCCCAGTTGCTCGGCCAGTTCACGTTCCGGCGGAAGTTTTTCGGCCGGGGCAAAGATACCCAGCTTGATGGTCTGCAGGACGTGTTCGATCGTCTCCTCGAACGCGTTGCCACCTCTGACCGGGCGCAGCATTGAGAACGACGGGCCGAAGGCTGGATCCGGCACGGGCAGCTCCTTTCACAGGAAGCGCATCACCCCAAGGAGATGCTGCTGCCTTCATGCTACCCATGTCTCCAGTCAAAGGTCGCGAAAGAGACCATTGGTGCGACTCGCGGGCATTTAGGACGCACTTTTCCGGGGAAGTCTTGACGTGTGCCACATCACAGTCCACACTGAGAAGCACGCAATGGACTAAAAACAGTCCTTTAGGATCTCAAGGTCCTCCCAATTACTTTCCCACAAGCATTCCTCAAACGTAAGGAACACGCATGGAAACAGTGGAACAACCGTCCGGTGGCGAGGACGAGTATTTGCAGCATCGGCGCCTCAAACGAGGGGCAGCGGGCTGGGTCCTGCTCGCCGGCCTGGGTGTGGCCTATGTGATCTCCGGAGACTTCGCGGGCTGGAACCTGGGCCTCGCCCAAGGAGGATGGGGCGGGTTGCTGATCGCCTTCGTCCTCATGGCAGTCATGTACACCTGCATGGTCTTCGGGCTTGCCGAACTCTCGTCAACGCTCCCCACTGCGGGTGCCGGCTACGCCTTTGCCCGCCGCGCCCTTGGGCCATTAGGCGGCTTTGCCACCGGCATGGCTGTGCTCATTGAGTACGCGGTGGCCCCCGCAGCAATCGCAACGTTCATCGGCGGCTATGTGGAAGCATTGGGCCTGTTTGGCCTGACCAACTCCTGGCCCGTCTACCTCGTCACCTACGTCATCTTCATCGGCATCCATCTTCGTGGCGTCGGCGAAGCCTTGAAGATCATGTTCGCCATCACTGCGGTGGCTGCAGTCGCCCTGGTCGCAGCCGTAATAGGCCTCCTCCCCAAGTTTGACGCGGCCAAGCTCTTCGACATCGTCCCTGATGGATCAGCCGGTTCCAGTGCTTTCCTGCCCATGGGAGTCAGCGGAATCCTGGCCGCCCTGGTGTACGGAATCTGGTTCTTTCTTGCCGTCGAAGGTGTTCCCCTGGCCGCGGAAGAGACGTCCAACCCCAAGCGGGACATGCCACGCGGCATCATCGTGGCAGTCATCATCCTGGTGGTCTTTGGAGCGCTGATGCTGGTTCTGGTCCCGGGTGCTGCGGGTTCACAGGCAATGAGCAGCTCCGACAACCCCCTTCCCGAAGCCCTCCGGATCGCCTATGGCGGAAACACCTTCCTGGCCGACTTCATCAACTACGCAGGGTTGGCCGGTTTGGTGGCCAGTTTCTTCTCCATCATCTACGCCTACTCCCGTCAGCTGTTCGCCCTCTCCCGTGCCGGCTACCTCCCCCGCTGGCTCTCGCTCACGGGCGCGCGCCGCACCCCCTACTGGGCCCTGATTGTTCCCGGTACCATCGGCTTCCTGCTCGCGGCAATAACCCACGACGGCGCCCTCCTGATCAATATCGCAGTCTTCGGAGCCACGGTTTCCTACGTCCTGCTCAACCTTTCGCACATCGTCCTGCGCAAGAAGGAGCCCAACCTCGAACGTGGCTACAGGACTCCGGGCGGAGTCGTCACAACGTCGATCGCCCTGGTTCTGTCCGCTGTGGCAGTCGTGGCGACGTTCGTCGTCGACGTTTTTGCCGCCTCCATCACGGCAGCCATCTTCGCTGCCGCCCTTCTCTACTTCTGGCTTTACAGCCGGCACCGGATCGTGGCGGGCGCGCCCGAAGAAGAGTTCGCCCAACTCGCCATGGCCGAAGCCGAGCTGAAGTAACAACCCAAGTCACGTAACAACAATGTCCAACCACAAAACTGCGGAGACACCATGAATGACCAAAACAAAGAACACTTCCCGGACCAGCAGCTCACCGTCGAGCATCTGCGGGAACTCGTGGGCCGTGGCGAGATAGATACGGTAATCGTCGCCATCACGGACGCCCTCGGACGGTTGCAGGGAAAGCGCTGCGGGGCACGTTCCTTCCTTGAAGACGTCCTGGGCCACGGGGCGGAAGGCTGCAACTACCTCTTGGCAGTCGACGTCGATATGAAGACCGTGGACGGCTACGCCATGTCCTCTTGGGAGACCGGCTACGGAGACATGGTGATGATGCCGGATGTCTCCACCCTGCGCCGCGTCCCCTGGTTGGAAGGCACTGCAATGGTGCAGTGTGACGTGCTGTGGACCGACGGCCGGCCGGTTATTGCTTCGCCCCGCCAGATCCTGAAGGCGCAGATTGAGCGGCTCGAAAAGCTCGGTTACCGGGCCTGCGCCGGTACCGAACTGGAGTTCATCATGTTCGATGACTCCTATGCCCAGGCCTGGGAAAAGAACTACAACGGCCTCACGCCGGCCACGCAGTACAACGTGGACTACTCGCTGCTGGCCACCGCCCGCCTGGAGCCGGTGATCCGCTCCATCCGCAACAACATGGAGGCTGCGGGCCTGGTGGTGGAGTCGTCCAAGGGCGAGTGCAACCTCGGCCAGCAGGAGATCACCTTCCGCTTCGACCAGGCCTTGGCCGCCTGCGACAAGCACACGTTCTACAAAAACGGCGCCAAGGAGATCGCCGACCAGCACGGCAAGAGCATCACGTTCATGTCCAAGTTCAATGAACGCGAGGGCAACTCCTGCCACATCCACTTCAGCCTCACCGACCTGGAGGGGAACCCGGTCCTGGCCGGCGACGGCGAACACGGCTTCAGCCCGGTCATGGAACGTTTCGTGGCGGGACAGTTGACTGCGCTGCGCGAGCTGACGTACTTCCTCGCGCCGAACATCAACTCTTACAAACGGTACGTCGAAGGCAGTTTCGCCCCGACGGCTGTCGCCTGGGGACTCGACAACCGCAGTTGCGCGCTGCGCGTCGTGGGACACGGCAAAAACCTCCGCACCGAGAACAGGATCGGTGGCGGCGATGTGAACCCCTATCTGGCAGTCGCAGCGATGATCGCAGCTGTCATCCACGGCATCGAAAACGACGTTCCCCTCCAGCCGATCACCAAGGGCAACGCCTACGAATCCGACGCCGAGCGCCTGCCCACCACGCTGCGGGATGCCCGTGACCTCCTGGCCGAAAGCAGCATCGCACGCAAGGCCTTCGGGGACGACGTCGTGGACCACTACGTCCACGCTGCCACCGTGGAACTCACCGCTTATGACAGCGCCATCACCGATTGGGAGAGGACCCGTGGCTTTGAACGACTCTGACATCACCTACCGGCCCAGGATTGCGCTGACCAGTTACCTTCAGGAGGCCTCCTGGGGTGTGTGGAATACGACGGCGGCCATCCTCCCAGCGACCTACGTTGAGGCAGTCGTCGCAGCCGGAGCTACGCCACTGTTGCTCCCACCCGTAGGAACCGACCCCTCAGTGCTGGACCTGGTGGACGGACTGATCGTGGTGGGAGGACCCGACGTCGATCCTTCCCTCTACGGGCAGGAACCGCATCCCACAACGCGGCCACAGCCGCTGCGGGACAACCACGACTCCGAGCTCCTTCGCGGCGCGCTGGACCGCGGGCTTCCGCTGTTCGCGATCTGCCGGGGCGCCCAGCTCCTGAACGTTGTGCAGGGCGGCAGCCTGGTCCAGCACATTCCGGACATCAATCCGGAGGCCAACTGCCAGCCGGCTCCGGGCGTTTTCGGTGAAGCCAGCTTCACGACCGAGCAGGGCAGCGTGATCCACGATCTCCTGGGCGACTCAGCGACGTCTCCCTGCTACCACCATCAGGCGATGGACTATGTTCCCGATCAACTCCGTGTCACTGCCCGTTCCGCCGACGGCATGATCCAGGCCGTCGAAACCACGGACGGCAACTGGGTGCTGGGCGTCCAGTTCCACCCGGAACAGAACCCTGACGATCTCCGGCTCTTCCGCGGCTTCGTGGAAGCAGCGTCCCATTACCGGGCCGACCACACCGCGACCATGAAAGCGATGTCCCCAGCATGACCTCAACAGTCTTTGACGTGATCAACCCGGCCACCGAAGAAGTCATCCAGACCGTGCCCTTGGCTGGATTGGCCGAAACGGACGCAGCCATCGCGAAGGCTGCAGCCGCCTACGAATCCTGGCGGGCAGTAGCCCCCGCCGACCGTGCGCTGCTGCTGCGCCGGTTCGCCGCCGCCGTCGACCATGACCTGGAAAACCTTGCCCAGCTGGAGGTCCGCAACGCCGGACACACCATCGGCAACGCCCGCTGGGAAGCCGGGAACGTCCGCGATGTCCTCAATTACTACGCCGCCGCACCCGAACGGCACTTCGGGCGCCAGATCCCGGTGGCCGGCGGCGTCAACATGACGTTCCATGAGCCCTTGGGTGTGGTGGGCGTGATCGTGCCGTGGAACTTCCCCATGCCGATTGCGGGGTGGGGTTTCGCTCCGGCCCTGGCCGCAGGGAACACAGTGGTGCTCAAACCTGCCGAGGTAACACCGCTGACGGCGATCCGCCTGGGCGAGCTCGCCCTCGAGGCCGGCATTCCTGAAGGCGTCTTCCAGGTGCTTCCGGGCAAGGGGTCCGTGGTGGGCCAGCGGTTCGTCACCCATCCCGCAGTGCGCAAGGTGGTTTTCACCGGCTCCACCGGCGTTGGCAAGCAGATCATGGCGGGCTGCGCGGACCAGGTGAAGCGGGTGACGCTGGAACTTGGCGGCAAGAGTGCCAACATCGTTTTCGACGACGCCGACCTGGAGCTTGCCGCTGCGGCGGCACCGGGTGGGGCATTCGACAACGCCGGCCAGGACTGCTGCGCCCGCTCGCGGATCCTGGTTCAGCGAAGTGTGTACGAGCGCTTCCTTGAGCTGCTGGAACCCGAAGTCCTGGGGATGCGGGTGGGTGATCCGGCGGATGCCGCCACCTCAATGGGCCCGCTCATTTCGGCCCAGCAGCTGGGTACGGTTTCGGCTTTCGTGCCCGACGGCGCCCCGGTCGCCTTCCAAGGTAAGGCGCCCGAAGGCCCCGGCTTCTGGTTCCCGCCCACCGTGCTGACTCCGGAGCTGGATGCGCCGTCGTTCACGGACGAAATCTTTGGTCCGGTAGTCGCCGTCGTGCCGTTCGACGACGAAGCGGACGCCATCAGGATCGCCAACAACACCGAATACGGGCTATCCGGGTCCATCTGGACGTCCAAGGTGGACCGTGCCCTTCGCGTGGCGCGCGCGGTCGAGTCCGGCAACCTGTCCGTCAATTCGCACTCCTCCGTCCGCTACTCCACGCCGTTCGGTGGCTTCAAGCAATCAGGCCTCGGCCGCGAACTTGGCCCTGACGCCTTGGATGCGTTCACCGAGGTCAAGAACGTCTTCATCTCCACCCAATCCGCTTAGTCTTTCCACCCTGATAAAGGAGCAACAATGCAAGCAGTAGTTTCCAACCGTCTCGCAGGCCGCAGCGCAGTCATCACCGGAGGTGCCAGCGGCATCGGACTGGCCACCGCACGCCGGATGGCCGCAGAGGGCGCCAACGTGGTGATCGCGGACATCGAACCAACCTCCGGCATCGCCGCCGCGAACGAAGTGGGAGGCCTGTTCGTGAAGGTCGATGTCACCAGCGAGGAAGAAGTCCGCAACCTCTACGCCCAGACAAAGGAGACCTACGGCAGCGTCGACATCGCCTTCAACAACGCAGGCATCTCCCCCGCCGACGACGCCTCCATCCTTGACACCGGCATCGACGCCTGGCGCAGGGTCCAGGAAGTGAACCTGACCTCCGTTTATTACTGCTGCAAGTACGCGATCCCGTACATGCAGGAACAGGGCAAGGGCTCCATCATCAACACGGCCTCCTTCGTGGCAGGGCGCCGTTGGAATCAAGCGTGATGGCGTTTGGATCCGAGTCCGCCAGCAGCTGTTGGCTGATGGTGGCCTGGGACGTGGAGAGGGAGAAG
>NZ_JBHVQI010000036.1:0-37385 GCF_042886835.1 Paenarthrobacter sp. NPDC057981
TTCCAATGAAGCGTCATTGGAACGTTTGCTGTCCCCTAGTTGGGTACGGGTAGGCGGGGGCGGCCCAGGGGGACCACCAGCGGGGTGTGCGTCACGGGGTCGTCAATGATCCGGCAGGCCATCCCGAACACGTCCTCCACCAAGGCTTCGGTAATGACGTCCACGGGCGCGCCCTCGGCAACCACCGCACCGTCCTTCATGGCAATGATGTGGTCGGCGTAGCGGCTGGCATGGTTGAGGTCGTGCAGCACCGCCACCAGGGTGTGGCCCTTGTCCAGGTTGAGCTCGCGGAAGAGTTCCAGGAGCTCGATCTGGTGGGCGATGTCCAAGAAAGTGGTGGGCTCATCCAGGAGCAGCAACGGCGTCTGCTGGGCGAGCACCATGGCCACCCACACACGCTGCCGCTGACCACCCGAGAGTTCGTCCACCAGCCGTCCGGACAATGCGGAAATCCCGGTGGCTTCCATGGCGTCAACAACCGCGGACTCGTCCTCCACACTCCATTGGCGCAGCAGCTTCTGGTGGGGGTAGCGGCCGCGGGCCACGAGGTCCGCCACCGTGATGCCGTCGGGGGCGATGGAGGACTGAGGCAGCAAACCCAGACGCCGGGCCAGTTCCTTCGCGGGCAACGAGGTCACGGACTTCCCGTCGAGCAACACCTGACCGCTGCGCGGCTTGATCAGCCGGGCCAGGGCGCGCAGCAGCGTGGATTTGCCGCAGGCATTGGGCCCCACGATCACCGTGAACTGCCCCTCGGGGATGCGCACAGAGAGGTTTTCGGAGATCACCCGCTGCTCATAGCCGATGGTCAGGGCTTCGGCGTGCAGCTGCGGCGCGGTGGAGAGAGTGCTCATGATTTCCTTGCTTCCCTGGCCAGTAGCCAGACGAGGTAGATGCCGCCAATGCACACCGTCACAACGCCGACGGGGAGCTGGATCGGAGCGAACAGCCGTTGCGCGGCGAGGTCGCTGGCCGCCAGCAGGAACGCACCCATCACCGCAGAGGGCAGCAGCGTAATGCCGGCGCTTGCAGTCAAACGGCGGGCCAACTGGGGTGCGGCGAGGGCGACAAACGCGATGGGACCCGCGACGGCGGTCACGGCTGCGGTCAGCGCCACGCCCAGGATCAGCAGCAGCAAACGGGTTGGTTCCGCCCGGACGCCCAAAGCGCGTGCGGCGTCGTCGCCCATCTCCAAAAGCTGCATCCGGCGCGAGGCCACCAGCGTGGCCAGGCCCGCAACAACGACGACGACGGCGGCAGGCGCCGCTTGCTCCCACGTGATGCCGTTGAGCGACCCGGCTCCCCAGACGGCAGCTGCCAGCGCGGCCTCCAGTTCGGCCTGCAGGATGAGCCAGTGGTTCAAAGCGGCCAGCATGGCGCTGATGCCAATCCCCACGATGATGAGCCGGAAACCTTGGGACCCGCGGCGGTAAGCCAACAAGTAGACGGCAAGGGCCGTGAGGATTCCGCCCACCAGGGCCCCTCCGGCAACCGCTGCATACCCGCCGCCTACGGTCAGCATCACGATCAGTGCACCGGTATAGGCGCCGGTGTTGAATCCGATGATGTCCGGGCTGCCCAATGGATTGCGGGTCATGGACTGGAAGATGCCGCCGCTCATACCCAGGGCTGCGCCGAACACGAGCGCCGACAGCACCCGGGGGAGCCGCCACTCCATGACGATGGTCTGGGCGAGCCCCGGGGCATCTCCGGTAAGGGCCTGGAGGACCTGCTGCACGGAGACGTCGTAGTCACCGGTGGCCAGGCTGACAATGCCGACGACAAGCGCTGCCAGGAGAAGCGGAATGCAGACGAGGATGCTGCGGAGATCCAACCGCAGGCTCAGTGAACGGCCGCGGAGCACAGCAACGGGCCGGCCGAAGTCGACGGGTGCCAGGCGCGTCATAGTCCGCTCACCTTCCGGCGGCGCGCCAAAGCAATCAGTACCGGAGCCCCAATGAACGCAGTCACGACGCCCACCTGGAGCTCACCGGGGGCGGCAATCCGGCCCACGACGTCGGACACCAGCAGCAGGATGGGGGAGAGCAGGACGGTTGTGGCCAGGATCCACCGTTGGTCCGGACCCACGATCCACCTGGCGATGTGGGGAATCATGAGTCCCACAAAGCCGATGGCCCCGGCTCCTGCCGTCGCTGCACCACTAAGGAGGGTGATCGCGACTACGCCCAGGATGCGGGTGCGGTTGACGTTGGCGCCCAAGGAGGTGGCGAGGTCGTCACCCAGGGCAATGGCATTGAGGCCCCGGACGCAGAACAGCGCAAGCAGCAGCCCGACGGCCATGAACGGCGCCACTGTGGCAACCGACTCCATGCTGCGGGTGTCCAATGAGCCGATGCTCCACGAACGCAGGTGGTCGAAGGCCTTGGGGTTCAGGAGAGTGAGCCCGGATCCGACGCCGGTCAGGACCGCGCCAAGTGCGACACCGGCCAGCGTAAGCCGGACGGGATTCACCACGTTCCGTCCCGACGTTCCGATCAGATACACAGCCGCTGCGGTGAGGATGGCGCCCGCGAAAGCGAACCAGATGTATCCGCCCAGTGAAGCAACACCGAAGACCCCAACGGCCAGCACCATCGCGAAAGAAGCACCCGCATTGACCCCGAGGATGCCGGGATCGGCCAGGGGGTTCCGGGTAATGGCCTGCATGAGCGCGCCGGCGACACCCAGGGCCACCCCGACGGCGATTCCCATTACCGTGCGCGGAAGCCGGCTTTCCAGGATGATCGCGTGATCGGCGGTGTCCTGCGGGTTCACGAAAGCCTGGAGAACGGTGGAAGCCGGGATGAACTTGGCACCCACCCCCAGGCTCAACACCACGGTTCCCAGCAGGACTGCAGCCGCCGCGACCAGGAAGAGCACCCGCCAGCCGGACCGCTTGACGACGCCGCGGCCCGGGTCCGCGATGCTGGCTGGCAGGGCGGTGGTTGCTGGCTCGCCGGCATGGGACGTGGGAGCGGGAGCCATCAGTCGGGACACAACAAGGACCATTTCGGAGAAGGGCAAGGAAAGCGGGCAATCCGTGACTGTCGTCACAACGTCACAGAAGTGTGCCCTAATTAGGTTAGCCTTACCCAGTGAAAAATGACGATTTTGAAGTTCGGCCGCCTCGGCGCTCCCGTGTACGAAACCTTGCGATGAAGGCTGTTGGTGGTGCTTTGCTGGTGGGCCTGCTCGCGGGCTGCGGCACGAGCACCGGCGCCGGCAGCAGCTCCGGTTCCGGTGCAGGCAACGCCGATGTTGCAACCGGCGGCTCCAAATTCACCACCGCGGACCAGGAAACGGCCAAGCTCGGCACGGACGCCGCGCCCGGCGTCTTCCCGCGCACGCTGAAGCACGCCAACGGGGAAACCACCTTGGACAAGAAGCCCACGCGGGTGGTTGTCCTGGACACGGGCGAACTCGATGACGTCGTCACGCTCGGCATCACCCCGGTGGGTATGGCCACTACGGAAGGCGCCAACCCGGTGCCCACCTACTTGGCTGACAAGGTCAAGGATGTGGCTTCCGTGGGCACCATCCAGGACCTCAACCTCGAAGCGATCGCCGCGCTCAAGCCGGACCTCATCCTTGGCAGCAAGCTCCGGGCCGACAAGCTGTACAAGCAGTTGTCGTCCATCGCTCCGACGGTCTTCAGCATCCGCCCGGGCTTCCCGTGGAAGGAAAACTTCCTCCTGGTGGGCAAGTCCCTGGGTGAGGAAGACAAGGCTGTCAAAGCCCTCAACGACTACCAGGCGGAAGCTGACGCCCTCAAAGCAGATGTGAAGGGTGATCCCAAGATTTCCCTGGTCCGGTTCCTGCCGGGCAAGATCCGCCTGTATGCCAACAAGTCCCTGATTGGTGTCATCCTGAAGGACGCAGGCCTGGCCCGTCCGGAGAACCAGGACATCGACGAGCTGGCAGCCGAGATCTCAGCCGAGAACATCGAGCAGGGCGATGCCGACTGGATCTTCTACAGCAGCTACGGCGAACCCTCGGCCACGGGCGAAAAGTCCGTGGTGGAAGGCGCAGTCTGGCCCAAGCTCAGTGCAGTCAAGGCCGGCCAGGCGAAACCCGTCAACGACGACGTCTGGTTCCTTGGCCTCGGCCCCACAGGTGCCCAGCTGATCCTGAAGGACCTCCGCACCATGCTGGTCGGCTAGCCCCGCCCGCTCCCACAGCACCCCAACGACTACGGCGGCCCTCACCAAAAGGTGAGGGCCGCCGTCGTGGTTAACCCGCCCAAGTAGGGGACAGCACGTGCTCCAATGACGCGTCAGTGGAGCGTTTGCTGTCCCCCAGTTGGGTCAGGACTTGCGGGGGATACCCGTGCGGGCCATGGCTTCGGCGTAGGCACCGTGGATGGCGTCCAGGTATTCCTGCTGGCGCTCGGGCGTTCCGGCGAAGGAACGGCCACCGAGCGAGCGGACCTTGAACGTCTTGAAACCGCGGCGTGCGATGCTGGCCGGTGCGGCCTTCATGAGCTGGTCGGCCAGGCGGTGTGCCTCGTTGCCGTGGGCCACCAGGGCGGAGGTGCGTGGCAGGAGCTGCAGGAGGCGCAGGAGCGGCTTCAGGCCTTCGGTGATGTTGGCGGGCGTGAGCTTGCCCGGTTCCTCGTTGGGCTCGATCCACGGGTAAGCGTTCCACGGCATCACGAGCTCCGGACGCAGGCCCAGCTGCCACTGCATTCCGAGCATGCGGGTGCTGGCTTCGTCGTCGCCCGGGGTGATGAAGCCCTCGCCGGAGGTGGTGCGCTGGTTGGAGAAAAGGCTGACGATACGGCAGTCATCCATGCTGTGGGCGGGGTCGATGTAGAGGACCTCGCTGCCCGGCTTCTGTTCCTTGATGGAGTCGCACAGCTCGTTGACCTCAGCGATGTGCGGTTCGTAACGGCGGTTCCAGAGGGTTTGTTCGGGTGATTCAGTCGCCAGTTCTTGCATCAGGGGTTAGGTCTCCTAGGTGTTACAGCGCACCGGTTCGCAGGGGCCGCGGGCATGCCGCACGGAACCTGGAAAGGGTGCTGTTGGGGGCTAACTAACCTTACCGGACTCAGTGCCGCTCACTGGCCCGCCCCGGCGCGCCTCCGAATGCGACACGGCGTGTTGCGAGGGAAACGTGGCGGGCGTCTCGGCGGCACCGCCGCTCGCTTCCCAACAGCAACTCTCGACGCCGGTGCGTCCTTCCGGCAAGATGCCCGGTATGGAGAAACAAGAGTCGCCCGCTGCCGCCGTTTCCGCTTTTGAGGAACTCGGTGCCGAGCTGGCCCCGGCCGGAGTTGTCATGGGGAAGATGTTCGGCGCGAGCTCGCTCATGCTGGGCAAGAAGGCGCTGGCCTGCCTGAACGGCGACAAAGTGACGTTCAAGCTGGGCAAAGAGACCGCCGAACATGCGCGTGCCTTGGCCCTTCCAGGAGCCGCCCTGTTTGATCCTTCCGGGATGAACCGCCCCTTCAAGGACTGGGTGGAGGTGCCCTTCAGCTCGCACACGGAATGGCCTGCTTTCGCGGAAGCTGCCCTGGGTTTCGTGGCCGGTGGTTAGGCAGCCCAAGGCGCTCCGTGCCGGCGTCGAGCCGCCGCGTTAACCCTAAAGTGCACCTTGGCCTGGTTCCGCTTTTCCTACCCGGATAATGACGGTGAAACCACTGGTTTCGGGGGAAACCGTTCGGCCTCCCCACCAGCTCAGCATCGTCAACCGTGGGGGTTAGATAATGGTCTCAAAGATGTCATCCAATAAGGCTACGAAGGTCCGCGCGCTTCTTGCGGGCGGACTCGTCCTGGGCGTGGGAGCCGCGTTCACGCTGGCCGCCTGGACGGACAACGAGTGGGTCTTCGGCAACTCCGGTGGGGATAAAGGACCGGGCACGCTGACCTACCACATGGAACAAAACACCTTCAGCAACACCAACGGCACGGGTGCCGACGCGTGGAGTGACAAGCCGAACATCCCCACGGTGCCGAGTTCGGCCACCGATGGCGCGCTGACGTTCGGTGCCATCTCCGCAGCCCTCAAGCCCGGCGACACGGCCTACGCCCCCATGCAGCTCCGGGCGGCCGCTGGATCTGAAGCGCTCACGGCCACCCTGGCCGAGGCTGTGAAGCTCGGCGGAAACGGAGTGGACACTGCCACCAACTCCCTGGCCCTCTACAACGCCCTGACCTACCGTGCGGTACAGGGCGTCACCCCGGCGAACTGCGCCGCAGGCAACCTGACCGGTGGCACGGACATCGTTGGTTCAGCAGCGGCCAGTGTCCCGCTGACCACGGTTTCCGCCACTCCCATCTCCCTGGCGAAGGGCGCGGACTCAGCAACGGCCGGCGCTCCTGTGAACCTTTGCTTCGCCATCACCCTCCCGTCCGCCGTAACCGACGTGACCTTGCAGGGTAAGCAGACCGTGCCGCTGTGGAGGTTCACGAGCATCGCCGGCTCGTAACCCAGCTCTGTGACAGAGCCCTTGACCCGGACCAGAAGCTCGTCCCCATTGCCCCCTTCGGCCCCTGCCTTAGGAGGGGCGGGCTTCTGGGCCGTCCTGTCCCGCATCTTCAAGGTTTCCCGTGAGATCGCGCTGACGTTGGTGGCCGTGCTCGGCCTGGTGTGCATTCTGGCGCTGGTCCTTGGATTCGTCTACAAAGCGTGGTTTGTCGTCTTCAGGACGGGGTCCATGGAGCCTGTATATCCGGTAGGAGCCTTGTCCCTCACGGTGCAGGTACCGGCCGCGGAGCTGGCCCCGGGCGACGTCGTATCCGTGAAACGTTCGGAGTCCGGCGTTCTTGTCACGCACCGCGTGGTGTCCGTGGAGCCCTCTGGAACCGGTGCTTCCCTGCGGCTCAAGGGCGATGCGAACAGTTCCGAAGATCCGCTGCCTTATCAGGTGGAGACTGCCCAAAAAGTACTGGTGACGGTGCCGGCGGTGGGTTCCTGGGTGATGGCGATGAGGGGGCCCGGCTTTATTGGAGCAGCCACGATGGCGGTTGCCGCGCTCGTGGTGTGGGCTTACTGGCCAAAACGGGTTGCCCGTCACAAAGGTGTGGTGTCAACAGGGAGGTGAATGAGCGGTGAAGCAGTGGATCAGGGTGGCGAGGACCGCAGCGGCGGTGTGTGTCGCCGTCGTCGTCAGTGTGCTGAGCTGTGCCATCCCAGCCGTTCCCGCCCACGCTGCCGATCACCTTATCCCCGTACCCGAGAACGGCGCGCCGGGGCTGCTGTGGCTTTCCTCTTCCGTGTATCCGCTGGAGTTCCCGCAGCTTGCACCGGGTGATTCGTTCGTGTGGCAGATTGGGTTGTCGTTGGAAAAGCCTGAAGCCACGTCCACGCTTCAACTCACGGCCACGGGCAGCCTGGCGGCGGCCGACGGCTACGCGATCACCGTGGATGAGTGCACGTCCCCGTGGCAGGGCGACAGCGGACTGAACCAGCGTCTGGAATGCCCGGTCGGCTCAACGCCCAGAGTCCAAACCACCCGCCTCGGCGATTGGGACCAAGGCCTGCGCATCCCACTGAGCAACCTCCGCGCCGGGACGTCACCGTACCTCCGTTTCACCCTTGCCGGACCCGCCGCCGCCGCTCCTCCCCAGGGCGCGACGCTCACCTTGGGCATCGGGATCAGCGCCATGGGGGACGACGACGGAAGCGCACCTTCCCAGCCTCCGGTGGCCAATGGCGGAAGCAAGGAGCCCCTTGGAAGCACGGGAGCCTCGTCCCTTCCGGCACTGTTCGCAGGCGGCGCCCTGCTCCTCCTCGGAGCGGCCCTACTGACGCTGGTGAAAAGGCCCCGCGAAACCCCGGAGCAGAGCGCATGACGCCCCGGCACGCCCTGGATGAGTCCCGGCGCCGGACCTTCCGAGGGGGCATCCAAGGGGCTTTCCGTGGAGCCTTCCTGAAACGGCCACGCCGATCCATGTTCGTCGCAGCAGTCGCCGCCATCGCTGTGGCCGCGACGACCAGCATCACCACAGCCGCGTGGACGGACAACGAATGGGTGCGCAGCGCCGTCGGAGTGAGTTCGCCCGGAGACTGCACAACCAACTCAATGTTCACCAACAAGGCCTGGGCCAGGCAGCTGCACGGGACCGTGCTCAACACCAACCTGGACACCGTAGCGGGCGTCCAAGGACTGACTGTGGCAAACAACGGAACGACTGCCACCCCCACGCCGTTGTCTGCCGTCCTGGTGCCCGGAACCACGGATGCGTACGTCACGAAGATTCCTGTGACCGCACTCGGAAGCAGCCCTGTGAACGTTGGGCTGGGACTCGGAGCTCCCGTGGGCGGGCTGGGGACTTACACGCAGTGGGCGCGCTCGCAGAAGAGCGGACAGGCACACGGCGCTTCGGGCCTCGTGTCCGACCAAACTGGCGCTGTAGACGTTGCCGGCACCTCGCAAGGAGCAGCCACCGCGCCTAAATCAGCCAATATTTCCTTGGGCAATATCGTTCCGGCCTCACTGTCCGGGGTGACGCTGGACGTTGGCGCGCTTGCTTCGTCGTCGGCGGTTGATTCCTGTGTCATGACCAACGGGTGGCCGATGCTGAACCCCACCCCCACTGTGCAGCGCCAGTACGGGATAGCCGGACTGGACCTGACGGCGGCGATTCCCGCCGTCGGGACGTTGTCCACGCAAGGGGCGTCGTTGGTGGGGGCTGTCCCGACGCAGCTGAATGCTTTGCTCGGCACTGGCGGGCTGACGACGGGGATCTCCGACGGTATCTCTGCCCTCATTAATCCTTTGTTGGGGTCGCTGTCACTTGGGTCCATCAGCACTACCGCAACGCTGTCCGCCCCTAATCTGAGCGGCGTCACCGCGATGATGACCGAATCCATGACCGACGGCATAGTCACCGTCAACCTTGGGAACGGGACGGTCAAGGTCGACATCGCATCCCTGACGGGGAGCGCAACCACCGGCCTGAATGGCATGGCACCCAACCACGCCGTGGTCCTGGATGCGGCCATGACCACGGCGGTGACCTCCAGGGTTACGGCATTGCTGGATTCGTGGAAGAACCGCGTGCTGGCTGCGCTGACCACCGCGCTGCGTGCCATCACCTTGAACGCCACCACCAACATCACCCTGAAACTGGCAGGCGTCAACGCGGCCACCATCGCCGTCAAGATGGGCTCGGCCACCGGTGCCACCACAGGTGTATCTCTGGGCGACTTCCTTGATGGCACCGCCGTGGCGCCCCAGGTGACCGCCAACGTTATCGGCCTTGACCTGGGAGGTGTGGTGGCGGCCTTGCTGGGGCCCATCACCTCGGCTCTGCTCACCGGCAGCAACAACGTGGTGAAGAACGTTCTCAACGCCACTATTTTCAACGCCGGCCTCATCCCGAACCTGGGCGCCAGCCTGCAGTTGCTCATCACCCCGGTGATCAACGCCGTCGCGCCTGTCCTCACAGCAGTCCGCACCCTGGTGGCCATCAACGTCAACGTCCAACCCGATCAAAGCTGGCCCGGCACCAAGCCGGCGGATGTGACGGCCGCAGCGGGTGAATACAAGGTTTCCGCGATCCGCGTGGGGCTCGTGGACAGTGCCGGCCTGCTGAGCCTGTCACTGGGCAGTTCGTCGGCGGGTCCTGCCGCCCTTAAGGTTCCTTGACTTCTTCATAACTGCACCCCAACGGCGGCCAAACACCAGAGAAACCGTTGCCATCGGCTAAACTTGGCTGGTAAGAGCCCCGAAACTCTTGCGTACGCCTTGCCTTCGGGTGGGCTGCACCAGTAAGCATCGGGGCGTTCTCATGTACGGCGCCCGGCCACACCGGCTTGGCCCGAAAAGAATGGGGGAGGATCCCATGCCCGCTATCGTGATCGTCGGAGCCCAGTGGGGCGACGAAGGCAAAGGCAAAGCAACCGATCTGCTCGGTGGCCGCGTTGACTACGTGGTCAAGCCCAACGGCGGTAACAACGCCGGGCACACCGTGGTTGTTGGCGGTGAGAAGTATGAGCTGAAGCTCCTTCCCGCGGGCATCCTGAGCCCCAACGCAATTCCCATTATTGGCAACGGCTGCGTGGTGAACCTCGAGGCCCTGTTCCAGGAGATCGACGGCCTCGAAGCCCGCGGTGCGGACACGTCCCGCCTGCGCGTTTCCGCCAACGCCCACCTCGTCGCTCCCTACCACCAGGTACTGGACAAGGTCACCGAACGTTTCCTCGGCAGCCGCGCCATCGGCACCACCGGGCGCGGCATCGGTCCGGCGTACATGGACAAGGTGGCCCGCCTGGGCATCCGCGTCCAGGATGTGTTCGATGAGTCGATCCTCCGCCAGAAGGTGGAAGGCTCGCTGCGCCAGAAGAACGAACTCCTGGTCAAGGTCTACAACCGCCGCGACATCATCGCTGACGAGATCGTGGAGTACTTCCTCTCCTTCGCAGAGCGCCTGCGCCCGCTGGTCATCGACAGTACTCTTGTCCTCAACAACGCCCTGGACGAGGGCAAGGTTGTGCTCATGGAAGGCGGCCAGGCAACGTTCCTGGACGTGGACCACGGCACCTACCCGTTCGTGACTTCCTCCAACCCGACGGCTGGCGGCGCTTCCGTTGGCTCCGGCATCGGGCCCACGCGCATCTCCCGCTCCATCGGCATCATCAAGGCGTACACCACCCGCGTCGGCGCCGGACCGTTTCCCACGGAGCTGTTCGACGACATGGGCGTGTACCTGCAGAAGACGGGCGGCGAGTTCGGCGTGAACACCGGCCGTCCCCGCCGCTGCGGTTGGTACGACGCCGTCCTGGCCCGCCACGCCTCGCGCGTCAACGGCTTCACGGACTACTTCGTCACCAAGCTGGACGTCCTCACCGGCATCGAGCAGATCCCCGTCTGCGTTGCCTACGACGTTGACGGCGTCCGTCACGACGAAATGCCCATGACCCAGACCGAGTTCCACCACGCAGTACCGATCTTCGAGTACTTCGACGGCTGGACCGAGGACATCACCGGCGCCCGCACCCTGGAAGACCTCCCCGAGAACGCCCGCAACTACGTGTTGGCCCTCGAGAAGCTCTCCGGTACACGCTTCTCGGCGATCGGCGTCGGCCCGGACCGCGACCAGACGATCGTAGTTCACGACCTCATCAACGACTAAGGTCTGCCGCTGCGGCGGACTGAATTCACGACGACGGCGGGCCGTCTTTAAGCTTTCCGGAACCCTGGGTTCCTGGGAACCTTAGGGGCGGCCCGCCGTCGTCCTTTAACGCCCCGCATCGCCCTCATCACATTCCATGGACAGGTTGCTGATAAGAGGAGCATAATAGTTAGCGGAGCTAATTAGCACTGCTAACTATTATGCCAACCACAGGAGGCGCCTCCCAGTGACCGGAGCCAACGCGGCAGCAAACCCAGCAATCGATCCCGACATCCAACCGGACATCCTGGCCATAGACCTGCGAACGGCCGTGATGCGCACCTCCCGCAGGCTTCGCATCGAAGCGACCGGCGATGTCATCACTCCCGGGCAATACACGGTGTTGGCCCACCTGAACGTCGCGCCGCAGTCACTCCGGGAGCTGGCCGATCGCGAACATGTGCAGGCACCCTCGATGACCCGCATCGTGAATGCGCTGACCGAGCAGGGCTTCGTCTCGCGGCAGGCAAACCCCGCAGACGGACGGCAGGTCCAGATCAGCATCACCGAACCGGGCCGGGACGTCCTGGCTGAAGCCCGAAGCCAACGGACCGCGTGGTTGGCCCAGCGTGTTGCGGGGCTGAGCGAAGAGGACCGGCTGGTACTCAGCCGCGCCGCCCGCATCATGCAGGAAATGAGCGCCAAATGAGTGCCATGTTCAGGGCTCTGGAAAGTCCCAATTACCGCCTTTGGGCCGGCGGCGCCCTGGTCTCCAACATCGGTACCTGGATGCAGCGGGTTGCCCAGGACTGGCTGGTGTTGACCGTTCTTACCAATCATTCCGGAACGGCCGTAGGTGTCACTACGGCTTTGCAGTTCCTTCCCATGTTGCTGTTCGGCCCCTATGCGGGGGTGCTGGCCGACCGCTACCGCAAACGCGTCATCCTGTTCTGGACCCAGGCGGCCATGGGGATCTGTGGCCTCGTAGTCGGACTCCTGGTGGTGACCGGGGTTGCCCAGCTGTGGCACGTCTACATTGCCGCGTTTGCCCTGGGCCTCGCGGCGGCCATGGATGCACCGGCCCGACAGGCCTTCGTCTCGGAACTCGTAGGCCCGGACAAGCTCGCCAATGCCGTGGCCCTGAACTCGGCGTCGTTCAACAGCGCGCGGCTCACGGGCCCCGCGATCGCCGGCGTGCTCATTGCCTGGATAGGCACCGGGCCGGTGTTTCTCCTCAATGCCGCGAGCTTCGTCGCGGTCATCATTTCGCTGATGCGCGTCAAGACCTCCGACTTGGAGCCCGCGACGCCAGTGGCGCGCGGCAAGCATCAGTTCATGGACGGGCTCGGCTACGTTCGGCAACGGCCGGACCTGGTGCTCATCATGGTCATGGTGGGATTGCTGGGAGCGTTCGGCATGAACTTCCCGGTCACCAATTCGTTGATGGCCACAGCGGAGTTCGGGATGGGACCTGAGGAGTTCGGCCTTCTGGGTTCCATCATGGCCATCGGAACCCTTGCCGGGGCTTTGCTCGCCGCCCGCCGCTCCGGCCCGCGCCTGCGGTTCCTGCTCGGTGGCGCCCTGAGCCTGGGTGCCTTCACTTTGCTGGCCAGCATTGCACCGAACTTCTGGATCTACGCCGCCGCGCTGATTCCCGTTGGCCTTGCCTCCATTACCTTCCTCAACAGCTGCAACACCACCATCCAGCTCTCTGTCGAGCCCCAGTTCCGTGGCCGGGTCCTGGCGCTCTACCTTGCCATCCTGCAGGGTGGCACCGCCATAGGTTCTCCCCTCATGGGGTGGATCGGTACGGAGTTCGGGGCGCGTTGGGCGGTTGCAGGGGGCGGTGCGGTGGTCCTGGTGACCGGCGTGGCGTGCGTCATCATGGTGAGCCGACGCAGCAAAAAAACGCTCCACCAGCACGTGCGCAGCGTATGGCGCCGCAGGCGGTCGGCCCCGGCTTCATAGCGCAGTATGGCTGTCGGTGCTTTCAGGCGTCCACCACGGCAGGGGCGTTTCGGAAGTGCCCGACGGCGATAAGGACCGCCCCGAGCACGGCCCACCCGCCCAGAACCAGCCATGGGAATGCCGCGGAGGCGTCCGGGAAATAGGAGAGATCGCGCAGCAGCGTTCCCGAAGCCCCGGGAACCAGCCACTGGCCCACCTCGCCCCAGGGTGCAGGAAGGAATTCCTTGGGCTGGGTCAATGACGAGAGCGGGTTGCCGATGAACAGGGTAATGACCGCGCCTACCGCGATACCCGCCCGGCCGATGAGCGCGTTGAGGCCCACGATGATCGCCGCCGTCGCGATGACGCCCAGGCCAATGGCGCACGCGTTCAGCCAAAAACTGCCTTGGAGGGTGTGGAACCAGCCCTGCAGGATGCCCGCAAGTCCCAGGCCCGCAATCACGCCGTAGGCCAGGATGGCTCCAAGCCTGCGCCACGTTCCGGAGACAAGCAGCGAGATGAGGACGCCGCCGATCATGCCTCCCATGGCGAGCGGCAGCCCTGCGACCGCCAGCCCGGTTCCGCGTGAATCGTCAGATGAAAGCGGTACGACGTCGGTGATGGTCACCTGGGGGACCGCGGCCGCTTGCCCGCTTTGCTGGGGCTGTCCGGTTTGTCCCGCCTGTGGTGCCTGGCCAGTGGCGGCTGCCTGCGCTGCCTGGGTGAGCGCACCTTGGAGCTTGGTAATCGCCGTCGTCTGTATCTGGGACTGCATCTGGGCACCCATCTGGGTCAGGGCTTGCGATGCGACTGGGCTCCCGGCGCTGGCGACAAGGATCTCCGGCGAGGCGTCCAGGACGATCGCGCCATAAACCTGGCGCTGTTTGATGAGCTCTACTGCTTCATCCCGGGTGGACACTGTGCGCAGGTCCAGGCTCCCGGCAGGGGCCTTGGACGTAATTTGGGAGATCTGTTCCTCGTTGCCCACGGCCGCAACAGGCAGGTTCTGGACTTTGGCCGTGACGCTCGGCCAGGCGAACGCCAGCAGCACGGTGCACACGGCGACGGCCGCGAGCAGGGCGGTGCGGACGGCGTGGGGCCAGGGGGTGTGCGCGCTTGTCATCGGGTTCTCCTCTCAATGAGCTTTGAAAAAAAGAATGTTCGTTCTTCATTGTGGGACTGCGGTGATTTCCCGTCAAGAATGATCGTTCGTTTTCTTTTTCAGGTACGGTGGGTTCATGCCAAAAGTGACCGAGGAACACCGCGCAGGGATGCGTGAGCGCATTCAGCGGGCCGCGCTTGCCTGCGTTGCGGAGAAGGGCTTCTCCAGCGTTTCCATGGGGGACATCATCGCCGAGGCCGGACTTTCTGCGGGCGCGGTCTATGTGTACTACCGAAGCAAGGAAGAACTTATTGTCGACACTGGTCGACTGGTCTTTGAAGAGCGCATGGCAGCGCTTGAGCGGCTCGGCAGCGGGGGAGAAGTGCCTCCACCCAAGGAGGCGGTGACGGCTTTGATGACGGGGCTGGCGCAGATGGACTTTTTTCCCGGCGTAGCAGTGCAGGTCTGGGGGGAGGCCGTCCGCAACGACAAACTGGGCGTCGTTGCACGGAAAATCTTTGCCGAGATCCGGGGACACATAGAGAAGTACCTTGAGGGGTGGCTGCGCGTGTCCAGTCCATCCCTCCCGGAGGAGGCTGCGGCGGGGCGGGCCCGCCAGCTCGCCCCGGCCATCATGGGGCTGATCCAAGGGTTCGCCATCCAGGCGGCGCTCGGAGGAGAAGAGGCGGAGGCTGCCTACCTGGAGTCCGCGCGAACGCTTCTGTCGGAGCTTTAGGGTTTCGGGTTCTCCACGCCGAAATAGGCGCTGAGAACTTCGCTGAGAATCTCATCCGGAACTGCGTGGCCGTGGCCGGCGAGAACACGCGATTCCCCACGCGGAGCGTGGTCGGCAACTGCTGCCATGACATCGGGAGCCCACGGGCTGTTGGCTCCGGCGATGGCCAGCAAGGGGGTCTTGATACGGGCAAGTTGCTCTCCCGGGACCTTCCCGTCGTTGCACAGCCTGACGTCGATGGGCAAGGTGTGGGCCAGGGCTTCGAGGTGCCCCCAGTAGGGCCCTTGCCTCATTCCGCGGATTGCCTGTTCAGGCGTTCCCATGAGTCCCAGGAAAAGCTGCACTGCCCCTGAGTTGTCCCCTTCGGTAACCAAGAATGAGAGCTGGTCGGCGACGTCATTGCTGGGTCCCGGTGTGAAGGGCGGCTCGTAGACTGCTATCTTGCGGAATCCGACCCCGGCGGCTGCGGCTGCGATGGCGAGGGCGCCCCCGGATGAATCTCCGAAGATGAATGGTTCTTCATCGATCCGGGCTACGACGGCAGCGAGGTCTTCGATTTCCCGTTGAACGGAGATCTCTCCCAGCGGCCCGCTGTCGCCCCGGCCGCGGCGATCGTATTCATGGACAGTGAACCGATCCGCAAGCAGCGCGGCAAGACCCTTTTTGGACTGCCGATCGCAGAAAGCCCCCGCCGCGATGATGAGTGCCGGTCCGGATCCTGTGATGTCAATCGCCAAGGTAGTGCCGTCGAGCGACGTCGTTGTAATCATTGGTGACCTCCGTGCGCCAGGTAGTGGACGTAGTCTGCGAGCTTGTCGAGTGTTGTCTTGAACCCGGCTTGGTTCCGGGGCTGCCTGACGATGTCGGGCACGTTCGTTTGGTGGAGATGAAAGAGGGTCTTGCCCTCCGGAAGTGCTGAGAGGGTGATGCGGACGGTCATGCCTGAGTGTTCTTCGTGCCACACCAGGCTCGTCGGTGCTTGGACCTCCAGGAAAACCGAACGTGTCGCGTAGGTCGCGCCCGAAGTGTCGTTCACGATGAGTGTTTCAAATCGGCCGCCGGGGCGCGGATCGATGTGGATTTCTTCCACGGGTGCGCTTGCTCCCAGGGGAGCCCAGAAATGACTGAGGTGCCCTGGTTGTGTCAGGCATGCGAAGACCAGCTCGGGTGGGGCGTCGAAGACCCGCTCAAAGCTCAGTCCTGCTTCGCTGTTCCGGGTGCTACTTCCCATTCCGGCCGTCCCCGCCTTCTTGAAGGTTCTTGAGGTGCTCATCCAGCTTGTCCAGGCGCTCGTCCCATACCTTGCGGTGTTCCTGGATCCAGTCATCGACGTCGTCAAGGACAGCTCTTTCCAAGTGGCATGGCCTGAACTGGGCCTTTCTGGTCCGGGAGATGAGACCGCTCGCCTCAAGGACCTTCAGATGCTTCGATATGGCGGGCATCGACATGGCAAAAGGAGCGGCCAGTTCAGAAACCGTGGCGTCGCCTTGGGCAAGGGTCGACAGGATTGCCCGTCTTGTCGGGTCCGCGAGGGCGGCAAAGGCTGCATCCAGCACGCCTGGTGCACTGTTCATGGTGCTTAGTTTACTTGATGGTTAATTAACTGGATAGTTAAATTATCTGTAGACCGTACACTGATCGTGCCGTCGACGTAACCGGCGCGGCAGGTGCGCCAGCATGCGGAGTGATCACCAAATTCACCAAATTGATGCGACTGTCACCGCGACGCCGCCCTTCCCCCCAAGCCAACCACCCGCCGTCGTTCTCTTCCGCCTCCCGGGACTAATTCCGCCACCCGTACGGTTACCCCAAATGGGGCTTGCCCCGGGAACGAACGTAACGAGCTGACGACGGGGAACGAGACATATGACTACAGAAACTGCCGACGGCGTTGGGTTCCGTTCCAAGCGTGGCCCCATCCTCATCGCCCTGATGCTCTCCACGGGCCTGGTGGCGATCGATTCAACCATCGTTGCAACGGCCGTGCCATCCATCGTTGAGGACATCGGCGGTTTCAGTTCGTTCCCGTGGCTCTTCTCGGCGTACCTTTTGGCGCAGGCGGTGTCGGTCCCCATCTACGCCAAACTTTCGGACATGCTGGGCCGCAAGCCTCTCATCCTGAGCGGAATTGGCCTGTTCCTGTTGGGGTCCATCCTGTGTGGGCTGGCGTGGAGCATGCCTGCGCTTATTGCTTTCCGTGTGCTTCAGGGCCTGGGCGCCGGAGCGGTGCAGCCGGTGTCCATCACCATCGCCGGCGACATCTACACCCTTGCCGAACGCGCCAAGGTGCAGGGCTACCTGGCCAGTGTGTGGGCCATTTCCTCCGTGGTGGGGCCAACCCTGGGTGGTGTCTTTGCCTCCTTGGGGATCTGGCGGTGGATCTTCCTGATCAACATTCCGCTGTGCTTCCTGGCCGGTTGGATGCTTGTGCGAACTTTCCACGAAAACGTCGAGCGCGCAAAGCACCGGATCGATTACCTGGGAGCGTCTTTGTTGACGGTCTCCCTGAGTCTGCTGATTCTCGGGGCGCTGGAGGGTGGCCAGGCCTGGGCGTGGAACTCGCCTGTGAGCATTGCCGTCTTCGCAGTGGGCGCCTTGCTGTTTGGCGCTTTCGTGCTTGCCGAGCGCAGGGCTGCGGAACCCATTTTGCCTGCCTGGGTGGTCTCGCGGCGGCTCCTCGCAACCACTGCTTTGATCTCCTTCGGCGTCGGCGCGGTCATGTTGGGCCTGACCTCGTACGTCCCAACCTTCCTTGAAGGAGCGCTGAAGACCTCTCCCATCCTTGCTGGCCTTGCCTTGGCGGCACTGACCTTGGGCTGGCCGATCAGCGCTTCCCAAGCCGGCAGGTTCTACCTCCGGATCGGGTTCAAGCGCACGGCCTTGATCGGGATCTCCATCTCGGTGGCCGGCGCGGCGGTGCTGGCGTTCACGGCTTCGTCGCCCAACGTCGTCTGGGTGGCGTTGTCTTGCTTCGTTGTTGGTTTGGGTCTGGGGTTGGTTGCCACTCCCAGCCTCATCGCTGCACAGTCGAGCGTGGAATGGAACGAGCGCGGTGTAGTGACGGGAACCAACCTCTTCGCCCGTTCGATCGGCAGCGCACTGGGCGTGGCGGTTTTCGGCGCGATCGCCAACGCCATCTACGCCGGCGGCCCGAGTGGTGCAGCCGATCCGCAAACCACGGTGAACGCTTCCGGCGCGGTGTTCGTGGCGGTGCTGATCAGCGCCGTGCTCACTGTGGTGGCAGTGATCGCGATGCCTGCGGCGCAGCGGGCGGACGCCAACACACCAGCTGACGCAAAGGCCACCTCGGGAGCTGTTGAGGACTAGTCTCGAACGCATGGATGAACTGATCACCAGCGCCGTGGAAAAGCTCTTCGAAGGCACAGTATGGGCCGAGGGGCCAGCCTGGATCCCGGAATCGCAAACGGTTCGCTGGAGCGACATTCCCAACAACCGCATCCTGGAGTTCAACCCGTCCACGGGCGCCACGCGCGAGTATGCCACCGCCGTCGAGTACACCAACGGCCGCACGCTCGGCCACGACGGGAGCGTGGTGCAGTGCAGCCACGGCCGCCGACGCGTCGAGCGGGATCACGACGGCGATGTCACGCCTATCGTCGACTCGTTCGGTGAGCATCGCCTCAACTCGCCCAACGATGTGGTGGTCGCCGGCGATGGCACGGTGTGGTTCACCGACCCTCCTTATGGCATCCTTCCCGGCACGGTGGAAGGCCACGAGGGAGAGCAGGAATACGGTGGCTGCTACGTCTTCCGGTTTGACCCCGCCACTGGGGAGCTGAGGCCGGTGATCACTGACCTGGTCCATCCCAATGGCTTGGCTTTTTCCCCGGACGAATCGCTGCTGTACGTATCGGACACGGCCGGTCCTTCGCATGGCGTCCCGTTGCGGATGGCCGTGTATCCGGTGAAGGACGGCGTGTGCGGCTCCGGAACCACTTTCGTGGAACTCGAGGACGACAGGGCCTCGGACGGTTTCCGGGTTGATGTTGAGGGCCGGGTGTGGACTTCGGCAGGGGCGTCCGTGCGGGTTTACGCAACCGACGGCGGTCTGCTGGCCGCCGTCGAACTTCCGGAAAGAGTTTCGAATCTTTGTTTCGGCGGCTCCGATGGCCATGACGTCTACATCACTGCCACGACGTCCCTGTACCGACTGCGGACGGTGACGCGGGACGCCGTGTGGGCGCGCTGACCGGAGCCTTTCCGAATTTGTAAGGCTGCTGTGGTTCTGGCCCGTGGTTCGCTACGCTGGATCAAAGGCGTCACCACTGCTACCAGGGGAGTGAACGTGTCAGGACCCAATCCGGACCCGTACGAGGACAAGATCACAGGACTGGAGCCGGGCGGGGGAGTGCCTCCGGGTGAAACCCCGCCAGGCGAATCATCCACGGCCGGACCGCAGGGCCACGATGAGGGCGGGCCGCGCAGGGGCAGCCAGGTTGTGTGGATGGCGATCATCGGCGTCTTCGTCTTGCTGTCCATGCTCTACTTCATCGGGTACATCGTGGGCTTCTTCGACTAAAGGCAGCAGATAGTCAGGCACAGGAATAGCCGGGCGCAAGTGGAAGTTGGCACTCACATGAAGGCAATCACTTACAGCAAGTACGGAAACCCGGATGTCCTGGAAATCACCGAGCAGCCGACGCCCAAGGTCGGCCCCGGCATGGTGCTGGTCAAGGTCAAGACCGCATCAGTAAATCCGGTGGATTGGAAGATCATGGCCGGGTACCTTGACCCGCTCATGGACATCCAGTTCCCGGCAATTCCTGGCTGGGATGTTGCCGGGGTGGTGGAGTCGGTGGGTATTGACGCTCCGCACTTCCAGCCCGGCGATGAGGTGATCGCCTACGGCCGCAAGGACTTCGTCCACGGTGGCAGCTTCGCCGAGTACATTGCCTTGCCCGAACGGCTCCTGGCCCGCAAGCCAGAGAGCCTGAACTGGAACGAATCCGCTGGCCTGCCACTTGCCGGGTTGACTGCCTTCCAGGTCCTGAGGCGATTGGAACTCGCCGCCGGGGAGACCGTGCTGATCCACGGCGGTTCCGGTGGTGTCGGCTCACTCGGCATCCAGATCGCGAAGGCCCTCGGCGCGGACGTCATCGCCACTGCCTCGGAGAAGAACCATGACTTCCTTCGGTCGCTGGGCGCCGAACCGGTCGCGTACGGTGAAGGGCTGGCGGGCCGGGTGCGGGAACTGCGCCCGGATGGTGTCGACGTCGTGGCGGACTTCGTGGGCGGCAACCTCTCAACAACCCTTGAGGTACTGAAGGACAACGGCCGGCATGCCTCCATTGCCGACAGCGATGTCGAAGAGCACGGGGGCACCTGGATGTGGGTCAACCCGGTGGGGGCGGACCTGCAGGAGCTCGCCGATCTGGTGGATGAGCGGAAACTTCAGGTTGAGGTAGCTGAAACCTTCCCGCTGCCCCAGGCCGCGGACGCGTTCCGGCTCAACATGGATGGCCACACCCGTGGCAAGATCGTGGTCAATGTGGACGGGAACGCCTAGGCAACTTGCCTTCATGGGCCGTTTTTGTGAGACTGAACTCCTCTGTTCCCCAGTGTTAGGCCGATGTTTTGACGGACATTCAAGGTTTCGCGACGCAAACCAAGCGCTGACACATCTTTGATGTCCTTTTGGACCGGTGGCAGCGCATTCGCTGAAATCACTGGAGTCCTGAAGCATCATGCCTATTGCACAAAATCCGTCCATTACCCTGACCGACGTCAGCTTCCACTGGCCGGACGGTACCCCCGCACTCTCCGAAGTCTCTGGAACGTTCGGTACTGGCCTCACCGGCCTGGTGGGCGCCAATGGGGCCGGAAAATCGACATTGCTCCGTCTCATTGGCGGGATCCTCACACCAACCAGTGGCCTCATCACGATCAACGGCGATGTCGGATACCTTCCGCAGACCCTGACGCTTGCCACGGGTTCCACCGTGGCGGACTTGCTTGGCGTCGGCCCGAAGGTGAAGGCCCTGAAGGGCATCGAATCCGGGGACGTGTCGTTGGAGAACTTCGACGTGCTTGGTGACGACTGGGACATTGAGACGCGCGCCGATGAGGCCTTGCGCCACATCGGCCTGTCGTCAACTGACCTGGACCGGAGCGTCGGTGAAATCTCGGGCGGCGAGGCCATGCTGGTTGCCATCGCGGGACTGAGGCTCCAGAGGGCAGCGATCACGCTCCTGGATGAGCCCACGAACAATCTGGACCGCGAAGCGCGGGCCAAGCTGTCCGGCCTTTTGTCCGGCTGGCCCGGCACGCTGGTGGTGGTCAGCCATGACCTCGCTTTGCTGGAATTGATGGACAACACAGCCGAACTGCACGGGGGAGAGCTCACTGTATTCGGCGGACCCTACAGCGCCTGGCGGTCCCACCTGGAGGAGCAGCAGGCAGCGGCAGTGCAGGCTGCCCAGGCCGCGAAACAGGCGGTGAAGGTTGAGAAGCGCCAGCGCAAAGAGGCCGAAGCGAAGCTGGCAAAGCGGGCCCGGACCGGCCAAACCAGCTATGACAACAAAAAGGGTTCCAAAATTCTCATGAACCAGCGGGCCTCCGACGCCCAGGTGTCGGCGGGGAAGCTGCGTTCAGGTTCGGACAACAAAGTGGTCGCCGCCCAGGCGGCATTGGATGCGGCCTCCTCCAGGATCAGGGATGAGGAGCGCATCAGTGTGGATCTTCCTGATCCGGATGTTCCACGCAGCCGCCGGATAGCGGAATTGCGGGGGACAAACCGGGATTTCCTGGTGGAAGGCCCCGAGCGGGTGGCCGTCATTGGTGCGAACGGGGTAGGAAAAACTACGTTGCTTGAACGCGTGGTCGCGGGCGAAAACGGGCCGGTCGGTGGTCGTCTTCTCACAGAGCGGGCCGGCTACCTGCGCCAACGCCTTGATGGCCTGGACGAGGCCGGCACCACTCTGGACAACGTGCAGGAGGCCGCCCCCAACGTTCCTGAGGGCGAGATCCGTAACCAGCTGGCACGCTTCCTGCTGCGTGGCGAGAGCGTCTATCGTCCCGTTCACACCCTTTCCGGGGGTGAGCGCTTCAGGGTGTCGCTGGCCAGGCTCCTTTTCGCCGATCCGCCGCCCCAGCTCCTGATTCTCGATGAGCCCACGAACAACCTCGACATCCAAAGCGTGGACCAGCTGGTGGCTGCGCTGAACGCCTACCGCGGCGCCGTAATTCTTGTCAGCCACGACGACGACTTCCTGGCCCGCCTTGACCTGGATCTCATGCTGCGCCTGGACCATGACGGTTCGCTCACCGAATTGCCTCCAGCGTAAGCGGACAGAACGACGGCGGCAGCCCGCCTTTGGTTCCTTCCGGAACCGCCGGTGAGCTGCCGCCGTCGTGCTTTAAGCACTGGCGCCTGAACGCTACTTGGCCAGGAAGCCGAGCAGGATCTCGTTGACCTCAGCGCCGTGCGTCCAGAGGAAGCCGTGCGGTGCGTCCTCGATCTCCACGTATTCCGCGGAGGGAAGGCGCTTGGTGAATTCGCGGCCGGTGGAGTCGATGGGGAGGATGCGGTCGCCGGTTCCGTGGACGATCAGGGACGGCACGGTGACCTTCTCGATGTCGGCGCGGAAGTCGGTCAGCCAGGTGTCAACCACTGCGAACGATGCGTACCAGGACGAGCCCGCAGCGACGTTCCAGGAGTTGCGCAGTGCTTCTTCGCTGAGACGGTTTCCGAGGAAGTTATCCGTGTTGTAGAAGTCCTTGTAGAAGTTGGTGAACCAGGCGTAGCGGTCCTCGATGGCGGCATTGCGGATGCCGTCGAACACGGAGGACGGAACGCCCGTGGGGTTGTCATCCGTCTGGAGGAGGAAGGGTTCGAGGGAGGCGAGGAAGACGGCCTTGGCCACGCGTGCCTCGCCGTAGGTGCCGATGTAGCGCCCGACTTCGCCGGTGCCCATGGAGAAGCCCACCAGGACGGCATCCTGCAGGTCGAGGGTTTCAAGGACCGTGTTGAGGTCGGCAGCGAAGGTGTCGTAGTCGTAGCCGGTGGTGGTTTTGCTGGATTTGCCGAAGCCGCGACGGTCATAAGTGATGACGCGGTAGCCGGCGTTGAGGAGGGCGGCGGTCTGCTTCTCCCAGGAAGCGCCGTCAAGGGGATAGCCGTGGATCAGGACGACGGGCTGGCCTGTGCCGTGGTCCTCGTAGTAGAGCTCGATGTCCGTGGTGTTTTCAGTTCCGACTTTGATGAAGCCCATGATTCTGTTTCCCTTTTCTCGAAGTAGAGAACGATCGTTCTCTCTCTACGACAAATACTATAGAACGATCGTTCTCAATTCAAGTACTATTGAGCCATGGATATTTCCGAGGTTCGTCAACGCATCGTCGCGACAGCCGACGGACTCTACAACGCCAAAGGCATCCAGTCCGTGGGCATGGATGAACTGCGCACGGCCGCCGGCGTCTCCCTGAAGAAGCTGTACCAGGAGTTCCCGTCCAAGAGCAGCATCGTGATGGCCGTGCTGGAGCGGCGCCACGAGTCCTGGACCCAGGGCCTGGACGCAACAGTGAGCCAGCAGCTTGGCCCGCGGGCCAAGCTGCTGGCCATCTTCGACTACCTGGCCGGATGGTTCTGCCAGGACTCGTTCCGGGGGTGCGGTTTCATCAACAGCTTCGCCGAGCTGGGCGCAGTCAGCCCGGAAGTGGCGGACTATGCGCGGAAGCACAAGGAATCCTTCCAGGAGTATGTCGCCGGGCTCGCCGCTGAAGCGGGCGCACCGCCGTATCTGGCACCGCAGCTTTCGATCCTGGCAGAGGGAGCACAAACGACGGCGGCCATAGCCGGATCACCCGAGGCCGCTGGACAAGCGCGCCAAGCCGCCGAAGTGCTGATTGATGCCGCCGTGGGTCGCGTTCCGTAACCTAAGTCCTGGCCATGGAAGACTGGAAACATGTCTTTTCGTCCCGCAAGGCCGCGCCCCACGTCCACTGCAGGCAGCAGCATCAGCTTGACACCGCCCCGCGAGCAGGCCCGCCACATCGCGATGAGGCTCGACGACGCGTGGCTGAGGCTGCAGACCCGCCTGGCCATCCGCCGTGGCCGGGTGGAAACGGTCATCCCGTACACCGGTTATGGCAGCACGTCCTGGGTTAGGGTACTGGCCCGGGTGGTCCGAAGTGATCCCCGGGACGCTGCCGGTCACGCGAACCCCTTGCAGGAGAGCATGCGCGGCTGGCGGAACTTCACCAGCGCCCCGGTGGCACACGCGGCCGTGCAGGTCACCATCGCCGGTACTACCCATGACGTCGTGGCCGACCGCGGAGGCGTGGTGGACGCCCGTATCCCGGTGGCGCTGACGGCTGGATGGCACACCATTACCTTGAGATCCGGTGGCTCCAAAACGGTAGAGGCTCCAGTGGAAGTAGTGGCCGACGATGCCGACTTCGGAGTTGTGTCCGATATTGATGACACCGTGATGGTGACCGCCCTTCCGCGTCCTTTCCTGGCAGCGTGGAACACGTTCGTCCTGAACGAGCACGCCAGGACCCCAACGCCTGGCATGGCAGTGCTGTACGAACGGATTGCACGCACCGCTCCATCTGCGCCCGTGCTGTACCTCTCCACCGGTGCCTGGAATGTTGCGCCAACGCTGTCCCGCTTCCTCTCCCGCAACCTGTACCCGGCCGGTCCCAAGCTCCTGACCGACTGGGGACCAACGCCTGACCGCTGGTTCCGCAGCGGCCAAGAGCACAAGAGGACCTCCTTGGAGCGTCTCGCGGAGGAATTCCCCCACATCAAATGGCTGCTTGTAGGTGATGACGGGCAGCATGACGAAGCCATCTACTCCGAATTCGCCCAGCGCCACCCCGAAAACGTCCGGGCCATCGCCATCCGCCAGCTCTCCGCCGGTGAAGCCGTCCTGGCAGGTGGCCGGTCCAAGTCCGGTGGACAGCCGACCCCCGGGGTTCCCTGGATCTACGCGCCCGATGGTGCCGGGATGTCCGCGCAGCTGGAGGAACTGGGCATCATCAGGAACGAGGTCCGCTCCGCCGATGACCCCGAGGAAGGCGACGTTCAGTCCTGATCCGACCGCCGCCTTCCTGCCCAGCAGCTACACGACGTCGATGAAGACCGGGTTCGCGTAGAACCAAGTGTCCGCCCATGGGTCGGCATCACCGAGGTTCAGGCCATGGCGAACGGGGCCGGCCGGATCCACGGATGCTCCGTAGTAGCCTGCGCCGTGGCGGTTGCCGTCGCTTCCGCGGAGGCGGAAGTAGCAGGATCCTTGGACGTCCTTGATGACGTGCTTGATGGTGAAGGTTCCCGTGCGCCCGGATACATCGATCTGCTTCCAAACCGTCGTCCCCGGAGCCGTCATGGTGTCGCGGTCAGCGGCTGCTCCCGTGACGGCGCCACCGATGACGTCAACGTGCGCGAGTTTCGGGAGGATGCCCACGAAGTTGCGGTAGTCCGTCGTCGTAATGGTGATGGAAATTTCGACGTCGGCGCCTCGCCTCACCTGCAAGCGCGACCCCAACGTGACGCCGTTGCGTCCGTTGCTGTTGGCGGCACTGTTCCCGCGCACCTCCCGGACCCGAACGTCCAGGCCCTGGAGGAGATGGCCGTGGTCAACCCACATGCGGCCGTTGCGCATCGATTCAAGGACTCCCATGTAGGAGTGCTCGGTGACGCCGGTGTGAAGGCGGCTGAACTGGCCCGGCCAGTAGTCGCTGCCGCCCTGCTTCTCTCCGGTATCGAACGGGTCCGGGCGCTTGCCCATGACAGACCAGCGGTCGAATTCGTTGGGCAGGCTGAGGTAGGGTTCCACGGCCGGGTACGGCCCGGTCTTCCAGGTGTCCTTGACCGTGAGGTGGTTGTCGGAGTTGGAGGTGATCCAGAACGGCAGGCCTTCGGCGAGCATGGAATCCCACACACCACCCACCGTTGCCGTGGCCCAGTCAAAGCCGCCGTAGGGGCGGAAGGCATCTGCGGGGTACCCGGGAAAGCTGTATTGGGTGGGGTTGTTCGTGTATTCGCCGCGCTGGTCGCCGGCCCGTGCAAACTGGCTGACTCCGGAGCCTTGAGCGCCGGGTGCTCCTTCCATGCCGATCATCACTTCCCGGGCGGAATCGCGCCAGGCACGCAGCTCGTGCGGGGAGTCGATGCCAAGCCGCATGGGGTGGTTTGCCAGGACCACGACGTCGTCGATGCCGCCGGAGCGCCGCTGGTTGGCCAGCCACGCGATGGCTTCCACGGCCTTGCGTTCGAAAGTCTCAACTTGCGCGGTGCCAGGGGTTGGTTTCTCCCACTGGTTCAGCTTGCCGTCCCACACAAGTTCGAAGGTACGCAGGAGGCTGACTTCGTTGGGGCCCGGAGCGACGAGGACGGAGGCATGTTCTGCGCCGGGGATGTACCACTCGAGCCCCTGGAAGATCAGCATTCCCGGGCGGGCTGCCCGCTGGGCCTGGATTTCCTTGTTGGCGTTGACGGCGCCGCCGTTGTTGGCATGGCCGAAGTTGCTGTGTTCCGTGAGCGCCAGCCAATCCACGCCGTCGTTCTGGGCGGTGTCCAGCTGTTGCTTGATCATGTACTTCGCGTCGTGGCTGTACTGGGTGTGGACGTGGTGGTCCCCGACCAGCCACTTCAGCTGGGGGTCGTTCCCGCCAGGGTTGGCGGCGGCGGGCCGGGCCAACGCGGTTGAGGCTGCAGCGCCTGCGGCCAGGATGCCCGCCGACTGCAGGATGAGCCGTCGGCTCAGCCCCATGCTCTTCAGTTCAGCATCTGCCAGCTCTACGCTCCGGCTGTGGGTGGTTTCCGAGTGTTCTCCGGTGCACATTGCGTCTTCCCTCTGTTGATTCCGATCCCCCCAGCGGGATCACAGTAGGCAAGCCTGGTGGCACGGAGGTTAACCGGGCGGGAACGCTTGGGGAGGGTTGCCGGCTTAGCCGGCTGTCGGGATGGGTGCACCCGCTTTACGCGGCGCTCCGACAGAACCCCGATGGATGAGCCGTGCCACGAATTCAGGGCTGGGTGTTGCCGTTTTCCGTCCTTCGATCTGCCGGATCAAGGCGGCGGCAGCGGCGGCTCCCATGTCGTAGACGGGCTGGGCGATCACCGTGAGCGGAGGCGTGGGCCGGTCGTTGTCCTGGCTCAACTCCGCCGGTGAACGCTCCACCCCTTACCACCAGCTGCGGGTGGCCGGAGTGGACCGGTACCGCACACTCTTCGCCGCCGATCCCGGCCGCGAGTGGCTGCAGTTCGGCGGTGGGCTCATGTGGAACGCCGCCGGACAAAGCGATGCCACCGCTGCGCGCCACGCCTACGAAAAATCCATTGGTTACGATTCCAAGCTGTTGGCGCCGGACGAGATTGCCTCGATTACCCCGGGCATCGACGCCACCGCCGTCCCGGAAAATGCCATCTTCAACCCGGGCGAAGGCTGGGTCAGCCTCCCGGACCTGGTGAACTTTCTGATGGAGGAATTCCACCACTTGGGCGGCCGATTGGTCCTCAACGCGGGCAAAGTCTCGGTAACGGTCGACGGTGGCGCGTCCAGCGGCGGTCGGGCCACCGGCGTCGAAACGGCCAGCGGTGAAACGTACGCCGCAGACGCGGTACTGGTTGCCTGCGGTGCCGCAACACCCGCCGTCGTAAAGCCGCTGGGCGTCGAGATTCCCAACGGCTCCCCGGTTTCGATGCTGGTGGTTACCAAGCCCGTGGAGCACCAGGTGACCGCTGTGATGAACACGCCCCGTGCCGCGGTGCGTCCCAACCCGGGCAACACTTTCGCGCTGGATCACGACTGGTACGAGGAACACATCACCGAGCACGCCGACGGGTCATTCACTATCCCGGATGACGTGGTCCAGGAATTGGCCGACGAGTCGTCCAAGCTCATCGCGGGCAACCCAGAGCTCAAGGCGGCATCCTGGAAGATCGGGTACAAGCCCATTCCGGGTGACGGTGAGCCCGTCTTCGGTGAACTCGAGCAGGTGCCTGGCTGCTTCGTCGCGTTCACGCACTCGGGCGCCACGCTGGGCCTGATCGCCGGTGAACTCCTGTCCGGAGAGATCCTGACGGGGGAAAAGCACCCGATGTTGTCGACGTTCCGGCCGGGACGGTTCTCCTAGTTCTTCCCGCGGCCTGCCAGCCGGTACCTTTACCCGCTCTTAAAAGGCCAACGGCCCCGATACGCCATCTGCATAAGCGTGTCGGGGCCGTTGGAGTTTATTCTCGCCGGGCCTGATCGGGCTGGGGGAAAGGAAACCGATCAGGCTCGGCGGGGCTCAGTGGTTACTTGGTGGTTTCGGTGCGTTGGGTGCCGGTGAAGGCGAAGGCGATGGTGGAGGTGGCGCCTTGGAAGGTGTTGTCCGCGGTGGTGGGGAACGCGGTGGTGACTTTGAGGTTGTCGGTCTTGGTCGAGGTCAGGGAGGTGAGGTTGTTGAGGACCTTGTTCGCTGCGATGACGGGGGCGGAGGCCAGGACGGTGGTTTTGGTTCCGCCGCAGGTGTAGGGGGCGGCGGCGCCGGTCCAGGCAACACTGCAGTTTTCGATGGTCAGTTGCAGGCCGTTGGTGGTGTCGGTGGTGAGCAGGGATCCGGTGGCTCCGGCGCTGGTGGTGAGGGTGACGTTGTTCAGGTCGGAGTTGCCGGTGTTGGCCAGGGTGACGAGTTTTTCGACTTTGTCCCCGGGCAGGAGCCCTGCGATGGGGACGTTGAGGGTGTTGGCGGGGCCGGGGGCGCCCAGGGCGATGGTGACGGTGCCTGCGGTGACGGCCTGGGAGGCGGAGGTCGAGGAGGTGAACGCGCCGTAGGTTCCCATGCCGGCGACGGCGGCTGCGGTGCCGACCAGTGCGACGGAGGCGAGGATTTTGCCGGTGGTGGTTTTGAGGCTGATGGCCATGGGGATCAGTGTTCCTTTCCTGTGGCCACCGTGAGACCGGCCGGCCTGTTGTTCCAGCCTGTGTGGCTGACAGGAATTACTCTGCCGGGCCCGGATCAAGAACAAATCCTGCAAACCCGCAACACTTCCTCAGGAAACCCTCAAGAAAACCGCAGCCGCCTCGAGTGCCGTGCCGATATGCAGTGATTCACTGCACTGACCGAGTTGTATGCCCCGGGCACTGATCTGGAGCGGGCTCCGGATGTTCTGCTGGCCTACATGCGAAAGTAGGGCCGCCGCAGACAATATCTCGGCGGCCCTACTCCTTGTGGACTTGCCGACGCAGGGAGTGGGCAGGAAGCCTTCCAACGAGGTTTTCACTGTTACCAGGGATGGTGGTGAAGCCGGGGAGTGGCTTCAGATAGCCGCCACGGCCGTAAGCTCCACGTGCATGCCGGGACGTGCTAAACGTGCGATTCCCACTGCGCATCGGACAGGCAGGGCGTCCGTGAAGTAGGTCCGGTAGATTTCGTTGAACCCCGCACGCTGATTCTCGATGTCCGTCAGGTAGATGGTCAGGTGGGCGACTCGACTCAGGTCAGAGCCGCAGCGCTCCAGGTCTGCGCGCATGTTCTCAATGACGGCGATGCTCTGTTGCTCTATGGTCTCTCCTGCCAGATCGCCGTTGGAATCAGTGGGGATGGAGGTGACGAAAGCCAGCCCTCCGACCACGGTCACGTCGCTGGACAGGGCGCCTGGTTTTGCGGACTCTGGATAACGCCGAAGGGCGCTCAAAGTGCCGCTGCTTTCTCGGGCAGAGCTTCACGGCGAACGGAGGGGTTGATGTCTCCGATGGTGTTGACCCCGCAAAAGCCCATGGCAATCTGTAGCTCAGACCGCATCGTGGCAAGGAGTTGGGCGGCTGCGTTGCCTCCCCCTGCGGCCAAGGCGTATGCAGCCGCCCGGCCAATTCCGGCGGCTTGGGCACCACGACTTAGGACGTTCAAAACGTCGGACCCGCGGTGGACGCCTCCGTCACAGTAGACCTCCACTTGACCGTTGACTTCGGCCACGACTTCATCGAGCACGTCGATTGTGGCCGCGCCACGGTCAAACTGACGGCCTCCGAGGTTGGACACGTAGACCGCGTCGGCGCCCAGCTCGATGGCGATCCTGGCATCTTCCGCGCACATGATGCCCTTGATGACCAGCTTCCCTGGCCATTGCTGCCGCGTCTTTTGGACGTCCTTCCAGGAAACCGTGAGGTCTTTGTTGGCCTTCATAAAGGGCTTCATTTCCGACATCCTCAGCGGGCGGCCCTCTGGCTGGTAGTTGCCATACGTGGCTTTGCGTCCTCCGAAAAGGACACCGGCAACCCATCTGGGATGCATGGCACACGAAACGATATCGGGCAGGGACAGAGCCGGGGGAAGGCGGGTCATGCCGTGCTGCATTTCCCGTTCCCGATCTTCGCCCACAGTGCAATCTCCAGGAAGAACCAGAACGTCAATGCCCAGGTCCTGCGCTTCGGCGAGGTGCCGCTCGGTGTGGCGGCGTTCCTTCCAGAACTGGGCTTGTGCCCATACGCGGCCTGGTGCTGCAGCTGCAACCACTTCCGGGAGAGCCACGCCCGACCATGCGCTGTGGATGAAGATTCCGCCCATGTCCGTGATGGCGCGGGCGATGCCCGGATCGGCGTCCGGATGGATCATTCCCAGCATGCCCATCGGCCCGATGAAGAAGGGAACCTCTGTTTTTTGGCCGAGCATCGAAGACGAGAGGTCCATGTGGGCTACGTCAGGGAAAGCCCGCTGACGGTAGGTAACCGACTGCATGGCCTCGAGGTTGCGGGCAGCCGTGACTTCATCGAGGACCCCTCCTTCGAGGAAGTCGAACATCATTTTGGGAAGCCGGCGGTATGCCGCCTGCTTCATCCCGGCGGCGCTCAAGACGCGTTGAGACATTTGTTAGTACTTCTTTCCATTTGGTTTGGAGTCAGTGGATGGCAGAGGAGGGGTTGTGAAAGGTTCCTCACGAACTGCATACCGAGTTTCTGCTTTGTTCGACTTGGCTAGGCGATGAGGTCTAGATGACCTTCGCCAGAAACTGCTTTGTTCGCTCATGCTGTGGGTCCTTCAGTACCGTTCGGGGGTCCCCTTGTTCGACGATTCCGCCGCCGTCCATGAAAATCAGGTGGTCGCCAACCTCACGGGCAAATCCAATTTCATGCGTCACAACGATCATCGTCATCCCGGCCTGGGCGAGAGCGCGCATGACGTCCAGTACTTCACCTACGAGTTCCGGGTCCAGGGCGGAGGTTGGTTCATCGAAAAGCATCAGGCTGGGTTCCATCGCCAGTGCCCGGGCAATGGCAACACGCTGTTGCTGTCCGCCGGAAAGAGACGAGGGGTATGCGTCTGCTTTGGCGGAAAGCCCCACCCGATCCAGGAGTACCCGAGCCCGGTCCCGAACCGTTTTGGGATTTTCCCGTTTGACCCTTATTGGCGCTTCGCAGATGTTTTGCAGCACCGTCATGTGAGGAAAGAGATTGAATCCTTGAAAGACCATGCCGATGTTTTCGCGCATCTTGGCTGATTCGGCGTGGCTTTTTGTATGGAGCCGGGCATTCTTGATCTTGACGCCCACAGGTTCACCCTGCACTACGATGTAGCCCCCATCCAGGGATTCGAGCTGATTGATGCAACGCAGGAAGGTTGACTTACCCGAGCCGGAGGGTCCAATGATGCAGGTGACACTTCCCTGCGGGATCACCAGGTCGATTCCCCTAAGTACCTGAAGGTCGCCAAAGTTCTTGGTGACGCCTTTTGCCTCGATCATCACATCGTTCATGACTGGCCTTCTTTTGAACTCGTTGTTGCAGCAGCAGTTGCGGACTTGGAGAGTCGAGGGGTGGTCCGCGGTCTGGTCCGACGGGTGGTGACAGTCCCCCGGTTGTAGTGACGTTCGATGAAGTACTGGCCGAGGCTCAAGATGCTGGTGACCAGCAAGTACCACATGCTCGCAGCGATGAGCAGGGGGATGGTTTTGAAGTTGGCGCTGTAAACCAGCTGAGCTGAGTAGAGAAGCTCGGGGAACGCCAGGACGCTGACCAAGGAGGTTGTCTTGAGCATCGAGATGGTCTGATTTCCCGTTGGAGGAACAATGACCTTCATGGCCTGCGGGAGGACGATGCGGGTGAGTATTGCGAAGCGCCGCATGCCCAGTGCAGTGGCGGCCTCAGTTTGGCCGCGGTTGACACTCAGCAAGCCTGCGCGAACGATTTCGGACATGTAGGCCCCTTCGTTCAGCCCAAGACCCAAGACCGCAGCGACAAAGGGCGTAATGAGGACGTTGGCATCGACGGAGAAGAATTCCGGTCCGAACGGGACACCGATTTCAATCCGTGGGTAGATCGCTGCGATGAAGCCCCAGAAGAGGAGTTGAACGAACACGGGTACACCGCGGAAGAACCATATAAGGAAGGCGGCAACCCCGGCGACGATTGCATTCGGGGCCAACCGGGCCAACGCCAGGAGAACGCCAACGACGATGCCGACCACCATGGAGATGGCTGTGAGGCCCAGCGTCCGCAGAAGACCGGTAAACAGCCTTTCTGAGGTGAACCAGGAGAAAGCTACATCCCACTCGTAACGTTCATTCGTCACCAGTGAATAGGTCACAAGCATGACGCCGACAAGAACGACCGTGGCTGTCAGCCACATCGCTCCGTGGTGTTTATGCGGACGTCCAAGGAGGAGGCTTTGGGTTTTTTCATCCACTGCTGAAGGCTGCTTTCCCTCGAAGGCTACTGTGCTTGTCATGTTGTGCCTTCTTACTGGGCCTTATTGAAGGCGAAGTCAGAAATCGCTCCGTTGCCTACGCCCCATTTATCAAGGATTTCCTTGTATTTCCCATTCTTGGACATCGCTTCCAAGCCGAGCTGAACAGCCTTCTCCATGCCGGCGCCCTTCTTGAATCCGATGCTCACGGGGGAGAGGTCTTTCTCGCCGACGAGTTCAATCTTGGCGCCCTGCTTGATGGCGTATCCCAGCGTGGGGCCGTCGACGTAGACGGCATCAAGACGTCCGGCCGCCAAAGCCAGGCTTGGTGCCTGCATATCCGGGTACGTCATGGTCTCGATTGCGGGCTTTCCGCCGGTTGTGCAGGCTGTAGAGAGCGCAGGGACACGTTTCAGGTCCTGAAATGAACCTTTCAGCACGCCAACCCGCTTGCCGCACAAAGTATCCGGCGTAATGTTCTGGGGGTTGCCTGGCGCCGCGCCAATGCCGCTTCCGGACTGGTAGTAGTCAACGAAGTCGAGAACCTTCATACGCTCAGTGGAGGGGGACATCTGTGAGATTGCCATATCGAACTTACCGGCGCTGATGCCGGGGATGATGCCGTCGAACGGTCCACTTTGTACTTCGGTCTTCAGCCCGAGAGTTTGGCCCAGGGCAACGGCAAGTTCCGGGTCAACGCCGACCGTGGTGTTGCCGTCCATGAAGTGAAGTGGGGGAGAGCTCTGGCTCATCGTCACCACCAAGGTGCCTTTGTCACGCACGGACTGTGGCAAAGCTGCAGCAGCCGCTTCGTCTACCGACGTGGCCTCGGCAGCGGAAGCGGGCTTATCAGCGCTGGCGCTGGAGCCGTCAGGGTTTGAACAGCCCGCCAGGAGGCCACAGGCCGTCACCAAGAGGGTTGCAGTCGTCAGGATTGATCGGAGCTGATTCATCGAATGCGCCTTAGAAGTTGAGGGGTGATGGACCGGATGTGGCGTTTAACACCCCAATGTGTTTCACGTCACCACATTTGCCGGTAGGATGTACCGTACATCATGCACGATTTCTTGCCAAGGAGTCGCGTGACTTGGTCAATGTATGGGTAATGTTTGTAGCCTGCCCGATAAAATAGGGGACCCTGTATGAACACGAACACCGTTCCAGCTGAAGAAGTAGAAGACCTCATACCCTCGCGGCCGATGTTGGCGGACCAGGTCTTCGAGGCAGTTCTTTCCTTGCTGTTGGACGATAAAATTCCCACGGGTGCGCCCCTGAGCATTGATGGCCTGGCCAAGCGATTCAAGGTCTCATCGACCCCTGTACGCGAGGCCCTGGCACGTCTTGAAGCCACGGGAATGATAAAGCGCGAGGCCCTCAGAGGCTACAGGGTGGCCCCCGAGCCTACAGCCAAAGATGCCGTCGCCCTTCTCACTACGCGACAGGTCCTTGAACCAGCATGTGCACGTTTGGCATGCGAAAACTCCGCCTCGAGGCTGGTTCCGGAGCTGGAACGGGTCCACCGGGTTCTCGATCAATCGCGCCATGGAGGCAGTACATTTGCCGGGTATCGTGCCTATTGGCGCGCGGACGAAGAATTTCATCGGCTCATTGTGGAAGCGACGGACAACGAATTCCTGGTCAGGGCTTACGGCTCGGTCGAAGGACACATCCAGCGGTTCCGCTTGATGGTTCAGAATGACCTCAGCGGTGATGACACGCAACTCGAGCACGGAGCCATTATTGAAGCCTTCAGGGCCAACGACACTGAGTCGGCTGAAGCGGCGATGGCTGCCCATATCAGCGGGATCAGCTGCCGCCTCCAGGGGCTCCCAAGGTTCAACCCCGCCCTTGACGCTGATTAGTTTCGTTGTTGGGTGCGGTGGGGCGCACCATCGCTGGGGTAATCGAGCAGTTTTGGAGAAGCCCGCAGCCTAGGCCCGGTCATAGCGTTTTGGTATCGGATAACGACACCAACTGAGGAGACGGGCAAATGGCTGGGACAGCAACTGCGGGTAAGGGCAAGTCCTACGAGGGCTTCACGGAGGACGAGCGCGCCGCGATGAAGGAGCGGGCGCAGGAACTCAAGAAATCTCCGCGCAAGAAGGCAAGCGCAGCTGACGGTGAGGCCGATGTCATGGCCAAGATTGCGGAGATGCCGGAGTCCGACAGGGTCATGGCTGAACGCCTGCACGCCCTTGTTAAGGATCGCGCTCCGGAGCTGGCACCGAAGACCTGGTACGGGATGCCGGCCTACGCCAAGGACGGCAGGAACATTTTCTTCTTCAAGAGTGCGGACAAGTTCAAATCACGCTATGCAACCCTCGGCTTCGAGGAGAACGCCATGCTCGACGACGGAGCGATGTGGCCCACGTCCTTTGCGCTCAAGGAAATCACGCCGGACGTGGAAGCCAGGATCGTGGAGCTGATTAAGAGGGCGCTCGGCTAGCTGGTTGCGGCCGGTGGGGCCAGACTTGGCCCCGCCGCTCAGTAGGTGGGATCCGGATTGGGGGTTGGCGGAACCGGACCAGGGTCAGGAACCGGCGAAGGTCCCGGAGTGGGGTTGGGGTCCGGAATGGGGCTCGGAGGAAACGGAGTGGTGGGGTCCGGTGGCGGGGGAACAGGGCCGGGGTCCGGCGGGAACGGCTCGGGCTCGTGGGTCGGGGGCAACGTCATGATCTCTCCTCTGCGTACTGGTGAATGTTGCTCGGGGTAGATAACAGCAGCCTAAACACGTGCCCTCCGATACGCCACCACTTGGAGGGATTCCAGCTTTTAGGTCATATGACCTAGAATCGGGTCATGAATGATCTCCTCACACTCGATCCCGCAGGTCCTGTTCTGATCGTCGGTGGTTACGGAACGGTGGGCACCGCGCTCACCCGCCACGCCACGGCCCACTGGCCACTGCTCCTGACGGGCAGGCACCCCGACCGCGCCGCACACATGGCAAAGGAAAACCCAGCGGCCAAAAACGTCACCGTTGAAAAATGGGACCTCAGCGAGCCGGAACCCTTCGAGGCCGCAGTCAGGGCGGTCATCAGTACCGTCAACGACCCCGAAGACCGTGTCCTTCGCGCCGCCGTCAGTGCGGGGATCCCGTACGTAGACGTCACCCGTTGGACCAGCAGGGTCACACGCGCCATCACGCTTGCCACTTTGTTGAAGCCAACGGCCCCCGTACTCCTGAGTTCGGGGTGGATGGGTGGCGTCACCAGCACGGTGGCCGCAGCCCTGGCCCAGGAACTCGGTGGAGCGTCCAACGTGGATATCTCCATCAGGTACGACGTCAACGACCAAGCCGGAGTTGACTCCGTGGACTTCATGGACCGGCTGGGACTGGAGTTCGAAGCACGAAAAGGCGGCAAGGCCGCCGTCGTACGTCCTTTAACTGACACCCGCTGGGTGGACATCGCCGGGCACCGCACCAAAGTTGCCCGGCTGGACACCCCCGAGCAGTTCACCCTGCCGCTCACCTTAGGCGCAGGGTCCGTCGCCACCAGAATCGGGTTCAGTTCCAATACGTCGACGACGGCGTTGCTCGCTGCGCGTGCGGTGGGGCTGTTCCGCTGGGGGAGCGGAGAGAAGTGGGCGCCGCTGCGGCGGTCGCTCCTTTACTCGCCCGGGGCCGGTGGTACAGCGCATATCCGCGTGGATGTCAGTGGTTCAGGCGGTTCCCGAACGGCCATCATTTCCGATCCTTTGGGCCAAGCGCACCTCACTGCCGTGGGTGGACTCCTGGGGCTCCACACGGTACTTCGCGATGACGCCCAGCCGGGTGTGTCATTCCCGGAATCGGCGCCGGAACCAGCTGCGCAGCTCGCCCGGCTCGAGTCATACGGTGTGACAATATTGAGGTCATGACCGAAAGCAAGGGCGCCCTGCGGAAGGCGGCCCTTCTCGACGCCGCTGAAGAAGTGCTGGTCACCAAAGGCAACGCAAATGCTGCCATGCGGGACTTCGCAGCCGCCGCCGGGGTTCGCATCGGTCACCTTCAGCACTACTTTCCCACCCGGGCCGACCTCATTCGCGCAGTCCTGGAGCGGGCGCTCGAGCGTTCGCTTCAACGACTCAACCACGTCACTGACGTGGACCTTTCGCCAGAAGCCTCGGGGGATCTTGGGGAGGAGGAGTCGTCCCACCTGCTTACCGCCTTGCTCCAGGAACACTCGGACATGGCCGATGTCAGGATGCACCTCGAGCTCTGGGCCCTGGCTGCCTCGGACGATGCAGCGGCCGCCGCCCTGCGGGAGTTCTATTCCCACTACTCCGCGCACGTGCAGGGGCTGGTTAGGCGCGGCAGGCCCGGGCTTTCGGATCAGGAAACCAGCGCCGTGGCCGTAGCCGTAGTCAGCCTGTTCGAGGGCGCAGCTGTTACGCGTTCGGGCATTGCGGGCCTGCGGACTGTGCCAGGCGACCAAGCAATCATCCGCACCGCGCAGTGGTTGATCCACGGGAAGTAAGGGGGCGTTGGGCCCGGTTTCCGAGCCGTTGTTCCGGGGAGGCCGGTCGCGGTGAGGGCTTGCGATGATGTTTTCCACATAGGAGTGTTTGGCCCTTCTGTGCTCTTTTGATGGCTGGAAGAGTTGGGTTATGGAGCGGATTCGGGAGCGGCGGAAGCCCACGGAACAGCGGCGAACGGGGCGGCGCCCGCAGGGGCAGCAGTCGGGCCTGCCGGGCATTGACGCTGTACCTGTGCCTAGAGGCGGGCGCGCTGAAGAGCCTCCCGTCCCGGACTCCTGCGGGGTGCCGGTGGCTGACTTGTTCTCTCTTTTGGGGAAGGTGCGGATCGCTACCGTCGGCGGGGAGCTGATTGCTCAGCTTCGAGAGTTGGAGGATTTGAAGTCGGCGATCTGTGGGTTGCAGGCGAGGGTGGCTGTTGCTTTTGATGCGGCCCAGCGTGCCAGTGAGG
>NZ_JBHVQI010000037.1:0-31213 GCF_042886835.1 Paenarthrobacter sp. NPDC057981
ACTTAGGGCCCATCCGGAAGCTCCGAATGGGCCCTAAGTGACCCCGCGTTGGTCTTAGACCTGGGCGGATACACCGTCGCGGGAGATGTTCACCATGTCCTCGCGCGGTACAACCTTGATGCGCTCACGCGTCACCTCAACGCCGTGCGAACCGCCGGCTTCGGTGGCCGCTGCGCCGAGGGCGAGCTCGTGGGCGTCCAGCGCCAGCCAGCCTTCCCAGCTGGTGAACTTCACGCCGCGGGCGTCGAGCAGATCCACGACGGCGTCTGCCGCAGGAACCTCGGCGACCGGCAGGTTTTCGCGGTCCTCCAGCAGGTACGTGACGGTTTCCAGGGCATCGCCCTTGGTGTGGCCGATGAGGCCGACGGGCCCACGCTTGATCCAGCCCGTGGCGTAGAGGCCGGGGACGTGCTGGCCGTCGGCATCCAGGACGCGGCCGCCGTCGTTGGTCACGACGCCCTTCTTGTGGTCGAACTCGACGTCCGGAAGGGCAGAGCCGAAGTAGCCGATGGCGCGGTACACGGCCTGGACCGGGTAGTCGATGAACTCGCCGGTGCCGCGGGCGTTGCCCGTGCCGTCCAGCTCGGTGCGCTCGAACTTGATGCCGGCAACCTTGCCCGGAGTCTCTGCGGAGTCAACGATTTCCACCGGGCTGTGCAGGAAGTGCAGGTGCAGGCGGCGGGAAGCCGTGAGCTCGGAGAGGTCCTCGGGCTGCTCGGCGATCCAGTTGGTGAGCGTGCCAACCATGGTCTTGGTCTGGTTGTTGGTCTGCACCTGGCGGTCGGACTCTTCGTCGAATTCGAAGTCTTCGGCGTACAGGATGATGTCAACGTCCTTGGAGTGCGAGAGTTCGCGGAGCTCCAGCGGGGTGAACTTCACCTGTGCAGGGCCTCGGCGGCCAAAGACGTGCACGTCGGTGACCGGGGAGTTCTTGAGGCCGGCGTAGACGTTGTCCGGGATTTCGGTGACCAGGAGGTCATCGGCGTGCTTGGACAGGACGCGTGCGACGTCGAGCGCCACGTTGCCATTGCCGAGCACCGCGATTTCCTTGGCGTCCAGCGGCCATTCGCGGGGAACGTCCGGGTGTCCGTCGTACCAGGAGACGAAGTCGGCGCCGCCGAAGGAACCCTCAAGCTCGATGCCGGGGATGTTCAGGTCGGCGTCCTTGATGGCGCCGGTAGCGAAGATCACGGCGTCATAGTGCTTGCGGAGGTCCTCGATGGAGATGTCCGTGCCGTAGTCCACGTTGCCGAAGAAGCGGATGTCGCCGCGGTCCAGGACCTTGTGCAGGGCGTTCACGATGCCCTTGATGCGCGGGTGGTCCGGGGCAACGCCGTAACGGATCAGGCCGTAGGGTGCCGGGTAGCGGTCAAAGAGGTCGATGCTGACATTGAGTTCGCCGCTCTTGACGGCTTCGCTCTTGGTCAGGATGTCAGCTGCGTACACGCCGGCCGGGCCGGAGCCGATGACGGCGACGCGGAGCGGACGGTCCGCAGAACCTACGGGGGTGCTAATTGACACGGCTGTGTTCCTTCTTCTTCTCAGTTACTGCGAACGCGGGGACGGTTGGGGGTAATTGTGCTGTAGTCTGCGGTCTTGAAGTGCTCCGGCGCAAAGGGGCTCACACGGACAACATCGCCGATCACGATGACCGCCGGATTGGCCACTCCGACGGATTCCGCTTGGTCCGCGATGCTTCCCAAGGTGCCGATGGTGACGCGCTGATCCGGCAAATACCCGTTCTCTACGATACCTACTGGAGTATCCAAAGGCAGACCCGAGCCTGCCAGCGCAGCCGCGGAATCGCGCAATTGCGCCACTCCCATGAGCAACACCACAGTGTGATCGGGCCGTGCCGGGACTTCGGACAGCTCCTCATGGCCCGTGACCACGCTGAAGCCCTTGGCCAGTCCACGATGGGTGACCGGGATGCCGGCGGCAGCGGGAACCGAGATCGCGGACGTCACGCCGGACACCACTTCAACCTCGACGCCGTTCTGCCGGCAGAATTCGGCTTCCTCGCCACCGCGGCCCAGGACATAGGGGTCGCCGCCTTTGAGGCGGACCACCCGGTTGCCCTTGAGGGCCTCCTCGACGAGGATGCGGTTGATTTCAAGCTGCGGTACAGGGTGGTGGCCGGGGGTCTTACCGACCTCGATCACGCGGACGTCGGGAGCCAGCTCTTTGAGCAGCTCGCGGGGGCCAAGACGGTCGGCAACCACGACGTCGGCCTGGCCGAGCAAGCGGCGACCGCGGACTGTGATGAGTCCCGAGTCGCCGGGACCACCGCCAACCAAAGCGACGGACCCAATGGAACCTGCGCTGTCCCCCTTGCGGTGCCGGCGCAGCGGCAGGTCACCGGATTCCAGGGCCGTAGCAACAGCGTTCCGCAGTGCCATGGCGCGGCGCGGGTCTCCCCCGGCGTTGATGGCGATTTTGACGTCATCCACCACGGCGACGGCCGGAGTCCAGGCAGCGGACGATTCGTGGTCCGAGGCGTTGACGCACCAGATGCGCTGCGCCTCGGCGTCGGCAGCCACTTGGGTGTCCACAGCGGAAGTGCCTGTAGCCGTCTGAACGAACCAGACGCCGTCGAGGTCTGAAATGCGGTACTCCCGGCGTTCCCAGGTAAGGAGGCCGGCCGCCGCTTGTGCGCGAAGTATTTCGGTGGCAACGGGAGCGACAACGGTGACCTTTGCACCGGCGTCGAGCAGTCCCTTGGCGCGACGCGTCGCGACGGGTCCGCCGCCCACAACCAGCACCGGGCGGCCGAGCAGCCTCAGCGCAGTGGGGTAAATGTCCTGTATTGCCATGAAAAAACTGTAGGGCGGCGCCGTAATATGCTTCAAAGGCCCAGACACAACCAGTAACGCTGGGTAATCCAGCGTCACAAAAGGTTTCACAACTGAGAGCCGGTTAGAAGACCGACCAGCCCGTGCGTGTGGTGAATTCGTCCAGCGCGGCCACCCCGGCCACTGAGTTTCCGGACCGTCCCAGCCCCGGGCTCCAGACGCTGATGGCGCACTTGTTCGGGACCACGGCCACGATCCCGCCGCCCACGCCGCTCTTGCCCGGCAGGCCCACCCGGTACGCGAACTCCCCGGCTGCGTCGTAGGTGCCGCAGGTGAGCATCACCGCATTGATCCTCTTTGTCTGCGCCGGTGACAACAGGAGGCTTCCATCGGCTCCCAAGCCGTTGGAGGCCAGGAACCGGGTGGCGAGCGCAAGGTCCTCGCACGTCATGGCCAAGGCGCATTGCTTGGCGTAGGAATCCAGGACATCCTCCACGGGGTTCTCCAGATTGCCGCAGCTGGCCAGGAAGTGCGCCAAGGAGGCATTGCGGTGGCTGTTGTCCAACTCGGATGAGGCCACCCGGTGATCGGTATCGATGCTTGTGTTGCTGCTTTCCTGCCGCATCAGATCCCGGACAGCGTGCGCGGCGTTGCCCGTCAGGCTCAGGAGCCTGTCCGTCACCACGATCGCGCCGGCGTTGATGAAGGGATTCCGGGGAATCCCGTCCTCGCTTTCCAGCTGGACCAAGGAATTGAAGGGGTTGCCTGAGGGCTCGCGGAAGACACGCTTCCAGATGTGGTCGCCGTCGGAAGCCAGCACCAAGGCGAGGGCGAACACTTTGGAGATGCTTTGGACGGAGAACTCGACGTGGGCGTCCCCGGCCGAGAACACCTCACCGTCCTTGGTGACCAGCGATATCCCGAACTGATACGGATCCACAGCCCCGAGTTGGGGGATGTAGTCGGCCACATTTCCTTGGCCCACGTGCGGTTCGACTGCTCCAACGATGTCCTCGAGGAGATTCTGAATGTCCATTGCTACCTTTGCTGGCTTCGTCAGCCCCCTCCTCATTGAAGGGGCTTACACGTGCGCCCGCGGCGTTCCCACGGTGTTCCCGCAGCGAGGCACAGCCAATAAGAGTACCGGCGTTTCAGGACCTCCGTGGACGCCGGCCGGAGAGGTTACACAGCGTGGCTGGCGCTCCAGCCGAACGCCGGGGCGATGTGCTGTGCCACGTTGCCCAGGAGCTTGGCGTTGTAGTCCACGCCGAGCTGGTTGGGCACAGTGAGCAGCACCGTATCCGCAGACCGGACCGCGGCGTCCTTCGCCAGCTCTTCTGCCAACTGGTCCGGTTCCCCGATGTAGCTCTTACCGAAACGGGACAACGCGCCGTCGAGAATTCCCACCTGGTCCTGGCTGTCCGCTTGGGCGCGAAGGCCGAAGTAGTGGTTGTCGACGTCGTCCACGATCGGGATGACGCTGCGGCTGACCGAAACCCTCGGCTCGAAGTCATGACCGGCCGCTGCCCAAGCTTCGCGGAACATCCGGATCTGCTCGGCCTGGAGTTCGTCAAAAGGCACACCGGTGTCTTCGGTGAGGAGCGTCGAGCTCATGAGGTTCATGCCCTGCTCGGCCGCCCACACCGCCGTCTTACGGGTGCCGGCGCCCCACCAAATCCGTTGTGGAAGCCCTGGCGATTGGGGCTGGATCGGCAGGAGGCCAGTGGCTCCACCGGAATAGTGCGGGTCCGCTTCCGCCACGCCGTGTCCCGCAATGGCTTTGCGGAACAGTGCCGTGTGGCGGCGGGCCATATCTCCCCCGTCTTCACCATCGGCCGGAACGTAACCGAAATTGGCGGCGCCATTCCGTGCGGGCTCGGGTGAACCACGGCTCACGCCGAGTTGCAGCCTGCCGTCACTGATGAGGTCGGCGGCCGCGGCTTCCTCGGCCATGTAGAGGGGGTTTTCGTAGCGCATGTCGATCACGCCGGTACCCATCTCGATCCGCCTGGTCCGGGCTGCGATGGCGCTCAGGAGCGGGAAAGGTGACGCCTGCTGGCGCGCGAAGTGGTGCACACGGAAGAAAGCTCCATCGATACCCAGTTCCTCCGCTGCGACAGCGAGTTCGATCCCCTGTTTCAGGGCCTCGCCGGCAGTGGGAACCAGGGAGCCCGGGACGCGGGCCCAGTGGCCGAAGGACAGGAAACCGATCCGTTTGTTGTGCATGCCCGTCACAACACTGATGAATGCCGGCGCATTCCTCAATCAGCCCGTCGGTAGTGCATGGCAACGGCGCCGTTGCCCAGTGGCTCCGCGGATACCAACTCCAGGCGCCGGGTAATGGGCAAGCCATCTTGGTACAGGGTGGGTCCGTGACCGGTGATCATGGGATGGATCAGGAACTTGTACTCGTCAATAAGGTCCATCCGGTCCAACTCCGTGGCAAGTTTCCCGCTGCCTACGAGCACTCCAGCGGGGGTTCCGTCCTTGAGTTCCTGAACCGCCGAGCGGAGGTCGCCAGTCAGGTGGTGGCTGTTGGTCCACGGGAAGTCGTTTCTCGACGCCGAGACGACGTACTTGGGCTTGGTCTCCAGCGTCAGTGCCCACTCCTTGAGGGATTGCGGGGCATCGGTCTCGCCGCTGGCGACTCCGGGCCAGTAGCTCTCCATCATTTCGTAGGTAGTGCGGCCCCAGAGCATGGCGCCGCTCTCCTCGAGGAGTCGGGTGAAGTGAGCGTGCGTCTCGTCGTCGGCGATGCCCTCGCGGTGGTCAACGCAACCATCCAGGGTGACGTTAATGCTGAACGTTAGGAGGCCCATTTTGCGATTCTAGGCGTTCGGAGGGGAATGCACAGCGGATAAACCTGCATCAAGTGCGAAACCGCGGTGCTGCACTGCCAAGGGATACCCTCCCGGGGTATGCTGCTGTTGTCCGTGACGTGCAGGAGGTGGTGGGGAACCGTGAACAGCGTGACAGGCCTGCGGTTTGGCGCCACCATTCGACGGCGGGTCCCGCTCCTGCTGCTGGTGGCTGCTGTGATAGCGGGCATCTTCGGAATGCACGTCGTCAACGGTTCCCACAGTGCGCACTCGACCAGCACGCTAACTGTCGCGGCACACCACGAGCACCCATCCCAGCACGTCCAGACATCCTCGCCCGCCGACGCCGATCAGTGCACCGCAGGCAGTTGCTCCTGCGCGCAGACTGGCAACGCCAACTGCACCCCTCTGCACAAAACAGGATCCCTGGCCGCGCCGCCTCCAGGTGACGCAGTTGTCTTCATTGCCACGGCCTCGGCTCCCCGGGACCCCGGTCCGTCCTGGTCCTACCTACCAGCCCCACCCACCCCCGGGCAACTGAGCATCAGCAGGACGTAAGCAGCTGAATGGGTCGCCGTACGGCTACCCATCTACACCCCGGGCCATGGCTTGGGGAACACATCTGCTTACCCTTGGCGGTCGACCAACGGGCCGCCTGAAATTGGCAAAGGACCAATCACTGATGAACAAAGCACGCTTTATTGTTGCCGGAACCGCTCTTGCAGGCCTGATTGCGCTGACGGGATGCGCGTCCAAGTCCGGCTCCGATTCGATGCCGGGCATGGATCACGGCCAGTCACCGGCTTCGACCGCGACTACCAGCCCTTCCGTGGCCAGCACCGCGTCAGACCACAATGCGGCGGACACCATGTTCGCCCAGATGATGATTCCGCACCACGCCCAGGCCGTCGAGATGTCGGACTCCATTCTGGACAAGAAAGATATTCCGTCGGCTGTAACTGCCTTGGCGGTTCAGATCAAGGGGGCCCAAGCACCCGAAATCGAGAAAATGACGGCGTGGCTGAAGGGCTGGAACGAGCCCAGCATGGGGTCCTCCTCCCATAGCGGTCACGGCATGGACGGCATGGTGGGCGACACTGAGCTGCAAACACTCAAAGATGCCCAAGGCACGGAAGCAGCCAGGCTCTACCTCACCCAGATGATCGCGCATCACGAAGGTGCCGTGACCATGGCCAAAACCGAGATCAGCCAAGGCAAGTCTCCCGAGGCGGTGCAACTTGCCAAGGACATCGTGGCCGCGCAGGAGAAGGAGATCCAGGACATGAAGGCCCTCCTCGCTGGCCTCTAACGCGACGGTTCCGTAAACGCCCGACGGCGGGAGGCCGCCGTCGGGCGTTCCGAACGCCAGGTTCCCGCACCACGTAGCGCCGATCGCCTCTATAACCGCTGGTGCAATTGGCGTGAAAGGGCGCGGAGCTGGTGCGGATGAGGTGCAACCGGCGGAAACGGGCGCGCCTCTGCCCTGCCACCCCCACCTCATCCCCCGAACTAAGGGATTACCGCGAGCTGCCTGCCAGCAGACCACGGCGCTGGAGCAGTCGCTTCTCGATCGGCCCAAAGACCAGCAGCTCGATGAGGATGCCCACGAAGAGGATCAGGAGGATTGCGGACATGACGATCGCCATGTCTGACAACGCGCGGCCCTGATCCAGCAGAGATCCGAGGCCGAAGCCGATGGTGCCTCCCACTGCGATGATTTCAGCGGCCATGAGAGAGCGCCAGGAGAAGGCCCACCCCTGCTTCAAGCCGCTGATGTAGCCGGGAAGGGCCGCCGGGAGGACGATCTGCAGCGCCATCTGCAGCCGGTTCGCGCCGAGCACCGTGCCGACGCTGCGGAACTGAGGCGGGATTTGGTCGACGCCGGAAATGAGGCCGTTAATGATCGACGGGATGGCACCCATGAGCACCACGAAGTACACGGTGGCGTCCGTGAGGCCGAACCAAATGATGGCGGCGGGAACCCAGGCCACGGAGGGCAGTACCTGCAGACCGGAGATCAGCGGCCCGAAAGCACGCCGAAGCGGTGCAACCTGTGCCAGCAACAAGCCAATCGGCGTTGCCACCACGACGGAAATCAGGAAGCCGATCAGGCCGCGCTGCAGGGAGGTCCACACAGATTCCTGGACCTTGCCTTCACTCCACAACACGCCCAACTGGGTCAGTACATCCAACGGCCCCGGGACCTGGTCTCGGCGCTTGAGACCCAAGGACACGTAGAACTGCCAGGCCAGAACAAGGACCACCAGTGCCACGATCGGCAGCAGGATGCGCTTCCACTCTATGCCGCGCTGACGGCCAACGTCCGACTGGAGGTTATCCAGACCCGCTTCGAGGTCGCGAAGTTCGGAAGGGTTGCCCTTGATGGACGGCGAGGTGATGTGGTTCTGGTCGCTCACGGGGAGGGTCCGCTCTTCGGTGGTCTGGTTACTTGGCATGGCGGCGGATCTCCTCGCGAAGTCGTCGGGTGATGACGCCGGTCAGCTCCCCTGCACAGCCGGCATCGGTGCGGTGTTCTTCAGTGACTTCCCATTCGGCAACAACCCGGCCGGGGCGCGAGGACAGCAGCAGCACGCGCTGGCCCAGGCGCACAGCCTCGCGGACGTTGTGGGTGACGAAGATGATGGTGCGTCCCGTTTCCTTCCAGATCCGCTCCAGCTCATCGTGCAGAAGGTCGCGGGTAATGGCGTCGAGCGCAGCGAACGGCTCGTCCATCAAGAGCACCTGGCGGTCCTGGGCCAGCGAACGGGCAAGGGCCACACGCTGGCGCATGCCGCCGGACAGCTCGTGGGGACGCTTGTCGCCGGCTCCTCCAAGATGCACGAGCTCCAGCAGCTCGGTTGCCCGCGAACGTCGGCTTGCCTTGCTGCTCGACTTGTCGGCCAGCTGAAGGGCCAGTTCGATGTTGCCTCGTGCGGTCAGCCACGGGAACAGGGCTGAGTCCTGGAACATGAAGGCCGCGCCGTCGCTGGGGACTTCCAGAGCGCCCGACGTCGGTTGCTCAAGTCCGGCGATGATGTTCAGCAGGGTGGACTTGCCGCAGCCGGACGCACCGAGGAGGGCGACGAACTCGCCCTGCCCGATCGTGGCGTTGACGTCGTCCAGGACGGGAGCCCCGTCGCCGAAGCGTTTGCCCAGGTTCTCCAGTACAACTGGCATGGTCCCGTCCTTCGTTTGTTGTTCGTCAAGCTGGTACTGCCTAAGCCGTATCCGGGGTCCGGATGCGGCCAAAGGCCGGCCCGCCCCGCGAGGGGCGGACCAGCCTGTTACTGCTTAGTCCTGGCCGAGTCCGGCGGCGGAGGTCTTCTTGCCCTCCACCTCGTTCAGGGCGCGGAGGTCGAAGATGCCGTTGATGTCGGCGGTCTTGGTGGTGCCGGCGTCAACACCGTCCTGGAGGAGCTTCTTGTAGGTTCCGGCCAGGGGGTCGGTGGTGAACTTGATGTTCTGCAGAGCCCGGTCAATGACGTTGGCCGGGAGCGGCTTGCCTGCGGTGTCCTTCAGGACTGCATTGATGGTGGAAGCCTTGTCGGCGGCAGAAGCGGAGTTCAGCCAGTTCACGGATTCGACGTGGCCCTTCAGGAGAGCCTTGACGGTCTCCGGGTGTTCGGCTGCGAACTTCTTGTTCACGATCAGGATGGTGGTGGTGAAGTCACCCTTGTCCCACAGGTCCTTCTCGTCCACCAGGACCTTCGCACCGGCTTCCAGCACCAGGCGGGAGGCCCAGGGCTCAGGCAACCACGCGCCGTCGAGCTTTCCGTCTTGGAAGAGCTTCAGGGTCTGGGCGTTTTCGGTCGGGTTGATGTTGACGTCACCGCTGCCGTCAGGGTTGGTCTTGTAACCCTGGTGGCCGAGCCAGGCGCGCAGTGCCACGTCCTGCGTGCCGCCGAGCTGCGGCGAAGCGAGCACTTTGCCCTTGAGGTCGGCTGCGGAGTTGATCTCCGGCTTGACCACCAGCTGGGCACCACCGGAAGCTGCGCCGGCGATGATGCTGATGGATTCGCCGTTGCTCTTGACGAAGGAGTTGATGGCCGGGTTCGGGCCGATGTAGGTCGCGTCGATGGCTCCGGCATTCAGGGCTTCGATCGCGGCGGGGCCGGCGTTGAAGATCTGGGTGCTGAGCTTGGTGTCGCCGAGTTCCTTGGCGATGAAGCCCTTGCTGGTGCCGACCAGGGCCGGGCCGTGGGTGACGTTGCTGAAGTAGCCCAGCTTGAGCTCCGCGGCCGGCGAGGTGTTGGCGGCCGGTGCTGCCTGGCTGTTGTTGTTGTTCGAGACGACGGAGGCTACGGCTGCGCCTGCGCCGATCAGCAGGACCAGGCCAACGGCCAGTCCGATCTCGAGGGTGCGGCGGCGCTTGGGCTTGGCTGGGGTCTGGCCCGCGACGATGCGGGTGGTGCCGGAATCAGATCCGGGCTTGGGTGACTCGGGAGTGTTCGACATGGGGGTCCTTAGGAGATTTTTGGGATGCGAAGCGGGGCGAAGATCAGGCCCCTAACATCGCCCATCGAGGGCAAGGAAGGACCGTTCCGGAGTGGTCATGAGTTCACAGTAGGGACTGTCATATTTCGGCTTCAATCCCGTAGAAATCAAGGTTCATGAAGGGTCACTTGGCGTCATATTGGCTGAAAGCGCTTCAATGTCCTTCGGAGTTGTGCGGCAGCAGCCGCCCATGAGAAGGGCCCCGTTTTCGCGCCACCAGGCAGCGTTGCCCGCCAGCGTCCCGTTTCCCTGGAGACCTTCGGACGGCCCCCAGGTCTTGGTCACGGCGTCATACGTCTCCCCCGAATTCGGGTACGCCACCAGGGGTTTTGCCGAGGACTTGTGGAAGTTTCCCAGCGCTTCAGCCACCAGTTCCAGCGGCACACAGTTAACCCCGACGGCGACCACGCGCGGTTCCGCGCTGAGCAGCGCCGCCACGTCCGCGAGGGGCGTTCCGTCACTGATGTGGGCGCTGTCCCGCAGCGTGAACGAGAACCAGGATTCGACGTCGAACTCCGCCACGAGCGCCAACAGCGCCTCCGCTTCGGCGTACGACGGCAGCGTCTCGCACGCCAGGAAGTCCGCTCCGGCCTCCACCAGCGCGGCAATGCGGGGCCGGTGGAAATCCCGGAAATCCGCGGGAGAAAGCGTGTAATCACCGCGGTACTCTGAGCCGTCGGCAAGGTAGGCGCCGTAGGGTCCCACTGAGCCGGCCACCAACAAGGGCCCTGAACCGGGGTTGGCCGCGAGGTACTCCCGCCGGGCTTCATCGGCCAAGCGGACGCTCAGCGCAACCAGCTCCAGCGATTCCTCCACGGATAGCCCGCGCCGTGCGAAACCCTGCGGCGTCGCCTGGTAGCTGGCGGTGATGGCTACGGAGGCACCGGCGTCGAAGTAGTCGCGGTGGACCTGCCTGATCAACTCCGGCTGCTCCAGCAGGACCTTGGCGGACCACAGCGCGTCCTCAAGGTCGCAACCGTGGGCTTCCAATTCGGTGGCCAGGGCTCCGTCCAGGACCAGGTCCTTGCCGGCGTCCAGGAGGGTGCTGAGTATGGTGTTGCGGGGCATATGGCCTTCCAAAAAGAAACCGCGACTTGTTCGAACATCACGCTCCACAAAGGGAGGGGCAGCGAACAAGCCGCGGTTTTATTGCTGTCTGTGTCCTTAGATGACGTAACGTTCGTCTTCGTGGTCACCGGGGTGGTCCTTGACCAGACCAGCGGCCAAGGTATTGCCGTCGATGGGGTCAATCACCAGGAAGGCACCCGTGCGACGGTGGTGCAGGTAGTTCTCCAACGGCAAGGGGGCAGCGAGCCGGAGCTGCGCGTTTCCGATGTCGTTGAGCTCCAGCGTTGAGGTCGGCTCCACGGCAAACGTAGCCAGGTCCAGCTTGCCGGTGACGTTGCGGACCAGTGCCTGGACCGTGCGCGTTCCGTGCTTCACCAGGACCTTCTGACCTTCGCGGAGGGGCTTCGGCGACAACCAGGCCAACGATGCGTACAGGTCAGCCGAGCTTTCGCGGACGGTTCCGGCCGCGGCGATGGTGTCCCCACGTGCGATGTCGATCTCGTCAGCCAAACGGATGGCCACGGACTGCGGTGCAGCGGCCTCTTCCAAGGACTGGCCCGCGAAGTCGATACCCACCACGGTGGTGACGCGCGGTTCGTGGCCCGGGCTGATGACGGAAACTTCGTCACCGACCTTCACGGAGCCTTCGGTGATCTGCCCGGCGTACGCACGGTAGTCACGGTAGGCCTCCACATCGAGTCCGGCAGCCACGGCGTCAGGGGCCAGGGCACCTTGCGGACGGATGACCAGCTGGACCGGGAATCGGAAGCTTTCCAGCTCGGCTTCGAGTTCATCGGCGGCCGGGAGGGTTTCGAGGACTTCCAGCAACGCCGGTCCCGTGTACCAGGGAGTGTGCTCGGAACGATCCACCACGTTGTCGCCGTCGAGGGCCGAGACCGGCACCACCAAAAGATCGGCAACTCCATCTGAACCCAGACCCAGCTCGCGGGCCACCTTCTGCACGTCGGCCTCGATGTCGCGGAAAACTTGCTCGCTGAAGTCCACCAGGTCGATCTTGTTCACAGCAACGATCACGTGGGCAACACGCAGAAGCTGCAGCACGGACAGGTGGCGGCGGGTCTGCTCCAGCACACCCTTGCGGGCGTCAATGAGCACGACGACGGCATCCGCCGTGGACGCGCCCGTCACCGTGTTCTTGGTGTACTGAACGTGGCCGGGGCAATCCGCGAGGATGAAGCTGCGGCGGTCGGTTGCGAAGTAGCGGTAGGCAACGTCGATGGTGATGCCCTGCTCGCGCTCGGCACGCAGGCCGTCGGTCAGGAGGGCGAGGTCGATGCCGCCCTTGTCGCCGCCGAAGCCGCGATCCGCCGACGTGCGGGCAACGGCGTCGAGCTGGTCGGCCAGGATCGCCTTGGAATCGTGAAGGAGGCGGCCTACCAAAGTGGACTTGCCGTCGTCGACCGATCCGGCGGTAGCGAAACGGAAAAGGGTGGTGGGCAGGGCTGTCTCCAGCCCGGCAGCCAATGTTTCGGTGCTCATTTAGAAGTAGCCGTCCTTCTTGCGGTCTTCCATGGCTGCCTCGGAGATGCGGTCATCTGCTCGGGTGGCGCCACGTTCGGTCAGGGTGGAGGCAGCGACTTCAACTACGACGTCGGCCACGGTGCGTGCGTCGGACTCGACGGCACCTGTGCACGACATGTCGCCTACAGTCCGGTAACGGACCAGTTTGGTGATGACGTCCTCGTGGGGCAGCGGCTGGGAAACTTCGCCCACTGCACGCCACATGCCGTCGCGGGCGAAGACTTCACGCTCGTGGGCGTAGTACAGGCTGGGAAGCTCGATGTTCTCGCGCTCGATGTAGCGCCAGATGTCCAACTCGGTCCAGTTGCTGATGGGGAACGCACGCACGTGCTGGCCCACGGTGTGGCGGCCGTTGTACAGGTTCCACAGCTCGGGACGCTGGTTGCGCGGATCCCACTGGCCGAACTCGTCGCGGAGGCTCAGGATGCGCTCCTTGGCACGGGCCTTGTCCTCGTCGCGACGACCGCCGCCGAAGACGGCGTCGAACTTGTTCTTCTGGATCGCATCCAGCAGTGGAACCGTCTGCAGCGGGTTGCGGGTACCGTCTGCGCGCTCAGCCAGTTCGCCGCGGTCGATGAATTCCTGAACGGAACCCACCACAAGCTTCAGGCCCAGGCGCTCCACCGTGCGGTCGCGAAAATCGATGACCTCCGGGAAGTTGTGCCCGGTGTCCACGTGCAGGACAGGGAAAGGCACCTTGCCCGGCCAGAATGCCTTGGTAGCCAGGTGCAGCATCACCACGGAGTCCTTGCCGCCGGAGAACAGCAGCGCGGGCTTCTCGAACTCGGCAACAACTTCGCGGATAATGTGGATGGCCTCGGACTCGAGGGTGTCCAAGCTGCTCAGGCGCTCGACCGAGGGGGCGTCTACTGCCGCTGCAACTTCCACCGTGGACTCCTCTGTTGTGTACGTGCTCATGTGTGTAGTCCGCATTCTGTCTTGTCGGATCCTGCCCAGCGGCCGGCTCGGGGGTCTTCGCCCGGGGCCACTTTGCGGGTGCAGGGCTGGCATCCGATGGACGGGTAGCCCTGGCTCAGGAGGGGGTTGACGGGGAGGATGTTGTCCTCGGAGTACTCCAGCAGCTGATCGAAGGACCAGTCCACCATCGGGTTCACCTTGACCAGGCCAAAGCCCTCATCCCAGGTGACCACCGGGGTGTTCGTGCGGGTGGGGCCTTCGTCGCGGCGGACGCCGGTGAACCACACTTCGTAGCCCGCGAGGGAGCGGCGCAGCGGCTGGACCTTGCGGAGGGCGCAGCACTGGGCAGCGTCCCGGGCGAACAGGTCCTTGCCCAACAGGCGGTCCTGCTGCTCCACCGTGTTTTCCGGCAGGACATCCACCACGTTTACGCGCAGGTTTGCAGCTACTTCGTTGCGGGTGTCGTACGTTTCCTTGAAGTGGTAGCCGGTTTCCAGGAACAGAACGTCGACGCCGGGAAGCTGGTCCGCCACCAAGGCCGGCAGCACGGCGTCGGCCATGGAGCAGGCAACGGTCACCGCGGGCAGCTCGAAGTTGCGCGCAACCCAGGCAATGGCTTCCTGCGCAGTCGCGTTCCAACCAAGCTCCGCGGCACCGGCGTCAGCCAATGCTTTGAGTTCTTCGTGGGACCGCAGCGTGCGGACAGCCGGAAGCGTCTGGGGATCTGTCATTGGAGGTCTCCTTCATCTGCGGAGTGTGCCCACTCAGCGAAGGTCTGGCCCTCGGCGCCGACAGCGACGAACTTGCGGACCACGCGCTCCACGTAATCGGGCAGGTCTTCCACCGTGACCTTCAGGCCGCGGACGGTACGTCCCAAACCAGCTTCCTCGCGCTCGTTGTTGGCCAGCCCGCCACCAAGGTGGACCTGGAAACCCGGGGTGGGGTCGCCGTCGGGCGTTGGCAGCATCATGCCCTTCAGGCCGATGTCGGCCGTCTGGATACGGGCGCAGGAGTTGGGGCATCCGTTGATGTGGAGGGACAGTGCCGAGGGCAACTGCTTGGTCTCCACCAGGTCAGCCAGGCGGCGCTCCAGTTCAGCGATGGCGGTTGCAGCCGTGACCTTTGTTTCCACGATGGCCAGCTTGCAGAACTCGATGCCCGTGCAGGCAATGGTACCGCGGCGGAACACGGACGGCCGGGCGGACAGGCCCAGGGTGTCCAGTTCTGCGATCAGCGGTTCCACCTGCTCCTTGGCGACGTCCAGGATGACGAGCTTCTGGTGCGGGGTGGTCCGCAGGCGGTAGGAACCGTGCTGCTCCAAGGTGTCCGCGAGCTTCACGAGTGCCTCGCCCGAGGTGCGGCCGACCGTCGGCGCAACACCGATGAAGAACTTGCCGTCCTTCTGCTCGTGGACACCGATGTGGTCGCCGGGAGCGTTGGGCTTCGGAGCGGCAGGACCGTCGGGAAGCTTGAAGCCGAGGTATTCGTCCTCGAGGATCTGGCGGAACTTGGCAGGACCCCAGTCGTTCATCAGGAACTTCAAGCGGGCCTTGGTGCGCATGCGGCGGTAGCCGTAGTCACGGAAGATGCTGGTAACACCCAGCCACACCTCGGCGGCAACATCGGCCGAGACGAACACACCGAGACGTTCGGCAAGGCGGGGGTTGGTGGACAATCCGCCGCCGACCCAGAGGTCGTACCCAGCGCCGAGTTCGGGGTGGACAACGCCAACCAGGGCAAAGTCGTTGATTTCGTGCACCACGTCCTGGGACGGGTGGCCCGTAATGGCGGTCTTGTATTTACGCGGCAGGTTGGCCAGCTCGGGGTCACCGATGAAACGCTCGGCGAGTTCGTGGATGAGCGGCGTGGGATCGATGATCTCGTCCTTGGCGATGCCGGCAACCGGGGAACCGAGGATAACGCGCGGCACGTCGCCGCACGCTTCTGTGGTTGACAGGCCGATGCCCTCCAGGCGGCGCCAGATCTCGGGCACGTCCTCCACGCGGATCCAGTGCAGCTGGATGTTCTGGCGGTCGGTCAGGTCGGCTGAGCCGCGGGCAAAGTCCACGGAAATCTGGCCGATGACGCGCAACTGCTCGGTGGTAAGGGCGCCGCCGTCGATACGCACGCGCAACATGAAGTACTTGTCTTCAAGCTCATGCGGTTCAAGCGTGGCGGTCTTGCCGCCGTCGATCCCGGGCTTGCGCTGGGTGTAGAGGCCCCACCAGCGGAAACGGCCGTGCAGGTCCGTGCCGTCGATGGAGTCGAAGCCTTCTTTTGAATAGACAGACTCAATGCGCTCACGGACGTTCAGCCCGTTGTCTTCCTGTTTCCAGGTCTCGTTGGCGTTGAGCGGCGTGGTGCCGTCGACCTTCCACTGGCCGTGGGGCTTGGCCGCCGGACGGGTGCGTGCTGGGCGCGAAGGGACTGCGGCGTCAGCGGACGCACCGGCTACAGCTGTATCTGTCATACATCGACTGTAGGTCTGGCCAGATTTGGCCAGCAAAGGTCTGGAAATGTTGAGTCACCTAGGGAAACATTTCGTCACGAACACGCCGACGGCCTTGTTCCGGCGGGCCTCTTGTGCAGCTTCATATTGTGTCGCCAAGGCCCGTTGCATGACGCCATTTCACTGAATTCTTTTCGCTTGCTGTTTCTGCTCCGCTCATCAGTAGCATCCACTCAAGTCGTGCTCTCCCCGTGTCGGAGGGCCTTCATTGGGGGATTTTGTGGAAATTAACTGGGACATCGATCCTGCCGGGACCCGGGCTGTGCTCGTTGCCGCTTCGGCCGGCATTGATGAGCAGAACCGTGCCGCCACCCGGATGGGCTCCGTCATCGACGACGTGGCCGCGCTGGTAGGCAGGGGGTTGGTGGGCAAGGCGCTGGGCGACTACGTAGAGATGTCGCTGCTCCCCCACCTCACCGCCATCTCCGGCCGGTCCAATCGCATCATCGAAGGCACCGCTGACGCGTTGGTGGCGTACGTGCAGGCCGACTTCCTGATGGCCCAGCAGGCGCAGGCCTCGGTCGCAGCCTTGGCGGCCGAAGTGTCAGGGCTCGACGGCGGCGGTCCGCTATCGAGGGACGGTCACCGTTCGCCGGAACGCGGCTGAGCCCGGCATGGCAGATGACTTTGGTGTGTGCGTCGCGCCGCAAGGCGGCGTTCCGGGAGTGGACCTTACTGCATTGCCAGTGGTCCCGGATCCTGTTGCGCTCGATCTGGCAGCGGTGGACCTGCGGGCCGCTGGCGGACGATACCGGGAAGCAGTGTCCACTACCGTCACGAACTGGAACGCTCTGGCCATTCCGTTCCGCACCCCGGAGCTGCCGGAGCTGCTGACCGTATTCACCCCTGCAGGCGTGATGGCCGGGACCGTCACGGACGAAGCCTCAGTCGTGGCTGCGGCTCTGTCTGAGTTTGCCGCCGCGTGCCAGGCTGTCAAAACTCTCTCCCGGAATCTCATCGAGGACGCTGAAGCACTCCGCGCACGCATCGAGCTCAAAGGCGACGACTGGGCCACCGTGCCGGCAATCGTGGACGAACAACACCGTCTTCTTGCGGATCTCAACAAGATCAAGGCCGGGTTTGCCGAAGCCGAGCAGGACTGTGCCAACAAGATCAGCGGCGTCTACGGCGGGGCCCGATACGTCAGCACCAACGATGCAGACGCCCGCGCCGACGGCTCAAACGTGTACGCCGTGGACGCCACCACCCTGGATGCCCTGGCCCAGGAAGGCAAACTTCCTTGGGGCGCACCTGTTGAGCGCGCAAAACTTCACGGCTGGGCCGGCGCAGCGCAAGGCCTCCTGGACTCCGTCTGGGAAGCCGGGGGCGCTGCATACTCCTTCTCCTGGATGTCGGCTCTTGTGCGTCCTTCCGTGCCGGAACTGGGGCTGGAACAGACTCCCAGCGGTGAAGACACCGTGAAAGGAGCTGGCAAGACACTTTGGGACATTGGCACGTTCATCTCCCCCGGCATTTGGCTTGACCGTGCCATCACCGGCAAGCAGGAAGACCAGGACGCTGCAGCTGCCGAACTCAGTCAGGTGCTGCCCGCGATGGTTCAGGCAGAAGCGTGGGCCAAGGGCGAATGGGAGTATGCACTGACCCGCAACAGCACTGACGTGGGGGTCCTGCTCGCCACCGGTGGGGGCACAGCGGCTATGCGCGCCGGGGCACTCGCCGGGAGACTCATGGCAGAGCTGGCCCCCGCCACCACCGCTAAGCTCGCCGACGCCCTGGCCACCGTAAAGACCGCAACCTGGGAGCATGCCCTCAAGCCAGCGCTCCAAGGGACTGCGAACGTCCTGGACAAGCTCGACGACGGCGCGGGTGCGGTTCGCGTCGCCGACGGGGTCGCGGGGGTGGGCCGCGGACCCCTTGGAGGCCTGGCAGAGGACCTCCTTCAAGGCATCGAACGTCTGGACCAGGCAGCCTACCGCCCCCCGGCGATGGGCACCCTCGGCAGGGCCGCAGAGCACCACGAGGTCATCTCCCAACTCGAACCCTCACCGCTCCACGATGCCTCGAACCCATTAGTCCAGGGCGTTGTACGCGTCCCGGAGTCCATGGTGCCAGGACCCCGGACACCATGGACCAAAGTCACTGAAGGGTTCGCACCCAACACCGAGTACAGGGTGCCCGGCCGGGGTACCTTCGTCACCGATGCGAACGGGACCATCACGGAAGCTGTCATCACCAAGACCAGGGACGTCCTGAATCCGGACTTGAACAACCCCCTGCCGGACATGACGTACAAGGTGGAGGGTGTCAAGGGTGAGTTCACGTACAAGACCAATAACCAGGGGCTTACGGAGTATGCCAAGGTCGAGGGGCTTGAGATCGGCGACGGACGCCGGTCTCCTTACATCCAAAGTTCAGTTGCCCGGGAAGCCAACGTCGAGGTCCACGGCGATCAACCTCCCGGCTCCGATTGGGACTTGTACGAAGGCGGCCACATCTTCGCCAGGCTCTTCGACGGCATCGAGGAGCGGATCAACATCGTGGGGATGCTGCGAAGCCTGAACCGAAATTCCGCTAACGTCGAGAGCTTCCGGAAGTTTGAAATGCTTCTTGAAAGCAGGGCCCGCGAGATTCCCCCACCGAATATCATTGCCGAAGTTCGGATCCTGCGGCAGCCGGGGCAGACGACACCTGAGCTTATCAATGTAAAGGCTACGGCTGACGGGTCCTTCCTGTTCGGTAAGGACTTTGACAACACTCCATGAGAAGAGCTGAGATGACGGATCAAAGACCTGAGATAGACCAGTTCGAGGCAGCCCGGGCTGAGGAACGGATCATTGCTGAATCCCTGTGGTCTACGAGGCCTATTGACAAAGTGTGGGACAAACTCACTTACGTTCGAATGGAGACCGGTGGGACAGGGGGCTATACGACCGTCATCTACAACTCTGGCCAGGAAATTGGTCGAATGGACACGGAAGACGAAGTGCTGTTTGCCGCCAAACGCTTGCGCCAAGCAATGTACCTGCCGGGCAAAGGTACTTGGCTCTCCATGACCCTGAGCATTACCCCTGCAGGGGATGGCTGGGAATGCACCTTCGAATACTACGATAAGCCTGCCTGGGAGCTCGGTGATCCCGGCTCGGACTCTTACGCCCGTGAACTGTACCTCTTCCCCCGGGACGAAGAGCACATCCCTGACTGGTTCAAAGAAGAAATGAAAGGCGCCACCTGGACCCCCAAAACCGACTAGGACATCCAAGAATGACACACACCCCTACGTCAAGGGACCTGTTCGAAAGGGCACGCGAATACGAGCGCGTAGTTGCCGAGGGCATGTGGGCCATCCGTCCAACGGACATCGAGTGGGACACTCTGGTTTATGTCCACAACCAAATCGGCAGCCGAGGCAGCTCGATCACCAAGATATATAACCAAGGTGCCCAAATTGGACGCACATCATTCGCAAAAGAAATCCTTTTACCGTCGACGACCTACGGGAAGTGATGTACCGGCCCGGCAAGGGGACCTGGATTTCCATGACCCTCAAGGTCACACCCAAAGGCGACGGCTGGGAAGCGGACTACAACTACACCAAAGAACCCGTCTGGGAACTCGGAGACCCAGTCGACGACACGTACGCCCAAGAGCTCTACCTCTACCCCCGCGACGAGGAACACATCCCCGACTGGTTCAAGGAGAAAATAAAGAACTCCACGTGGACCCCCGAATCCGACTAGGGCATCCAAGTATGACGGACAGCACCACGCCGACGGACCAGTTCGACCAGGCACGCGAATGCGAGCGCACTATCGCAGAAGGACTTTGGACGGCACGGCCTTTAGACATCGAGTGGGACACATTCGCATACGTCCGCTCAGAAGTAGGCGGCACAGCGAGTGCCATCGCAAAGGCCTACTTGGATGGCGCCGATGAAACGCAAGCACGTCGACAAAAGCGTTCTCATTGCAGCCCGGACGCTCAGGGAAGTGATGTACCAGCCCGGCAAGGGGACCTGGATTTCCATGACCCTCAAAGTCACACCCAAAGGCGACGGCTGGGAAGCGGACTACAACTACACCGAAGAACCCGTCTGGGAACTCGGAGACCCAGTCGACGACACCTACGCCCAGGAGCTCTACCTCTACCCTCGCGACGAGGAACACATCCCCGACTGGTTCAAGGAGAAAATAAAGAACTCCACCTGGACCCCCGAGGACGCCTAACCGCTGAAGTTAGAGGCTTTCCAGCACTGCGTCGTAACGCTCCAGCGCAATCTCTGCCAGAACCGTCGAAGGAAGTAATGGGGCGGCCACGACGTCGGCCCCGGCCTTCGCGAGCTGGTCATGGAAATAGCCCGTGGCCAACAGGTACGACGCGACAAAAACCCGGCCACCGCTTCCGGCGAGCTCAGCACGCAAGGAGGCGACGCCGTCGGGCACTGTCGGCTGGGCGCTGGCACCATAGGCGACCCGCACCTTGTTCGGCAGCAGCTCGGCGAGCAAACGCGCCTGCTCCTCCGAATCCACCGACCCGTCCGGCAGCGAGGATCCAGCGGCAGCCAGCAGCACGCCGTCGTTCTCCTGCAGTCCGGCGTTGCGCAAGTGCGTGGCCAACAGCTCAGCCAGGCGCGGATCCGGACCAAGCGGCCTGGCGGCCACCACTTCGGGCCGGCTCTTGATCGCCTTGGGCACGTCCACCTTGATATGGAAGCCGGTGGAGAGCAAAAGCGGTACGACGACGGCGGCAGTCCCCTCGGGCAGGCTCTCCACCACCCCACCCAGCTCGGGCTCCTGCACGTCCACGTAAGCCTCCAGGACCTGAAGCCCGGGACGGAGTTCCTCGATTTCGGCCATGACCTGGCGGATGGCTGCCTGCCCCTCGGCGTTGCGGGTTCCGTGGGCACAGGCGATCAAAACGGGGCTGTTCATGGGAGCTAGCGTAACGTTGAGCCAGCACCTGTTGTGAAGCACGTTAAGAAAGAACCAGTCCCCTTGATTTCCTTTGACATTGTTCTTCTCTGGCTTGACCTCATCGGTGTATTCTTTTTTGCCGTCTCGGGGTCCTTGTTGGCTGCCCGGAAGCAGTTCGACTTCGTTGGTTCCATCCTGCTGGCCTCCATCGCGGCACTTGGCGGCGGCGTGATCCGCGACATCGTCATCAACGCCGGGCCACCCATTGCCTTCACAAATCCCGCGTATCTGGCACCTCCACTGCTTGCGGCGATGCTGGTCTACTACCTGTTCTCGTCGGTGCAGCGCTTCACCTCGCTGTTGACGCTGTTCGACGCCGGTGGCCTGGCTTTGTTCTGCATCACGGGAACCCTCAAGGCAATCAGTGCCGGCATGAACCCGGTTGCTGCGATCCTGCTGGGCGTCACCACGGGCGTGGGCGGTGGATTGCTGCGGGACATCACTGCGAACGAAATCCCTACCCTGTTCAACAACCGCGATATCTATGCGCTGCCGGCCTTTGTCGGAGCGGGGCTGACCACGTTGCTGTGGCACCTCGGGCTCTTCAGCGGGCTGACGGCCTGTGTGATCGCCGGGGTTGTTTTCGCCTTCCGGGTAACGGCCTGGCGCCGCAGCTGGTACGTGCCGCTGGCGGTCCGGGGATGGCACCGTGCCGGGACCGGCGGAGGCGCAATTTCGGGTGCCCGGGATTAGCTAGGATAAGAGCATGACTGACATGTTCCTCGAGAAGTTCCGCGCGCTGGTCCCAAAGTATCTCGAGGATGAATGGCAGGAAGAAGACGGCCTCACGCCTGACGAACTGGACGACGCCCTCGCTGAACACTCCTTCACCATCCCGCTGGTCCTGCGCGAGTTCTACCTGGCCATCGGCGGTTGCGAGGACCTCATGGAGGCCTACCACTACTTCTGGGACCCCGAGGAACTCGAAGTCGATGACGAAGGCTTCCTCATGTTCCTCGAAGACGAGGACGAACAGTTCACCTGGGGCTTCCGCACCGCCGACCTCAACATCCCGGACCCCATTGTGTGGCGCCGCAACAACGCCCGCGGCCAATGGAAGAGCGAGGAAGGCACGTTCTCCGAGTTCGTGTTCGACATGTTTGAGTGGGCGTTCAACGACGAAGACTGAGTTCCCTTGTTTTCCAGCCCCCGCGCAGCCGTTTGGTTGTGCGGGGGCTGTTTTTGTGTGGCGCCCGGTACCGCCACGACCAGCATTGGGCTGCTGGCCATCGCGCCACGCCGCTTTTCGGGGGTCCTTGCCGCCTTTTGCGCCCAAAGTTGGTGGTGGCGGCGCGCCTTTGCGCCCATGATTACGACGGCGGCGGGCCGGCTATGTAGCGGAAGGGCCCGTAGCGGCCGGTCTCCCTGTTCCGAAGTACGGCCAGGACCTCGTCCACCATTTTCTGTGGCCGATATACGACGTCTGCGTAGTAGTAATGCAGGCTCATGAATCCGCTTCTTAGGCCCGCATTGCTTCGGTACCAATCCTTCTTCACCTGCTTCGACTTGAAGTGAGTGCCGCCGTCGAGTTCAACAATCACGCAGTCCTCGATCAGGCAGTCCACTTCACCTACCCCGGGGACGTCCGCGTGCATCTTGACGCGGAGGCCTGCCCTTGTGAAATGCGTATGGGCGAGGACTTCCAGGAGTGAATCGGCTCGCGGAAGAACTAGATTCAGAATTGCGCGGGCTTTGCCGTTCCGGTTTCCTCCCATCTTCTTTTCCAGGAATTCTGTGGTCAACAGTGCTTGGCTGACCGCGCTTTGCACCATGACCAGTGATTCCAGCTCTGGCAAACATCTCATGGCATGCAGCAGAACATCTCCAACACCCGCCACCGGGAGATAGGGGTGACCCGGGTGTATGCACTGACCGTGGTGGACCACATGGTGCCGGGCCAGCCCTGTTCCGCAGCTGAGATGCAAGTCCTTATCGCTATTAAGGGTCCACAACCGATAGAAGCGAGCAGCGGAAACGCAGGTCAACTTTCCATTGGCACGAAACGCCGCTACGACGTCCGGGGCTGCCTTCCGTGAAACGTACACGCCGCGATGGAGCCTGAAGACGGCCCCGCCGCTGATGGCTTTGGCCAAGTCCCGACGTGTAAAGCCCGCAGCATAAAGTGATTTCGCAGTCGCAGCCCCGTCACGGCTGCCGAGGAATTCAACGATGTCCATGGGGAAATAGTCCAACCGGGACTGCTCACTTGGTTGGCGTGAGTGGGTCTATGTGGAAAACCGTCGGCGCCTCCCCCACCCACTTCGCTGTAACACGAGGCCCCAACACGCCCAAGTTCCGGCGCGTCACCCGCTCCGCAGCATCAATGTGGGTGCTGACGGCACAGGATCAACCTGTAAATCACGCCACCAGAAACGAAAATCCGTTGACCTCAGGAGTTGCCAATATGACAGGATTGTCATAAGCTATTCACGGATCCACTAAATGCCTCCGGTGGGTCTGATGCGAACGGAGATTGTGGTCCCGGTTCGGTGCAGCGTATGACTCGTAACGTTGCAGCGGACCGGGGCCATTCCGTTTTTAAGCGCCCTGTGAGCCAAGTACCGCGTGCCCCCACCACCCACTTTGACCCCCAGCAGGCAGGACACGCTGCAAAACCGTGCCCGCCAGTCCGGATAACCGCCCAAAGTTGGTGGCGGCGGCGCAGACTCCGGCAGAAGAGCCAGGACGAGCGGTACAACCCCGGGCTCACAAAAAAGGCAGGCGCCCGGCCCATGAAGGTCCGGACGCCTGCCAACAAACAGTAATTAGCTGCTGCGGTCCACCACGGCGTGGGCAAAGTTGGTCAGGGAATCCTTCACAACACCCTCCGGCAACGGGGCCAGGGCTGCAACGGCTTCGGCTGACCACTGGCGGGCGATCTTCCAGGACTCGCTGGTGACAGGGTGCTCACGCAGGCCGGCCACGGCCTCAGCCAGCGCAGGGTCGGAGGAGAGGTCGCCGTCGATCAGTTCAAGAAGGGCGACGGCGGACGCGTCGCCCGCCGCTGCGTCACGGCGCAACAAGAGAACTGGCAGAGTGGGAACACCTTCCCGGAGGTCCGTGCCCGGGGACTTGCCGGACTTCACCTTTACACCGGTGACATCAATGACGTCGTCGGCCAGCTGGAAGGCGACGCCCACCTTTTCGCCGTACTCCACCAGCACGTCCTCGTATTCCGGAGCAGCGCCGGCGAAGATGGCACCGAGTTGGCCGGAAGCTGCTACCAGTGACCCGGTCTTGTCGGCAATCACAGACAGGTAGTGCTCCACGGGATCTTCGTCTTCCCGCGGCCCCACGGTTTCGTGCAGTTGGCCAAGGCAAAGCCGCTCAAAGGTGCGGGCCTGGATGCCGAGCGCCCGGGATCCAAGCTCGGAAACCAGGATGGAAGCCCGTGCAAAGATGAGGTCGCCGGTCAGGATGGCCACGGAGTTGCCCCAGACTTCGTGGGCAGTGGGAGCTCCACGGCGGAACGGCGCGGAGTCCATCACGTCGTCGTGGTAGAGCGTGGCGAGGTGCGTAAGCTCAACGACAACGGCGGCCTGGACAACCTCGGGGCGTGAGGCGTCGCCCAGGTGTGCGCACAGCAGGGTCAGCAGCGGGCGGATTCGCTTGCCCCCGGCTTCCACCAGGTGCCGCGACGTCGCGTCAGCCAGAGGGTCCGAGTTGGAGATCGCTTCGCGAAGCTTCTTCTCCACACGCGCAAGGTTGTTGGTGATGGCCGGGCCAAGCTCGGCGTCGCCGGCGATGGCGGCAAAACCTGCGGGCAGCTGGAGGCCCGTTGCAATGGCCGTGGTGTTCAGGGAAGGCTCGTTGGAGTCCGGCAAGCCGTGCCCGGCATGCGTCCAGCTGTGTTCGGCAGAGTTCGTCACGGGTTAACCCTAACTAGTTGTTGCGGAAACCGCGGTGTCGGAGCCTGCCGGCGTCAGGGCGCGGGCAGAGGAAGTGTTGGACGTTGCCGGAACCAGCATCTCGAGGACCCGGATCACGCGGTCTTCGAAGCCCTTCGCGGACGGGTCTGTCAGGTTGGCAAGCATGCGGACCACAAAGCGCATCAGGACCGGAATGGGCATGCCCGTCCGCAGCGCAAGCTTCATCACTGCAGGCTTCCCAATCAGCGTCGCAAACATCCGTCCCAGCGTGAAGTGCGAGCCCCACTGGTCCCGCACGTAGTCCGCGTACCGCGAAAGGTGGGCATCGGCGTCGTGCGTGGACCAAGCCGCAGAAGCCGAACGGGACAAACAATCAATCAGGAACTCAGCCGCGAACCGGGCCGACTCCATCGCGTAGGAGATGCCTTCACCGTTGAACGGAGACACCATGCCACCGGCGTCGCCGAGCAGCAGCAGCCCGGGTGAATAGTGCGGCGTGCGGTTGAAGCCCATGGGCAAGGCCGCGCCACGGATCTCCCCCACCTGGTTTTCCGGGGTAAATCCCCACTCGGAGGGCATGCCGGCCGTCCATTCGCGCAGGACCTGCTTGTAGTCGAGCTTGCCGAACTCCTTGGAGGAGTTCAGGATGCCCAGGCCCACGTTGGACGTGCCGTCGCCGACGCCGAACACCCAGCCGTAACCGGGAAGCGGCTTGCCGGATTTGCCGGGCAGTTCCAGCCAGCCTTCCATCCAGTCGTCCTCGTGGCGCGGCGAGGTGAAGTAGGTCCGCACCGCGACGCCCAGCGGCCGGTCGTCGCGCTTGTGCATGCCCAGCGACACGGCGGTTCGCGTCGAGTTACCGTCCGCGGCGAGTACGACGTCGGCATGGAAGTCGCGCTGTTCGCCCGTCTTGCGTCCGGACTCGTCAAGGATCGCTGCGCGTACACCGATGACACGACCGGCGTCGTCGGTCAGCGCCGAGGTGACGCTGTGGTGTTCGAGCACCACGGCTCCAGCAGCCTGTGCGTGACGGGCAAGGTCCTCGTCGAAGCCCAGGCGCGTGCGGATCAGGCCATAGGTGGGAAAGTCCGCGACCTCGGGCCAGGGCAGTTCGATGGTGCGGCCGCCGGCAATGAGGCGAAGACCCTTGTTTCGCCGCCACCCCTCTTCAACGGCGTGAGGCAGACCAAGCTTCTGGATCTCGCGGACGGCGCGCGGAGTGAGTCCATCTCCGCAGACCTTCTCACGGGGAAACGACGTCTTTTCCAGCACAGTGACGTCGATGCCCGCTTGGGCGAGGTAATACGCGGCTGTGGACCCGGCAGGGCCCGCGCCAACAATCAGTACTTTCACGTCGTCCTAAGTCAGGCAGTACGGAGCTAGCCGGCCTGTCGGCGCGGTTTGATCTGGCGGCGCAATTTGGCCACGGGAACACTTTCGCGGTGCTCGGCAGGCTTCTGTGCACGGTGCACGGCTACGATCCCGCCGCTGAGGTTGCGGTAGGTGATGTCCGTCCATCCTGCGTCGGCAAGCCACTGAGCCAGGTGGTCCTGGTCCGGCCAAGCACGGATGGACTCGGCAAGGTAGACGTAGGCATCCGGGTTGGAGGAGACCTTGGTGGCGATGGCCGGGAGGGCGCGCATCAGGTATTCGGTGTACAGGTTTCGCCACAGGGGAACCACGGGGTGGGAGAACTCGGCGATGACCAGCCGGCCGCCGGGCTTGGTCACGCGCAGCATTTCCTCGAGGGCCTTGCGGGGTTCCACGACGTTGCGGAGGCCGAAGGAAATGGTGGAGGCATCAAAGCTGTTGTCCGCGAACGGCAGGTTGGTGGCATCCCCTGCAATGAAGTCGATGTCAGGGCGGCGGCGCTTGCCCACTTTGAGCATTCCCAGGGAGAAGTCGCAGGCCACAACATCCACGCCCGCGTCGGCGTATGGCTCGCTGGATGTTCCCGTTCCGGCGGCGAGGTCCAGTACTTTCTGGCCCTTCTTCACATCCATGGCATCCACGACGATCCGGCGCCAACGCCGGGTCTGTCCCATGGACAGGACGTCATTGACGACGTCGTATTTTGGGGCGACATCGTCAAACATCGTCGCAACTTCGTCCGGACGCTTTTCCAAGGATGCTCGGTTCACCCAGTAATTGTCTCAGACATTCCACAGACTTTGCTGCGCTGTAGAAGTCGGCTCAGGTTCTGCTCCCGCGCGGGAGTACTGTTGTTCCATCATGACGAGCACGCTCCGCACCTTGACAGTCCCCCTCGATGTTGGATCATCCTCCGGGGGGCTGCCGTCGTTTCTGGTGCGGGACGACATTCTTTGCTGGTCGCGGCGCGAAGCCGGCCTGGTGGGCTACGGCGAACTGACCCGTTTCAATGCCACCGGCCCCGAGCGTTTCCTTGAGGCCGACATCTGGTGGCGGCACCTCATTCTTGAGGCAGAAATCACTGATCATGTGGAACTCCCGGGCACCGGTCCCGTGGCATTTGGCTCCTTCGCTTTCTCCAAGACGTCCCCGCACGTCTCCCGCCTGATCCTCCCGGAACTGGTGATCGGCATCCGCGACGGCCGCGCCTGGGCCACCCAGTTGACGTTCGACGGCGGCCCCCTCACCGAAGCGGGCGTCCTCGCCTCCGTGGACCGCTGGCTTTCCGGCAGCAACGGTGAGGAGTCCACCCAAGGAGGGTCCGACGTCGGACTCTCACCTGAGGCTGTTGCCGCCAACGGTTCGGCTGGTTACCTCAGCCATGGTTCGCTCAGCGAAGCCAAGTGGATGCAGGCCGTGGCCGATGGCGTCGAGGAGATCCGCGCGGGCAAGCTGGAGAAGCTGGTGCTGGCGCGCGACGTCGTTGCCACCCTGCCGGCCGGCGTCAACGCGGCGGAGGTTCTTCGCCAGCTGGCCGCGAGGTACCGCGAATGCTGGACATACGGCGTTGATGGGCTGGTTGGCGCGACGCCCGAAATGCTGATCCAGGTGGAGGGCCGGACTGCGCAGGCCCGGGTCCTCGCCGGAACGCTGGACCGTCGGGATGCTGACGGCATGGACGGCTCCCCCATGGAATACGCCGAGCGGGTTTTGGCCGGCTCGGACAAGCAGCGGCACGAGCACGAGATCGCCATTGATTCGTTGACCCGCCAGCTGGCCCCTTTCTCCGAGGCGATGAACTCCCACAGCGAGCCGTTCATTCTTGAGTTGCCCAATGTGTGGCACCTGGCATCGGACGTGAAAGCCGAGCTGGCCGATATTGAAGGTCATGTGCCTACGTGCCTTGCGCTCATCAACGCACTGCATCCCACTGCTGCTGTCTGCGGTACCCCGACCTTGGTGGCCGGCGCCTTGATCCGGAAACTCGAGCACCTCGACCGCGGGCCGTACGCCGGCCCCGTGGGGTGGCTCGATGCCGCAGGCAACGGAGAGTGGGGCATTGCGCTGCGCGGGGCTGTTATTGAGGATGCCAACACCGTGCGACTTTATGCGGGGTGCGGCATCGTTGAGGGTTCGCAGCCGGAGGCGGAATTGGCCGAGACGTGGGCCAAGTTCCGGCCGATGCTGGAAGCGTTGGGCATCAAGCGCTAAATCTGGGATTCCAGACACAGCTTCTGTTGCGGTGGTTGATAAGTGCGTAAACTGGTTATCTAATAGTGAAACTTCGTTTCCTGTGATGCACATCTCATGTTCGGGGCTACACTAAAACCGACTCAGTTCAGCATCCACCGCAACAAAAGGTAAAACACATGCAGATCTCCCGTTCGGTTCTGTCCGGCACCAAGATTGCCGCCGTGCTCGCAGCCGGCGCATTGGCCCTCACCGCCTGTGGTGGTTCCTCCACTCCCGCAGCCTCGGATGGCTCGGGCCTGAAGCTCATCAACGCCGGCAAGCTGACTGTGTGCTCGGATGTCCCCTATGAGCCCTTCGAATTCCAGAAGGACGGCAAGATTGTCGGCTTCGACATGGACATCGCCGCAGAGATTGCCAAGGACATCAAGGCAGAACTCAACGTGGTGGACAGCTCCTTCGAGGCCATCGAGACCGGCACCGCACTGACCGGCTGCGACGTCTCCATCTCCTCGATCTCCATCACGGATGTCCGCAAGAACGTCATGGACTTCTCCAACCCGTACCTGGACGATGACCTGACCCTTGTAGCCACCTCCTCCTCGGGCATCAACAACATCGACGGCGCCAAGGGCAAGAAGGTCGGCGTCCAGCAGGCGACCACGGGTGCCCAGTATGCCAAGGACAAGGGCATCGACGCACAGCAGTTCGAGGACTCCGGCCTGCTGGTCCAGGCCCTCAAGGCCGGCACCATCGACGCCGCCATCGGCAACCAGTCCGTTCTTGGCTACGCCATCAAGGACGATTCCAACCTGAAGCGCGTTGAGGACTACGCGACGGGTGAGAAGCTGGGCATCGCCATCAAGAAGGGCAACACCGCCATGGCAGACGCTGTGAACGGCACCCTGAAGCGCATCACTGACGACGGCTCCCTGAAGAAGTTCCAGACCACCTGGTTCGGCGAGGCCACCAAGTAGTCCGAGCCCCGGCTCTCCCGAGATCCACGCAGGCGGGCCCCGAAACGACACGTTGTTTCGGGGCCCGGCTGCGCAACATGAATGCGAGAACACCATGGCAATGACTGCACGTCAACGAGCCAAAGTCAGTTTGTACGTCCAGGCGGGCATCTTCGTTGTGGTCCTGGCCGCAGTGATCCTTGCCGTGGACTGGAAGACGATCGGTAACAGCGTCTTCAACTTCGCCAAGATCGGGCCGATGTTCCCGGACATTTTCCTGGTGGGCCTCAAGAACACCCTCATCTACACAGCGCTGGCCTTCGTGGTGGGCTTGTCCGGCGGCCTCCTGCTGGCGCTCATGAAGCTCTCCTCCTTCCCGCTGTACCGCTGGATCGCCACCGGCTACATCGAGTTCTTCCGCGGCGTCCCTGCCCTGCTGGTCTTCATCGCCTTCGGATACGGCGTTCCGCTGGCCTTCGGCGTCCAGTGGGACGTCAACATCGTGGTCATGGTTTCGCTGGGCATGGTGGCTTCGGCCTACATCGCTGAAACCCTCCGCGCAGGCCTGCAGGCCGTGCCCAAGGGACAGATGGAAGCAGCCCGTTCGCTGGGCATGCCGCACTGGCGGGCGATGGTTTCGATCGTCATTCCCCAGGCGTTCAAGATCGTCCTTCCCCCGTTGACCAACGAGATCATCCTGCTCACCAAGGACTCCTCGCTGATCTACGTCCTGGGCCTCACCGCTTCCCAATACGAGCTCACCAAGTTCGGCCGCGACGGCATCTCAAGCCTCGGCGCGGGCCTCACCCCCTTGCTCGTGGCGGGTGCTTTCTACTTGGTCATCACCATCCCGTTGAGCCTCCTTGCAAGGAAGTTCGAAAGCCGCTCCGCGCGGACCAAGCGATAGGCAGGACAGTCATGAACAACTCCACTGGGAGCACGGCCGCCGTTCGCGCCGCCGGCGTCGATATCAAGGACCTGCGTAAGTCCTACGGCAGCAACGAGGTCCTCAAGGGCATTTCACTGACCGTCGAACCCGGCCAGGTAGTCTGCCTGATCGGCCCCTCAGGCTCTGGCAAGTCCACCCTCCTGCGCTGCGTGAACCTGCTGGAACACCCCAACGCCGGCACCATAAACGTGGGCGAATTCGAAGCCACCGATCCCGACGTGGACCTCAACAAGATGCGCCAAAGCGTCGGTATGGTTTTCCAGCACTTCAATCTGTTCCCGCACCTGAGCGTGCTGGACAACTGCACCATTTCCCAGATGAAGGTGCTCAAGCGCTCCAAGTCCGAAGCCGGCGAGGTTGCTCGCCACAACCTGGAACGCGTTGGCCTGGGACACTTGGCAGACCGTTTCCCGGACCAGCTCTCCGGTGGCCAGCAGCAGCGGGTTGCCATTGCACGCGCGCTGTCCATGGACCCGAAGCTCATGCTTTTCGATGAGCCCACCTCCGCGCTGGACCCCGAGACCGTGGGCGATGTCCTGGCCGTCATGAGGAAGCTGGCCCAGGAAGGCATGACCATGCTGGTGGTCACTCACGAGATGGGTTTCGCCCGGGAAGTCGCCGACCGCGTGGTCTTTATGGACGCCGGCGTTGTAGTCGAGGAAGGGCCGGCCGAGCAGGTCATCAGCGCCCCCACCCAGCCGCGTACCAAGGAATTCCTGCGCCGCGTCCTTGACCCGACGCACATCGGCGTCGAGGAAGCGTAAGTTTTTCTGGTTCGACGAAGGCGGGCGGCACCCAGCAAGGG
>NZ_JBHVQI010000038.1:0-29515 GCF_042886835.1 Paenarthrobacter sp. NPDC057981
GCCACAGGCCGGCGCACCCCGTCACCCCAACCCCTTCAGGATTCTCCCCAATGACTCATCCCAGCCCCCACCTGTCCCGCCGCCAATTGCTGGCCGCAAGTGCCGCCGTCGTCGTCGCCTTTTCCGCCGCCTCCTGCACGGCAAGTCCGACGCCGGTGCCCACCACGGCAGGCCGGACGCCCACCGCTTCGGATCCGTGGCGGCCCCTGGCGCACCTGACGGCCGAGAAGAACTGGCTCAACGATCCCAACGGACTGATCTACCACGACGGCACGTACCACGCGTTCTACCAGTACAACCCCCGCGCCAACTCGTGGGGCAACATGTCCTGGGGCCACTCCATCAGCAAAGACCTGGTGAACTGGGAACAGCAACCGGTAGCCATGGAGGCCAGCGCTGCGGAAGAGATCTTCTCGGGCTGCATGGTGATGGACAGCAACAATGCTTCGGGCCTCGGATCGGCCGGAAACCCGCCGATGGTAGCCCTGTACACCAGCGCCTACGGCAAAAACGGCGCGCTCCCCCACGGCGCCCAGGCGCAATCTGTCGCGTACAGCCTCGACGGCGGTAGTACGTGGCAGAAGTACTCCGGTAATCCCGTGCTCAACCTCGCGCCCACCAACAACAACTTCCGGGACCCGAAAGTTCTCTGGTACGAGCCCGGCCAATACTGGGTGATGACCACCGTGGTTGCCGACGCGCAAGTGGTCAAGCTCTTCAAGTCCACCGATCTGCTCCACTGGGACTACCTCAGCGACTTCTCCGGCGCCGGCGCGCAGGGTGGTCTGTGGGAGGTGCCCGAACTCGTCCAGATGCCCGTGGAAGGCTCCACGGCAAAGAAGTGGGTCATGGTCCTGAGCATCAACCCCGGCGGCATCGCGGGTGGGTCCGGCATGCAGTATTTCGTGGGCGAATTCGACGGGACCCGTTTTACCGCCGAGAACGCAGCAGCCCCCGATGCTCCGCTGACAGAGTCGCAATGGCTGGACCACGGAGCCGACTACTACGCCGCCAACTCCATCTCCAACGCGCCCGGGGACAAACCCGTACTGCTGGGCTGGATGGGCAACTGGGATTACGCCCAGAACGTCCCCACCACTCCCTGGCGCGGCTCCATGGCGATTCCCAGGGAACTCACGCTGGTCCGGGGAGAGCGCCGCTATGAGCTCCGCTCGGCAATCGCCAGCACAGCCAGGGAAGCACTGGAACGCCGGGGCGGTGAGGTCAACAACAAAAACCTCACCGTGGACTCCTCGATCCAGGACTTGGGAGCGGACTTTGGGGCTCGCAGCCAGTTGCTTGAGCTCGATCTGGACCTGTCGTCCGCGCGGGAGGCCGGCGTGATTCTCCGCCGCTCCGCCGACGGTCAATCCGGTCTGCGGATCTCCTACACCAAGGAAACCCGGACACTGAAGGTGGACCGTTCCCAGGCGGGAACCACCAACTTCTCCGAGAAATTCAGCCCTTACCACCAGGTGTCCCTTCCTTCTACCGGGAGCGACGGGAAGGTCCACCTCACCGTGCTCCTCGATTCCTCGTCGGTGGAGGTCTTTGCCGGGGATGGCGCGGCGGTAATTACGGACACGTTCTTCCCGGATTGGGACGCTACCGGAGCATCAGTGTTCAGCACGGACGGAGAGGCGCGCTTCGACGTGCGATCGCGTCCGTTCTAAGGCAACCCGGGGTCAGATTTGGCCCATTGCGACCCGATTTACGGGCCATATCTGACCCCGCGTTGCCCTTGCCGTGCGCAATGAGGATAGTTTTGTCCCTATGACATCCAGTGATGCCGCACGTGAACAGCTGATCATCGACGCCCGCCAATGGGCCGCCCAGGACCCGGACCCAACGACGACGGCGGCCCTCCTGGAGCTTGCCGACCTCACCGCAGCCGGTGATGCGGGAGCGGCCCAGGAACTGGGCGACAGCTTCAACGGCACCCTCCAGTTCGGCACTGCGGGCCTTCGCGCCGCCCTCGGTCCCGGGCCCAACCGCATGAACCGCGTGGTGGTCCGCCGGGCAGCAGCAGGACTGGCGGCCTTCCTCACCGAAGCAGTAACCGCGGCTGCACCGGGAACGCGGCCACGCGCCGTCGTCGGCTTTGACGCCCGCTACAACTCTGACATTTTCGCGGAAGAGACCGCGGCGATCTTCACTGCCGCGGGCATCGAAACCTTCCTCATGCCTGCAGCCCTTCCGACGCCGTTGCTCGCCTACGCGGTCAGGAGCCTGGAGTGCGACGGCGGCGTGATGGTCACTGCCAGCCACAACCCGCCGCAGGACAACGGGTACAAGGCCTACTTGGGGCGGCATGCGGTGGCCGGGAGTGGCCGGGGGGCGCAGATCGTGGCGCCCTACGATGCCGAAATCGCAGCCAGGATCGAGGCCGTCGGGGCGTTGGAGTCCATCGAACTGGCTGATTCCGGCTGGACGGTGCTGCCGGAGTCCATTGCCTCGGACTACGAAACGTCCATGGCCAAGCTGGTGGATCGCGAACACTTCCCCGCGCGGGACTTGAAGATTGTTCTGACGCCCATGCACGGCGTGGGCGGCGGAACGGCCGTGTCCGTTCTGAACGCCGCAGGATTCACTGATGTCACGCTGGTGGCCGCACAAGCTGAGCCGGACCCGGACTTCCCCACCGTTGCTTTCCCGAATCCGGAAGAACCCGGCGCACTGGACCTGGCACTCGCAGCCGCCGAGGAAGCCGGCGCGGACATCGTGTTGGCCAATGATCCCGACGCCGATCGCGCTGCGGTTGCTGCCCTGGATCCCGCGACGGGTACATGGCGCATGCTGCGCGGCGACGAGGTTGGTGCGTTGCTCGGAGCCCATATCGTGGCCCGGCTGGCCGCTGCTTCCCCGGACGATGCGCACACCGGTGTTTTCGCCAACTCCATCGTGTCCTCACGCCTGCTCTCCCGGATCGCGGCCTCGGCGGGCTTCGCCCATCAGGAGACGCTCACGGGCTTCAAGTGGATTTCCCGCGTCCCAGGCCTCACTTACGGCTACGAGGAAGCCTTGGGTTACTGCGTGGCGCCGGAGCTGGTCCGTGACAAGGACGGCATTTCGGCGGCCGTACTGATCGCCGAGATGGCGGCAGCTGCCAAAGCCGAGGGCAAGACGGTCTTCGACACCCTGGATGATCTGTATCTGGTGCATGGCCTGCACGCGAGCGACCAGTTGAGCATCCGCGTGGCCGACCTGGGCCTTCTCGATGCCATGATGAACCGATTGCGGGTCAACCCGCCTGAAGCGTTTGGAGGTTCCGCCGTCGAAGTGTCCACGGATCTGGCGGAAGGAAGCGACGCCTTGCCTCCCACGGATGGGCTGCTCTATCTCACGCGTGACCAGAGCCGCGTTATCATCCGGCCCAGCGGCACCGAACCCAAGCTCAAGTGCTACTTGGAAGTGATCCGTCCGGTGGAATCGGCAGCCGAACTCCCGGAAGCACGCCAAGCGGCGCGGACCGCCCTGGATGATGTGCTCAGCGACGTCCGCGAAGCGCTCGGGCAGTAGCTTTCACACCGATTCCTGAAGCCCAACCTCAACGACGCCGTCCACAAGGCGGGTAGCGAAGACCTCGAGGCTGAGTTCGGCATTGCTGAAGCATTCACCTGTCCCAAGGTCGTAGACCTCTTTGTGGAGCGGTGAAGCGATGGTGGGCCGGCTGCCTCGGGAGCCGATGATTCCGCGCGCCATGACGTTGGCGAGAGTGGCCGGGTCCTGCTGGGCGACGGCAAATATCTCTGAGGGTCCTGTTCGAAAGATTGCGACCTGGCGCCCTTGAATCAACGCAGCTTCACCCCAGGCGGGCTCGAGTTCGTCCATAGGGCAAACGCGGTGCCAGGTGATGCCTCCGGTCAGGCCTTTGGCACTGTCCAAAGTCCCGGCGCGGTCCAGAATTACGGTCATTTCAGCCCCTCTCACTGTGTCCGGGAGTGCCGTATTCCACTGCCGCATCTGCCGGACCCGGCCACGCTTGTGGCCACTCCTCCACGCTAAAACCGGGGTGTTTCGTCCGGGGTGCGCCTTTGTGTCCGATTGGTAAAAGACACCTCACACCTGCTGAAACGCGTTCGTGATGCAGAAGTTAAGACCACGAAACAAATGGGAAACTGAAGCGAAACTGCCCCTTCCTAGGCTGGGACCACACGTTGCGGAGATCCGTCTGCACCATTTGCGAAAGGCCCACCAGTGACCGGACACACTTCAAGCACAGGGACTCCACGCCGCGTCGTCATCGTCGGCGGCGGCCCCGCCGCCCACCGCTTCACCGATGCCATGGTCAATCGCGGCCTTGAAGGCTGGCAGCTTACGGTGCTGACCGAGGAGGCGCACCTCCCCTACGACCGTGTGGCGCTGAGCAAGGCCCTCACGGAAACCGGCGTTGACCTCACTCTGGGCGATGCCGCAATGTGGGACCACCCGGCCGTGGAGCTGAAGACCGGCGAGCGCGCGGTGAAGATTGATCCCGTTGCCAAGAACGTCACCACCGCCGCGGGCAGCGTGTACACCTACGACCAATTGGTGGTTGCGACGGGCTCTGATGCTGCCCGCCTTCCCATTCCCGGCGCCGAGCACACCCATGTGTACCGGACCCTCGAGGACGTCTGGTCCATCAACAAGGCAATCGCGGAGTTGACCGCGAAGCTTGGCCGAAAGGTCAAAGCGGTCACCATCGGCGGTGGCCTGCTGGGCCTCGAGTCTGCTGCCGGTACTGAGCAACTCGGCGCAACTCCCGTGGTCATCAACGGCTCCCCGTGGTTGATGAACACCCAGTTGGATGAAGGTGCGGGCCAGGCGCTGGGCCGTTTGATTGCGGCCAAGGGCTTCGAAGTGCACGGCGGCGTCTTCCCCTCCGAGGTACTGACGGACGACGACGGCCAGGTCACCGGTGTTCTCATGGCGGACGGCCGTACCATCCCCGCTGACCTGGTGATTGTGGCCATCGGTGTCAGGCCCCGCGACGATCTTTTCCGTGCAGCCGAGGGTGAAGAGCAGTTGTTCGGCCTGGGCCAGCGTGGCGGTGTGGTCATCAACGACTTCTGCGCCACCGAGGTTGAAGGCATCTGGGCCATCGGCGAGGTGGCCAACTTCGGTGGGATGTGCCTGGGCCTGGTGGCCCCGGCCAACACCATGGCGGAAATTGTTGCCGACCGGCTGCATGGTGGCGAAGCGACATTCCCCGGCTTCGACACGGCCACCAAGCTCAAGCTCTCCGGAGTCGACGTTGCCAGCTTCGGCGACGCCTTTGCCCGCACCGAGCACTCTTTGGAAATTGTCTACGCCGACCCCGCCCGTGGCGTGTACCAAAAGATCGTGACAACCGATGATGCCAAAACCCTCCTGGGCGGCATCTTCGTGGGCGACGCATCTCCCTATATGAGCCTGCGCCCCCTGCTGGGCCGTGAATTGTCCGCAGAACCGGGAGCGTACCTCAGCGCGGCGGGTGGCGGGGAGGCCCCGGAGACAGAACTGCCGGACGACGCGATCCTGTGCTCCTGCAACAACGTGGCTGCCGGTACCATCCGCGACACCATCAACGGCTGCGGTGCCTGCGAAGGCAACGCCCCGGTCCAGGAGCTCGGAGAGCTCAAGGGGTGCACCCGCGCCGGAACCCAGTGCGGTTCCTGCGTTCCCATGCTGAAGAAGCTCCTGGAAGGCGAACTCACCAAGTCCGGGATCGAGGTCTCCAAGGCCCTCTGCGAGCACATCAGCCTCTCCCGCCAGGAACTCTTCGACGCCATCCGGGTCCTGGAGCTCACGTCCTTCGAGGACATCATGGCCAAGTACGGCACGGGCGCGGGCTGCGATATCTGCAAGCCGACCATTGCCTCGATCCTGGCCAGCCAGCACTCCGCGTACGTCCTGGACGCCGGGCGTGGTTCCCTGCAGGACACCAACGACCGCGCCCTGGCCAACATGCAGAAGGACGGAACCTACTCGGTGGTCCCCCGCATCGCCGGCGGTGAGATCACGCCCAGGGGGCTCGGCGTCATCGCGGCAGTGGCGGAGAAGTACAACCTCTACACCAAGATCACCGGTGGCCAGCGCATCGATATGTTTGGTGCCAGGCTCGAGCAGCTGCCGGACATCTGGAAGGAACTGGTGGACGCGGGCTTCGAGTCCGGCCAGGCCTACGGGAAGAGCCTGCGCACAGTGAAGTCCTGCGTCGGATCCACGTGGTGCCGCTTCGGCGTGCAGGATTCCGTGGCCATGGCCATCGCACTGGAACTGCGCTACCGGGGCCTCCGCAGTCCCCACAAACTCAAGATGGGTGTTTCCGGTTGCGCCCGCGAGTGCGCCGAAGCCAGGGGAAAGGACGTCGGCGTGATCGCGACGGCCGATGGCTGGAACCTCTACGTAGGAGGCAACGGCGGTGCCACTCCGGCGCACGCCAAGTTGCTCGCCAAGGACCTCGACGACGAAACGCTGCTGAAGTACATCGACCGCTATCTGATGTACTACATCCGCACCGCCGACCGCCTCCAGCGCACCGCCCGCTGGCAGGAAGAGCTCGACGGCGACATCAAGCACGTCGAGGATGTGGTGGTTCACGATTCCCTGGGTATTGCCGCCGAACTTGAAGCCGCGATGGCCAAGCACATCGACACCTACCAGGACGAGTGGGCAGAGACTCTGAAGGACCCGGAGCGGCTCCGCCGTTTCCGTTCCTTCGTCAACGCCCCCGACCAGAAGGACGAGTCCATTGCCTTCGTTCCGGAGCGCGGCCAGATCCGCCCCGCCACGAATGAAGAAAAGGGCGGCGTGCTCATCGCCTCCACCATCCCGGTCCGCAGCGAATAACGAGGGGTCCCCATGCAGCTCACCATTGATCTCACCGGCCGCGACGTGTTGGTCACGGGTTCGGACAAGAACGCCCGCCAGGCTGTCCGCCGCTATCAGCGTGCCGGCGCCACCGTCCACCGCCTGAGCACTCCGGACGCAGTGCCGTCCAGCGGCCAGCTCCCGGGACACCCGTTTCTGGTAGCCCTTGTGGACGACGGCGACGACCGCTGGGCCGCGCTGGTGGACCGCTGCCGCGCCGCGGGCATCCCGGTGGCGTTTGAGCCAGCACCTGGTGCCGCCGGACACGTGACCCTGGTGGGTGGAGGACCGGGCGCACTGGATTTGTTGACAGTAGGTGCGGTGGACGCATTGCGGGATGCCGACGTCGTGTTCTACGACCGTTTGGCCCCCTGCCAGGAACTGGCGGACCTGACCTCCGCGGAGCTGGTGGATGTTGGAAAGCAGCCGGGCCTGCACAAGGTGACTCAGCGTGACATCGAGAAGCTGATGGTGGAAGCGGCACTGCTCGGTAAAAACGTCGTCAGGCTCAAGGGCGGCGACCCGTATGTGTTTGGACGTGGCGGCGAGGAGGTTGCTGCGTGCGTAGCAGCCGGCGTTCCTGTCCGGGTTGTTTCGGGTGTCACCAGCGCCATCTCCGTACCTGCCGCCGCTGGGATTCCGGTGACGCACCGCGACGTGAGCCACATGTTCACGGTGGTTTCCGGCCACGCCCCCCTGACGGAGAAGGAACACACCCACCTCGCCGGGCTGGGCGGCACCATCGTGGTCCTCATGGGCATAGGCACCCTGCCGCAGCTGGCCGCCGGCCTGCGCAGGGCGGGGATGACATCCGACATGCCCATGGCCGTTGTGGAACGTGGCTACCGTCCCGGCCAGCGCACTACCATCGCCGACCTCGGTAGTATCGAAACAGCAGCGACCGGTTGCAGCAACCCTGCCGTCCTTGTCATCGGTGAGGTGGTCAGGGTGGCCGAAGCCAACCGGAATCACGCCGAAGCATCCGCTGAACTGAGCCGACTCGCGGCTTCGCTCCTTGAAGCCTGAAGGTAAATACACATGACTGTTGCACGTGCCATCGAAGTCCTGGACCCCAATGCCGCTCCGGACGCCGCGGAGGCCGCAGAAGCACCCCTGGATGGATTCCGCATCGGCGTCACCTCGCACCGCCGCTCCCGTGACCTCATTGAGGCCCTTGAGCGGCGGGGTGCGAGCGTCCTGCACGCCCCCGCCCTGAAGATCGCCCCCGTCCAGGAGGACATGATCCTCATAGAGGACACCCGCACCATCATCGAGGCCAAGCCGGATATCTGCATCGCCACCACCGCCTACGGAATGCGGCGTTGGTGCGAGGCCGCCGATTCCTTTGGCATCGGGGAGCAACTCCTGGAAACCCTGTCCTCCTGCCGCATGTTCGTCAGGGGACCCAAAGCCCGCGGTGCCGTGCGCGCGGCGGGTTTGGCCGACGTCGGTATCAGCAGTGACGAGACCACGGCCACCCTGGTGGACATGCTCCTGGTGGAGGGTGTGCGTGGCAAGACCGTGGCAGTGCAGTTGCACGGGTACACCGACGTTCGCCAACTGGAGCGGCTCCGCATGTCCGGAGCGACTGTCTTGACCGTGACGCCCTACCGCTGGGTCAAGCCTGACGGAGAGGACAAGTTGCCGCGCCTGATCGAGGCCGTCGTCAATGGCAATCTCGACGTCCTGACCTTCACCAGTGCCCCGGCCGTGGACGCCATGTGGAGCACCGCGCACGAAATGGGCCTGTACCGACAACTCATCGAGGCGCTCAAGGGTCCCGTGACTGTTGCGGCCGTGGGGCCTGTCACGGCACAGCCGCTGGTCGACGCCGGTCTCACTCCCCTCATCCCCGACCGGTACCGCATGGGTGCGCTCATCCGCCTCGTCACCGAGCACCTGTCCCTGAACCATGTGCGACGCTTGGAAACCAAGACAGCCACGATCGAGCTGCGCGGGCGGTGCCTTCGGATCAACGGCGAAGTGGTGGAACTGGCACCGGCTCCCCTCCTGCTGCTGCGGGCGCTCCTCGGGGCAGGCGGAGCGGTCTTGTCGCGTGAAGCGTTGTCGGATCTTTTGGATCTGCGCGGCTCCGTGCATGCCCTGGACATGACGGTCAGCCGGCTGCGGTCCTCGCTCCCTGACGGAAAGCTCGTGGAAACCGTGGTGAAGCGCGGATACCGGCTGCGCGCCTAGGACTCCAGCCACGCTACGCCGCCTTTACCAAGGGAAGTTCGTTCCAGTTGGTGGTGTAGCGCGGGCTGAGCATGTCCCGCTTCATGGACCAGTCCGGACCACCCTTGATGCCTGCATGTCCGAGGCCAATGGAGCCGCGGCCATAGCGTTTGCTGACTTCCTCCAGCAAGCTCCCAATGCCACGTTCCTCGTGCCGGTTCTCGAAGATCTCCAGGGGTTTCTGGTTGCCCGTGGGGCGGAGGTCGGTGACCATGATGCCGGCTTTGGCGTACTTGGTTCCCTCCTGCATCTTCGGCACCAAGGCGTGGGCGGCTTTCGTCAGCAGGACAGGGTCCGACGTCGGCATGGGGAGTGAGACGTTGACGGTCGGAAACGATCTGTCGTTCGGGTTGTAGACCGATGTTGCCGCGAACGCTGTCAAGAGCTTGGCCTGGAGGTCGTGTTTGGCCAATCGGGCGCTTGCCATCTGACCGTAGACACTCAGCACCTGCCGCAGCTGGGCCGTCGTCGTTATAGGCGTGGAGAAGGAGCGCGAGAAGATCAACTGGTCCCGCCCGATCCGTTCCTCTTCCATGGGGATGCACGGGGTACCCTGCAGCTCCAGGACCGTGCGCATCATGACAATGGAAAACTTGTCACGCAACGCAACGGGCTCGGCGCGGACCAGGTCCAGGATCGAGTAGATTCCCATGGCATTCAGGCGCTTGGTGAGCCTGGTGGCGATGCCCCAGATCTCGATGACCGAAAGCCGTGCCATGAGCGACTCACGCTCCGCTTCCGGGACCGAATCCCAGCGGCACACCCCGCTGAAGGCAGGATTGTGTTTGGCCCACTTGTTGGCGAGCTTGGCAAGCGTTTTGGTGCGGGCGATTCCGACGCAGACCGGAACCCCGACATTTCTGCGGCACGCCTCTTTGATGGAGCGCCCCAGGTGCAAGAGTTCCTCCGGCCGGCCTTTAACGCCCAGGAACGCCTCATCGATGGAATACACCTCCTGCCAGGCCGAGTAGCGCCGCAACAACTCCATGACCCGTGAGCTGATGTCCCCGTAGAGCTCGTAATTGCTGGACAGGGCAATGAGTCCCCATTCCTTTGCCCGCGGAGCCAGCTTGAACCAAGGATCCCCCAGACCGATGCCAAGCCGCTTTGCCTCGGGCGATCTGGTAACCGCGCAGCCATCGTTGTTGGACAGGACGATCAGGGGTTTGCCTTCCAAGGCAGGGTTGAAGGCCCGTTCCGCCGAGGCATAGAAGCAGTTGATGTCCACGTGGGCGATCTCCTGCATCTGGCGCATAAGGGCTGGCCTGGACATGCTCCTCCTTGGTTCGGCACTACCATGCGCGCCCATCGAAACACGGAGGGACACGCCAACCATTCGAAGATATATTCGAATAGTTCAACTGTACCTCCGCACTCCGACAATAAAACTGCCCTGCCACCGCGAGGGCTTGCTTAACATATTGATGAGTGTAAATATTTACCTGTGTCTATGTCCTTGGAATTGACCCCGGTCCAGACCGTTGCCTGCTGCTCGCCGCTGGCGCGCGAGCCATTGTCGGAGAAAGAAGCCGACGGCGTTGCGCCGTTGTTGAAGGCATTGGCGGATCCCGTCCGGTTGCGGCTGATGTCTTTGGTTGCCTCTCATGAGGGCGGGGAAGCGTGCGTCTGCGACCTGAACGATGCCTTCGAGTTATCTCAGCCGACCATCAGCCACCACTTGAAGGTGCTGCACGACGTTGGTTTGCTCGACCGGGAAAAGCGCGGAGTCTGGGTCTACTACAAGGCCCGCACCGAAGCCCTGCAGAACCTGGCAGCCTTGATCGGCGGACAGGCGCAGTGAACCCCTTGCTCCTGCGCCGGGCGGCTGCGGAATTCCTCGGCACCTGCCTCTTGGTCGCTGCGGTGGTTGGCTCCGGAGTGATGGCCTCCCGGCTGTCACCGAACGACGTCGGGCTGCAACTGCTGCAGAACAGCCTCGCCACTGGCGCGGCTTTGGTCGCGTTGATCGTTGCCCTGCAGCCGGTCTCAGCCTCCTTTAACCCGGTGGTCACCCTGGTTGAACGGGTCCTTCGAATAATCGACACCCGGACTGCCGCCCTTTTGGTTGCGGCTCAGGTGGTGGGTGGATTGGCCGGCTCCGTCGTGGCGAACCTGATGTTCGATCTGGCTCCGGTCACGTTGTCCACCCGCGAACGCACCGGTCCTGGTCTTTGGCTGGCAGAGGTCATAGCTACGGCAGGGCTGCTGGTCATCGTGTTTGGAACCATCCGTTCCGGACGCCCCGACCGGGTGGCTATCGCCGTCGGGGGTTACATCGCCGCCGCGTATTGGTTCACGTCCTCCACAAGCTTCGCCAACCCCGCGGTCACGATCGCCCGAACCATCACAGACACCTTCGCGGGGATCACTCCCGCCTCCGCACCGGGTTTCATCGCTGCCCAACTGGTCGGCGGTGCCCTCGGGCTTTTCCTCGTCCGGCTCCTCTATCCCCAAACCACTGATGTTTCCGCAGCTGATGCCGCGGCTGATCGAAAGGTGCTCTCATGAGCGTCAAACCCTCTGTCCTTTTCGTCTGCGTCCACAACGCCGGACGGTCCCAAATGGCCGCTGCATTCCTGACCACCCTGGGAAGGGGCGCGATCGAGGTACGCTCAGCTGGATCCCAACCCGCCGATCAGGTCAACCCAGCAGCGGTTGAGGCCATGGCCGAGATCGGGATCGACATGTCCGCCGAAATCCCCAAGATTCTCACCACCGAGGCCGTCAAGGATTCCGACGTCGTGATCACCATGGGCTGCGGGGACGAATGCCCTTACTTCCCGGGTAAACGCTACGAAGACTGGGTCCTGGAAGACCCCGCAGGCAAAGGCGTCGACTCCGTCCGACCCATCCGTGACGAGATCAAAACCCGGGTCGAGGCCCTGATTGCCTCCCTCACGCCGGCAGAAGCCCAGCAATGACCGGGCACGATTCCCTGCCCGTCGCGGTGATCGGGGCCGGACCGGTCGGCCTGGCCGCGGCCGCACACCTGCTTGAACGCGGACTCGAACCTCTTGTGATCGAGGCCGGGCCCACCGTTGGCTCCGCCATCAAAAGTTGGGGCCATGTTCGAGTCTTCTCCACCTGGAAATATAACCTCGACTCTGCTGCCGTCCGCCTGCTCCAGCGAACGGGCTGGAAAGCACCCCGCCCGACCGCACTGCCCTACGGCCAGGAAATCCTCACCCAATATCTTGAACCTTTGGCCGCAACCCACGAACTCAGGCAGAGGATCCGCACCGGATCCAAGGTCGTTGCCGTGACCCGGCAGGGGATGGATAAAGGCCGCAGCCAAGGCCGCGACCAGACACCCTTCGTCCTGCAGGTTCAGGACGACGACGGCCAGACCACCGAGGTTCTGGCGCGGGCCGTCATCGATGCCTCCGGAACGTGGAACACCCCCGCACCGCTTGGCTGCAACGGCCTCCCGGTACCAGGGGAATCCGAGGCGCGGGCCGCCGGTACCATCACCGGAGCTCTACCCGATGTCGCCCAGGATGGTTTCGCCGGCCACCGGACTCTCGTCATCGGGTCCGGGCACTCGGCCGCGAACATGGTCCTGGACCTCGCTCGCCTTGCTCGCACCAATCCCGGCACCAAAGTCGTCTGGGCCATCCGCGCCGCTACCCCGGCCAGGGCTTACGGCGGCGGCAACGTCGATGAACTCCCCGCGCGCGGCCAGCTCGGCACCCGCCTGCGCACCGCCGTCGAGTCTGGCGCCGTCCAGCTCCTGACCGACTTCCGCACCCAAAGCGTCGAAACCGCCGACACTGGCGTGATTGTCCACGCAACTGACGGCCGGACGGTGGAGGTGGACCGGGTCATCCCGGCCACCGGCTTCCGCCCGGACCTGGGCATCCTTGCCGAACTGCGGCTGGACCTGGACCCGGCAGTAGACGCCCCCAAAGCGCTGGGACCATTGATTGACCCGGACTTCCATAGCTGCGGCACCGTCCCAGCGCATGGCGCGCGGATCCTGGCCCACCCCGAGAAGGACTTTTACCTGGCAGGAATGAAGTCCTACGGCCGGGCACCGACCTTCCTCATGGCCACCGGCTACGAACAAGTCCGCTCCATTGCGGCCGCCCTCGCCGGAGACACAGCAGCAGCCGACGCGCTGGAACTGGAACTGCCCGAAACAGGGGTCTGCTCCACCAGCCTTCCCGCAGATGCGGCTATCGCCGCTGACGCGTGCTGTGGATCCCCGCAACCTGTCCCGGTCACGATTGGCTTCGCCACCGGGCTGGTCCACGGCCGCAGCGGGGAACCAGCCGCACCATGACCGGTACCAACCACCTGCTGATCCGCCAGATGGAGCACGCCGACTGGCCGGCGGTCGAGGCGATCTGGGCCGCGGGCATCGCTACAGGCCATTCCACCTTCGAACCCTCACCGCCTGGCTGGGAAGACTTCGACGCTACCCGCCACCCCCAGCTGCGCCTCGTTGCCGAACACCGCGGCTTCATCGTGGGCTGGGTCGCCGCGTCACCGATGTCCTCAAGGACGGTCTACCGCGGCGTCGTCGAACACTCCATCTACATCGCCCAGGAAGCCCGCGGCCGAGGCTACGGGGCCCAACTCCTCGACGCCTTCATCCGCAGGACCGAAGAGGAAGGGATATGGACCATCCAATCCACCATCTTCCCCGAGAACTCCGCCTCGATAGCCCTGCATCAACGATACGGTTTCACAGTCGTGGGAACCCGGGAACGCATCGGACTCATGAGCTATGGACCAGCAGCCGGATCCTGGAGGGACACCATCCTGCTCGAACGCCGCACCGAACAGGACCTCAACCGGAGGCAGACACGCAGCTAGGAACGTGCAGTGGAATCCTTCCGGTGCACCAAATAGATGGCGCCCGTGCTGACGTCTTCTTCGAGCGCTTCCAGAGTGCGCCCGCGGGTCTCCGGGACCTGGGTGTAGATGAATATGAGGGCCGCGATACCCACAACACCGAACAGGAAGAACGTCCCCGTAATCCCCACGCCGGCCACCAGGGTAGGAAAGAACAGGCCCAGCAGCGCGTTGGCAATCCAGAGGCAGAACACCGAAAGGCCGATGGCGAAACCGCGGACGTGAAGCGGGAAGATTTCGGACAGCATCACCCAAACGGCGATGTTCAGGAACGTCTGCATCGAGCCGACAAATGCCACCACCAGGAAAAGGATCACGAACGGTCGGGCCGCGTTTCCCACAGGAAGCAGGATTGAAGCGATGCCAATAAGGAAGTGGCACGCCGTGGTCAGCGTGAAGCCCAGAAGCAGTGTGGTTCGGCGGTTGACACGCTGCATCAAGGTCAGGGCGATCACGCCCCCAACCACCGCGATCACCCCGGGAGCGATATTGGCGACGAGCGCAGCATTGGAATCGAATCCGGCCTCTACCAGCACGGATTGACCGTAGTACATGATCGAATTGATGCCCGTCAGCTGCTGGGCCACACCGAGGCCAATGCCCACCAGGATGATGCGAAGAATCCATTTGTCCTTCAGTGCGCCCCACGAGGTTGCCTTGGAAGCCCGCTCCTCGTCGGCGAGGTGCTTGATGTCCGCCATTTCAGCCTCGGCCCGCTCCACCGACCGAATGGTCTTGAGGACTGCCAAGGCCTCTTCCCACCGTCCCTTGGAAATCAGCCAGCGGGGCGATTCGGGCATCCGGAGCATGCCAAAGAACAGAGCAATAGCGGGCAGAGCGGCGACTGCCAGCATGACGCGCCACACTCCCCCAAACTCTCCCCAGATGTTGCCGATGATGGCGTTGACCACAAAGGCAGCGAGCTGGCCGATGACAATCATGAGCTCGTTGCGCCCGGCCAGCGAACCGCGGATCTCGTAGGGCGCCAGCTCGGCCAGGAAGACCGGCACCACGGTGGACGCTCCGCCGACAGCCAGGCCGAGAATGACGCGCCCCAGGACCATGACTTCAAAGTTCGGCGCGAAGACGCAGGCGATGGTTCCAGCGAGGAAAAGCACCGCGAGCAGGAGGATGGATTTCCGGCGGCCCCAGGAATCCGACAGGCGCCCACCGCCCACGGCCCCCGCCGCTGCGCCGAACAGCAGTGAGCTGGTGACGATCCCCTCCGTCAGGGGCGTCAGCCCAAGGTCGGCTGTCATGGGCCGCAGGGCGCCGTTAATGACACCAGTGTCATAGCCGAACAACAGTCCGCCGAACGTGGCAACCAAAGCTACAAGGCCAAGGCGCTTTCGGTGCGGACCGTTGGTCAGCGGAGGAAGGGCAGCCCCGGGGGCGCCTTCCTGCTGCAATTGCGTTGCAGACATCAGGACTCCTTTGTCAGTGTGTTGCGGGTCATACATATCCGCTCTAAATCCAGACTAACGCGCGAAAGGCTTAAATGTAAGGTCAAACTAACAAACACCTCATTTTGTCCTTTCTGTGACATGGGAGGATGGAGGGCATGGCCGCCGACCGCCCGCACCGACCCGCAACGCAAAGTGATGTAGCCCGCGAAGTGGGTGTCTCCAGAACGCTGGTGTCATTCGCCTTCCGGGGAGCGCCAGGAGTCAGCGGTGAAACCAAGGAAGCCATCTTCGACGCCGCCAAGCGTCTGGGATACCGACCCAACGCGGCAGCCGCCGACCTGGCACGCAAGCACCGTTCCGCCGTCGGGCTTTACTTGATGGATATCCGAAACGAGGTATACGCCGACATCCTCAGCGGCGTGCGCATGGCCCTTCCGCAGGAAGGCAACCGGCTCATCCTGAGCGTATCCCGGTCCGTGGACGGCGTTGACCGGGGCGCGCTGGAGTCCCTCATAGAGGCCCGGGCGGGGATCATCATCGCTGCGACGCTGCTGGATCCGGACGAGCAAGTGCAGGAATTGGCGCGGATCGTGCCGCTGGTCAGCGTCACCCGGCCGGTGCCGGACGTTGACAGCGTGTACTCGGACGATGTCGTGGGTGCGCGGGCGGCCACCGAGCACCTCCTCGGCCTCGGGCACCGGCGCATCGCCCACATTGCGGGGCCCACTTACGACGGGCACACCGTCCGGCGACGCAGTTACCAAAAGACCATGCACGACGCCGGGCTGAAGCCCCTGACGCTGGCGGCCGAAGACTTCACCCAGGAAGCCGGGCAGCGGGCCGCCACCGCCCTTCTGGCGCAAGCGGACCGGCCGACGGCGATCTTCACCCACAACGATCAACTGGCACTGGGCGCCCGCGAAGCCGCCCACGCCCTGGGACTGTCCATTCCCGAGGACCTGTCGCTGGTGGGCTACGACAATTCGAGGATCGCCAAGCTGCACGGCATTGACCTCACCACCGTGGACCTGCACGCCGTTTCCCTGGGCCAGGCCGCGGGAGTGATCGCCTTGGAGCGGCTGAAGAATCCGGATTCCCCCGCAGCGGACCAAAAGCTGACGCCGGAACTGGTGATCCGCAGTTCGACAGCACCGCCGGCGGCCTAGACATGGTGCAGGCACGTCGTCGCTACGCCCCAGATGGTCAGTTCCGATAATGCGGCCACCTTGATGTCCGGGAAAGTGGGGTTGTCCGCCTGCAGCACCACACCCTGCGCGGTGATGCGCAACCGCTTGATAGTCAGCTCACCGTCCAAAACAGCGACGACGACGGACCCATCCTTGGGTTCCAACGCCCGGTTGACAATCAACTCGTCGCCGTCGCTGATCCCGGCAGCTTCCATGGACTGGCCGGTGACCCGCACCACGAAGGTGCTGGTGACGTCCTTGATCAGGTGCTCATTGAGGTCAATCCTGCCATCGAAGTAGTCCTGAGCCGGCGAGGGATACCCCGCCGCCACAGCCACGGGAGCCAGCAGCACCGACATCAAGGAAAAGCCCGCATCTATCACGCGGGGGCCGACTATCACGCCCACAACACACCTTTATTCGAATATATGTTCGATACTCGAGTGTACAGCGGTGGGCGGACATTCTGCAGCGGCTTCGGCGAGTTCGTGGGAACGCTGCGAGCTCGCAGGGAAGCTTCCGGCGAATTGGCAGTTTTCCCGCGAACTCGGCGTTCGCAGCCCCTGCTGGCAGTCCCCTAGCCCACCTTGTACCGCAGGTGCGAGACCAGGCTGGTTCCCCGAACCTCCAGGGGCTCAAGCTTCAAGTCCCCCACTCCATCCAGCAAGCGCTCGCCGCCGCCCAGAACCACCGGGGCGACGTGGAGCCGCAGCTCATCGATAAGCCCGGCTGACAGGAACTGTCTGGCGGTCGAAGCGCCGCCGGCTATGGCAACGTTCTTCCCGCCCGCAGCTTCCTTGGCGCGCGAGAGCACCGACTCGACGTCGTCATTGACGAAGTGGAACGTGGTGCCACCGTCCATCACCAGGGGCTCATGCTCGTGGGAGGTCAGCACGAAAACCGGGGCATGGTACGGCGGTTCTTCACCCCACCAGCCGCGCCATTCCTTCTCCCAGAGCCCTTCCCCTGGCCCGGCGAACATGTTCCGGCCCATGATGTACGCACCGGCTTCGAGTATCCCGGCCACCTCGGCCGCGTTGATGTCGCGTTCTTTGAACTGCCACCGGTGCAGTTTTTCTCCGCCTTCACCGAGCGGTTGCTCCATGCTCTGGTGCGGACCGGCAACAAAGCCGTCAAGGGACACAGTGAGATCACAGGTAACGAGGGTCATGGGCCCATCCTGCCATTGCCACGGGCGGCACGACCAGACCCGCCACACCCTAGGCGACGTGCCCGGCCGGTTCTACCCTGAAGCTGTCGGCACCCACGAAAAAGAAGGCGGTCATGGCACGGAATCCTGAACCTTCACTGGAACAGCTCAACGTCCTTGTTGGCGTCTGGGAGACCACCATTCCCACGGCACAAACACACGGCCGGACCTCCTTCGAGTGGCTGGAAGGTGGCGGTTTCCTGATCCAGCGCTCCACAGTCCAACGGCCGGAGTATCCCAACGCCGTCAGCATCATCGGTGCCACCGGCTCAGACGGGGCCTTCCAGCAGCACTACTTCGACTCCCGCGGCGTCGCCCGGATCTACGACATGACACTGAAGGACAACGTGTGGACACTCTTCAGGGACGGACCGGACTGGCCGCAGCGGTTCATTGGCCGGTTCAGCGAAGACAGGAACACCATCACAGCCCGCCTGGAGCGCGGAACGTACCCGGGTGGACCGCTGGAGCACGATTTCGACATGGTGTACGCACGGATCCTTTGACAGCCGGGCAAAACAGCATTAGTCCACCTCATTTACAGATCCACTGCCCGGTGGGAACATAAGGCCCATAGTCCGCGGAGGCAACGCCCGGCCACGCCCGGCACCCTCTGCCGCTGCCATGTAGTCAGCTCTCCTCTGAGAGGAACGGCCATGGGTCGTCTGGGGACCGGGAACAGTGGGGATGCGGGTCCTGAATCCGCTGATGATCCACGACGCCACAGCCCGCACAGCATCGAGAAGGTGGATGCGGTGGTTGTGGGATCGGGTTTTGGCGGCTCGGTAGCGGCCTTGCGGCTCGCCGAAGCCGGTCAGTCCGTGGTGTTGATGGAACGCGGCAAACCCTACCCGCCGGGGAGTTTTGCCCGAACGCCGTCGGAGATGGGCAAGAACTTCTGGGACCCGGACCGCGGCTTGTACGGCCTGTTCGATGCGTGGACCTTCCGCGGAACCGAGGGGCTGGTCTCCAGCGGACTTGGAGGGGGCTCGCTCATCTACGCCAACGTGCTCCTGCGCAAGGACGAGAAGTGGTTCGTCAACGAATCCCCGGTCCCGGGAGGCGGATACGAGAATTGGCCGTTTACCAGGGCAGACCTTGATCCCTTCTACGATGCCGCCGAAGCCATGCTGCAGCCTGTCCCCTACCCGTACCAGGACACGGCCAAGACCATGGCAATGGAGAAGACAGCGGCAAACCTGGGCCTTTCCATCACCCGGCCACCCATCGCTGTCACCTTCTCCAGCGGACCGGGCGCAGCACCCCGCACCAACCAAGCACTCCCTCTCCCCCACTACGGCAGCATCCACGGCCCCAACACCGTGCGGACCACCTGCACCCTGGGCGGTGAATGCGACATCGGCTGCAACGCCGGCGCCAAGAACACCCTTGACCACAACTACCTGTCGGCAGCGGCCTTCAAGGGCGCTGACATTCGCACGTTCCACGATGTCCGGGGAATCCGCCCTTTGGCTCCCGGCACGGAAGGCGGTGGCTACGAGGTCCGCTACGTCATCCACCACCCCGATAACCAGGGCGGGCTGCTCACCGAGCACATCATCCACTGCCGCCGGCTCGTTCTGGGTGCGGGCACGTTCGGGACCAACTTCCTGCTGCTCCGCAACCATGGCTCCCTCCCGGCCCTCAGCGACGCCCTCGGTACCCGGTTCAGCGGCAACGGCGACCTCCTGACCTTCATCATGGACGCCAAGACACCCGCCACCAACGGCTCCCGCCCCGGCGTCCGGACCCTCACCGGCAGCAAGGGACCGGTCATCACCACCGCTGTCAGAGTCCCGGATTCGAACGACGACGACGGCGACGGCCGCGGCTACTACGTGGAGGATGCCGGGTATCCGGCCTTCATGAACTGGCTGATCGAAACGGCCCAGCTGAAGACCGCCGTCAAACGGACGGCCAAAGTGGCGGCCCAGCTTTTCAAAGACAGGCTGTTCGACGCCGGCCGGTCCAACGTCTCGGCGGACCTCGCCGCTGCGCTGGGTGACGGGCGGTTATCGGCCAGTTCCGTGCCCTTGCTGGGTATGGGCCGGGACATACCCGACGGCGTCATGACACTTCGCGACGGAAGGCTCGCCATCGCCTGGACCATGGCAACGTCCAAGGAGTACTTCGGGCGGGTCCGGCAGACAATGTCGGAGATCGCCAAGGACCTGGACGGCGACTTCATCGACAATCCGCTGTGGTGGGCCAAACGCGTGATCACCGTGCATCCGATCGGTGGGGCACCTGCCGGAAGGCACCCCGCCGAGGCCGTGTGTGATTCGTACGGGGAAGTCTTTGGTTACCCAGGATTGTTCGTGGTCGATGGCGCTGCCATGCCCGGACCGGTGGGCGCCAACCCGTCACTGACCATCGCCGCTTTCGCCGAACGGGCCAGCGCCCACATCGTCGAAGCGGGCAACAAGGCCCGCCACCGCGGCATCAGCCCCGGCGACGCGGCCGCGGCCCAGGACACAACGCAAGCGGCAGCGCAGGACACAATCCAGCGGGAGGCGGCTGGCGCCGCCGTCGACGTCGGCAGTATGGCACCGCGGTCGCTGGCACCCGATGCCACCAAAGGCAAGGCGGCTCGGCCCGAACAACCCGCGAGCGCCCCTGCCCAGGCACAGGCGCAGGCGCAGTCGGCGGGTACGCGTGGCCTGCAAATGCCCGGCAGGGCGGCAACGGAAGCTACCTCGGTCCGCTTCACCGAGCAGATGCACGGTTGGTTCAGCCCGGGCGTCACGGATCCGGAGAAGGGCAGGAGCCTGGGCAGGGACAGGTCCCGGAAGATCATGTTCGAACTGACCATTACCGCGGAGGACATTGACGCGTTCGCGGCAGATCCCCGGCACCCGGCCAAGGCGGAGGGGTACGTACTGGCGGACTACTTCGGGGGCCGGATGCCTGTGGAACGGGGCTGGTTCAACCTGTTCGTCGAAGACCGGTCCGACGACGGCAGGCCGGCCAGGCGCATGCTGTACCGGTTGTGGTTGCGGGACCCGGGCGGCACTCCGCTTACGTTCACCGGCCACAAACTCATCCACAATGAGGCCGGTTTCGACCTCTGGCCGGACACCACAACACTTTACGCAACGATTCTGCAGGGCCACGCCCCGCCGGACGTCGAGGTGGGAGGAAGCCAGGACGGTGTCGTCGGTGCGGGGATACTGTTCATCCGCCCACTGGACTTCGCCAAGCAAATGACCACCTTCCGGGCAGAGGGTCCTGCCCCCGCCGCGGGCTTGCTGACGTTCGGGACGTTGTTTGGCGGCGAGCTGTGGCAGGTTTACGGCCGGGTACCCAGGCGCGTGCCCTTCCCCTTCAAGCCGAAGCAATGAAGAGCAGGGAGCTCGCCCAACACCACGCCGTCCTGGGTTTCACTCCCAGACCGGCGGTACGGTGGCTCGCGCCGAAGTCGTTGGCACGCACTGCGCTGAAGGTCATGGCCGCAACCGTGTTCGCCGATTTCGGTGACAAACGCGAGTTGGAAGGCAGTTTTCCCGCTGACCAGCTGAGCCTGGACAAACTGCCTGCTCCTGGCCAACCGGCCCAGCCTGCGGTCATCGCGCGCGGCCTGCCGGCTCCCGCTGATCTTGAAAGGGGCTCGGAAAGGCGCTCCGAGCTGTGGCTCGATTTCACTGCCGACCTTGGGGACGGCTTCGATGCCACCTATACGGTTGCCTCCTTGCTGGCGCAGGACGCGCTCACTGTCCACGGCCTGGACCTGCCCAGGGGCCACCTCCTGGTCCTGGGCGGCGACGAGGTGTACCCCGTGGCGTCCCCAGCCGGATATGAGGACCGGATGGTGGGGCCCTACCGGATGGCGTTGCCTGCACACGGGCCACTCACCGAAGCGCCGGTCATGCTGGCACTGCCCGGCAACCACGACTGGTATGACGGCCTGACGTCGTTCATCCGGATCTTCACGCGGAACCGGAGCATCGGCAGATGGCGGACCATCCAGACGCGCAGCTACTTCGCCCTGCGGCTCACGGGCGAAGCTCCCCGCCCGGACCATCGCGGCGCCCCAGGATGGTGGCTGCTGGGCCTGGACAGTCAACTGGGCCAGTACATTGACGAGCCGCAACTTGAGTACTTCTACCGGAATGTCACCTCGCAACTGCAGCCAGGGGACGCGATCATCCTGTGCGTAGCTTCGCCCTTCTGGGTCAAAGGGAGCGCAGGGTTCCGGCAAGTCGGCTTCTTTGAGCAGGACTATCTGCACCGCCGCTTCAACCCGGAGACGCAGCTGTTTGAAGCAACGGGGGCCAGTGTCCGGCTCTGGCTTACCGGCGATCTCCACCACTACTCGCGCTATGAAGATGACTCTCCAGGCACACACGCCAAAACGCAGCTCATCACGTGCGGACTTGGTGGCGCGTACTTGTCGGACGCCCACTGGTTGCCGAAGGAGCTCCACCTCCCGGCCGCCGCAGGCACGGGCGCCTCCCCCAGTGTCCCGCCACCAGGCAACCAGCAGTCTCCAACCCGCCGCTTCACCCGGACACGCACCATCTATCCGGACCAGTCAGCGTCGCACCGCCTCGGCCCTCGCCTGGCCAATCCCTTCTCCCCTTCCTGGCTACCGGTGCGCAACCCGGGCTTCGGACTGTCCATGGGAGTGGTTCACGTTGTTGCGGCGCTCACTGCCTGGACCGTGTTCAGCGCCTTCAGCGGCACATCCTTCATCGATGGCCTCCGCACGCTCAGCCACGGCAACACCCCGCTCCTGGTGTCCGTTGTGCTCCTCGCCATGCCGGTGCTTCTGGCCGTGACCACCTTTGCAGCGAATATCCTGCACCTGACCACTGCCGGGATCACCGTTTTTGCCCGGGGAGCGCTCTGCCAGCTGTCGGCGCTCGCGGTGAGTGCCGCCGTCGTGATCCTGGTTCCCTGGCCCGGTACCTGGCCGGACTTCGTGGTGGTGCTGCTGGCACTGGCCCTGGTGTATGTGGGCGGCTGGGTGCTGGGAAGTGAGGCGTTCGCGCTGTTCATCCTTGCGACGCCCAGCGGCGAAGTGTCCACCTGGAAGATGTCCGGCCAGGCCATCGAGGACCACAAAGGCTTCGTCCGTCTCCACCTCGCCGCGGACGGCAGGCTGACCGTCTACCCCCTGGCGGTGGACACCATTTGCCGTGACTGGCGGCTGGAGATGGACGACGACGGCGCGCGGCTGGTTCCCGAGGCCGGCTTGCCTGCCGTGCGACTGCTTGAAGAACCCATCACCATCGCACAGGGCGTCAGCCATGCACAGGCCGTCAGCGATGCACAGGCCGTCAGCAATGCACATGCCATCAGCAATGCACAGGAGGGAAGCCCGCCATGATCATCACCCGTGCCGAGCACCGGACGGAGGTCATCCCGTTCCGTGCCCGGGACAACACTCCCTTGAGCCTGGTCCACGTGACATCGCCCGCGGAAACCACCAAAGGCCCCGTGCTCCTGGTCCATGGTTCCGGGGTCCGTGCCGAGCTCTTCAGGCCTCCGATCCGGACCACGCTGGTCGATGTCCTCCTGGAAGATGGCTGGGACGTGTGGATGCTCAATTGGCGGGCCTCCATCGACCTCGATCCCCTGTCCTGGACCCTTGCCGACGCCGCCGTGTACGACCATCCGGCCGCCGTCGAGCATGTCCTGAACGCTACTGGCGCGGAGACGATGAAGGCTCTGATCCACTGCCAGGGGTCGACGTCGTTCACCATGGCCGCCGTCGCCGGGCTGTTGCCGCAGGTGGACACGATTGTCTCCAACGCGGTTTCGCTCCACCCGGTGGTGCCGGCCTTCTCACGCCTGAAGATCGACTACCTGACGCCTGTGGTGAAAGTCTTCACCCCGTATCTGTCCCCCGCATGGGGCTACAAATCGCAGGGCTACTTCACCCGGGCCATCCGCGGCCTGGTCAAAGCCACCCACCACGAGTGCGACAACACCGTCTGCAAGATGGTCAGTTTTACCTACGGCAGCGGCCGTCCCGCCCTCTGGTCGCACGAAAACCTCGACGACGCCACGCACCAGTGGCTCAGCGGCGAGTTCGCGGAGGTGCCGGTGACGTTCTTCGAAGAAATGGGCCGGAGCATCAAGGCCGGGCACATGGTGGCCGCCGGAAACCACCCCCAACTCCCGGCGAACCTCGTGGCGGAAGCTCCGCAAACAGACGCCCGCTTCGCGTTCATCGCGGGCCTGGACAACCGCTGTTTCCTCCCCGAGAGCCAGCAACGCAGCTACGACTTCTTCCAAAAACACCGCCCCGGCAAAGACTCACTCCATCTCATCCCGGGCTACGGACACCTCGATGTCTTCTTTGGCGAGCGCGCCTGGCAGGACACGTTCCCCGTCATCGTCCAGGAGCTGAACGGAACCCAACAGACGGGCACACACCAGGAGCCAACGCCATGAAGAACCTCACCCAACTTCTCACTCCCCTGCTCAAGCTCATGCCCTCGCCGGTTCCCCGCAGGCAGGAACAGCTCCGTGGCCAGCATGCCTTCGCCGACGGAATCAAGTACGTCATGCCGGTCAATTCCGATGATTCCCCGGTGTTGATGGCAGCCTTCCCCATCAACAAACGCGCGGCCGCGGCGGTCCTGCCCGGCGCTGAAATGAGGCCCTTCAGCCTGGGCGGCAAAGGCCTGCTGGTGGTGACCGTGGTCAACTACAAGTCCACGGACATCGGCAAATACATCGAGTACTCCCTGGCCATCGCCATCACCCATGGCAGCAGGCCTGCCCCGCCCCTCCTGCCGTTGCTGTTCCAAAAGACCTTCAAGCTGGGACAGTTCGTGGTGGACCTGCCCGTCAGCACGGAAATCTCCGTCAAAGGCGGCAAGGGGATCTGGGGCATGCCCAAACACCAGGCCAACCTGGACTTCGTGGTCACCGACTCCACCGTGTCCGCACAGTACGACCACGACGGCCAACTGGGCTGCTACATCGAAATCGAGCGGCCCGAGCCCTTGGGACTGCCCCTGAAACTGGCCGCATCCAACTACTGCGCCTTCCGGAACATGCTGTGGAAATCCGACATCTACTTCGAGGCCACAGGAGACATCGCCTTTGGGGCACAAGCCAAGGCGCGCCTCATCCTGGGTGACGTACCCGGCGTCGAGCCCCTGAAAAGATTGCAGGTCGATAACAAACCGGTCTTCACCGCCTGGCTGCCGCAAGCGCACGGCGTACTGGATGACCACTACGAAGCATGGTTCCTCACTGCCCCCACCCAGCTGGAGGCGGTGGCACTTCGAGGCGGCGACATGCTGGACAGTGTGACGGACCTAGGGCAAGGGCAGGAGTGGTTGGCTCCCCCGGACCGGAGCCGGGTACCAGGGGCCGTGCCGGGCCTGGAACCAGGCGGAGACAAGCGATGAACTGGCTCCTGCTGATCAATGCCCTCTATTTCCTGTTCGGCGCCACCATGTACGTCGGCACCATGTGGGTCCTCAAGTTCTTCCTCTACCCCACCTGGCGTTCACTGGCCCGCGACAACGTGGACATGCACTTTGGCATCCCCACCAGGGCCGCCACCAAGTTCTTCACCATCGTGGTACCCGTCATGTTCATCTCCGGCGGCATCCTGGTGTGGTCCGAATGGGGTACTGTCCGGGTCATCTTCGCCATCATCTGCCTGGTGGGGATCATTACGCTCACCATCGTGGGCCAAGGCCTCATCATCCCCATCAACGTGCGGATCCGGGGCGGCGACTTCACTGACGACGCCGAACTCCGGTCGCTGCTTCAACGGTGGATGCTGCTCAACGACATCCGCTTCTATGTCTCCACCCTGACCTGGGCGTCGATGGTGTGGCTCCTCGTTGACCGCGGCCGCCTCCTGGAGTCCTTCACATGACTGATCCCCTTCGCGCGGTCCTCACCGCCATCGCCGGCATCACCGTCCTCAGTGGCGCAGTCCAAGTACCCTTCGGAGGGCCAATCCTCCGCTTGCTGGGCGCAGAGGACACCGCCACCAGCCGCCAACTCTTCGGCACAGTGGGCATGTTCATGGTGATCGTCGGCGGACTGCTCCTCCACACACTGCTCAGCGGTGCTCCCTCCCCTCTGGTGGTTCTCTGGTCCACGCTCCAGAAAGCCGGGGCCTTCGGGGCGGTAGGCATCGGGGTACTGAACGGAGTCTTCGCCCCGGTTGCGCTGGGGGTCGCCTTCTTCGACCTCGCCACGGCGGTACTCCTGTTCATCTACTGGCGCAGGATCCGCATCCCGGCAACTGCCCCTGGGCTGGCCGGACGATGAAACGCTCCTTGGTCCTCGCCGGTGGCGGAATGCGCGTCGCCTGGCAGGCAGGCGTGGTCAAGGCGCTCGCCGAGGAAGGTCTCAAATTCCAGCACATCGACGGCACCTCCGGCGGCATCCTGACCGCTGGGATGATGCTCTCCGGCGTTTCCGCGGAGGACATGTGCCGACGCTGGTCCGTCGTGGACGTCAAGGATTTCAGTTCCGCCCTGCCCTTTGCTGATTACGTCAAAGGGCCATGGTCCTTGCCCGCACTGGGTGACGCCGACGGCATCCTGAACAAGATATTCCCGGCCCTCGGCATCAACGCAGAAACCATCCGTGACCGCGCCGCTGGACCGGATGCCGTCGAAGGTTCCTTCAACGTGGTGGAGTTCACCTCGAAACAGTGCCACGCGATTGACGCTGCCCACATTGACGCTGAGCTGATGGCGGCAGGGATGTCCTTGCCCATTTTCCTTGAACCGCTCCGCCGGGACGGGAAGATCTGGACCGATGCCGTATGGGTCAGGGACGCGAACGTGGAAGAGGCGTTGCGTCGGGGTGCACGGGAAGTCTGGTTGATCTGGTGCATCGGCAATTCCCCGTACTGGGGCGACGGCCCGCTGGAGCAGTACGTGCACATGATCGAGATGAGTGCCATGGGCGCCCTCCTGGCCGACTTTGGCGCCGCGGCTGCAGCAGGGCGGGATTTCGTGCTGCATGTGATCCGGCCGGAGCATCCCTTGCCGCTGGATCCCGAGTTCTATCTGGGTCGGATCGACGCCGACACACTGATCGGCATGGGGTACCGCGATGCCCGGGCGTACCTCGACGCGATGGACCCGGACGGTCTCGCAAAGGATGCCCGCTGCACCGCCATGACCGAACCCGCGCCGGGTGTCCGTTTCAACGACGAGTTGCATGGCGAACTCGACGGTCAACCGCTGAAGTTCCGGGCCGCCGTCGTCGTCCCCTCGGAACCCGGGGACGCAGCACCGCAGCTGAGCGGCTACCTTGACCACCGACAATTCGGCCGTGCCTTCCTGGCCGATGGCCGGGTTGAAGCGAACGGCGACGACCTCACCTACCGCGCCCGGGTCCGGCTGGACGGAAGCTGGCAGGACGTGGCCCTTACCCGCAGCCTGCATGACGACCCGGGTCCCGATGCGTGGTCGGACATCCGGACTGCCCGGCTGACGATCGGCGGGCACGCGGTGGAGCTCACCATGGGCCTGGGCGATGTGGCGGGCCTTCTGGCGTCCGTGGAACCCGTCGGCGCCCACGGCGTGAGTGAGCGCGCACAAGTGGTCGCCCGCTTCACGGCCAACGGATTCCGGGAGCTGCTGCGGCGGTACTGACGCAGCATGCACAGGGATGTGACGCACGTTATTACCGGTCGGTAAACGGCACGCTACGAACGCGCCAAAGATGGCAACAGCGGTGAAACACCCGCGAAAAACCGGCCCCCTACGCTGATCATCAACAGCACCAAACAGGTCATCAGCGAAAGGGCCCACCATGTCCTCCACTTCCCTTCACATCGTCATCGCCGGCGCCGGCCCCGCAGCCCAGGCACTGGTGCGGCGGCTGGCGGGCAGGACCGATAACCGTCAACAACCCTTCGCCGGTACCATCACCGTGCTCAGCAACCGCGATGACTGCCCCGATGCCCTCCTGGAACTGGCAGAACTGCCCCAGGTTTCCGTGCGCTTCGGCCAGGCCGCAAGTTTCATTGACGCCGGGGCCAAAACGGTCACCACTGTGGACGGCATGGAGTTCACCTACGACCAACTGGTCATCGCCACGGGATCGGCTCCGGCTCTCCCGCCCGTAGAAGGCGCCGACGCCGTGTTGAACTACTCCACCATTGACGACGCCGCCTCCATCGGTGAAGCCGTCAAGGACGTCACCCGTTCGGTCGGACGCCGTCCACTGGGGATCCTAGTCGGCAATGGTCCAGCAGCGGGCCAAGCCGAAGCAGTGCTCCGGGCACGCGGTGTCCGTCCGGTCCGGACCACCCTCCGCCCCACAGCCGTCATCTCCGATTCAGCGGGAGCCGGGCAGACACAACCCGCAGCCGGCATCGTCTTTGAGGACGGCAGCAGCATGAAGGGCGACCTCGTGGTTCTCGCAGAAGAACGCACCGCACGCAATGACCTGGCCGAAAGTGCCGGGCTCCAGACAGCGTTCGACGGCGGAATCGCCGTGGGGCGCGACCTCGCCACCTCGGTCCCTGGCATCTGGGCGATCGGCGATGCCGCGTCCTGCGACGGCCTGCGCTTGGGCCTGCTCCTGTCCGCTGAGTCTTCGGCGATGCTGTGTGCATCGGGCATGCTCCTGGGTTTGGCGGGAAGCGGGATCCCCACCGCCATGGCTGCCTAAGTGACGTCTGCCCGGGTCTGCCTGAGCACCCCGGGCAGGCCCGGGCAGACCCGCGCTGGTGTGGCAAGATGGTCCTTTGACGGGCAGTGACAACCCTGCGGCCACCGGGCCGGCCACGCCCTGCACGGAAGGATTCCATTGAGCAACGAAGCCGTCGCCCCTGCAAATATCGCCTCCTACATCGACCACACACTCTTGAAGCCGGAGGCCAGCGAGGCCGACATTCTCAAAGTATGCGCAGAGGCCGTCGAGTACCGGTTCAAATCCGTTTGTGTGAACCCTGTGTGGGTCAAAACCGTCACCAAAGCCCTCCGGGGCTCGGGAGTGCTGACGTGCTCGGTGATCGGCTTCCCGCTGGGGGCAACACCGACCGACGTCAAGAGCTTCGAGGCCCGAGGCGCCGTGCTCGATGGCGCCAACGAGATCGACATGGTGATCAACATGGCCTCGGCCCGCGCCAATGACAAGGGCGCTTTGGTGGATGACATCCGCGCCGTGGCAGAGACTGTCCACGCCGGCGAGGCCATCCTGAAAGTTATCATTGAGACCTCCATGCTCACCGACGAACAAAAAGTCATCGCCTGCGAAGCAGCCGTTGAGGCCGGCGCAGACTTCGTCAAGACCTCCACCGGATTCAACGGTGGCGGTGCCACTGTGGAAGATGTTGCCTTGATGCGCAAGACAGTTGGCCCGGAGCTCGGCGTCAAAGCCTCCGGCGGTGTGCGGTCCCTGGCCGACGCACAGGCTATGATTGCTGCTGGTGCAACACGTATCGGAGCGAGTTCCGGAATTGCCATTGTCACAGGTGAACAGGGTTCATCTGCCTACTAAGGCTTCCGCTGCTGCCATAGATTTTGAGCCCTGCGGGGCCGAGGAGGAATGAATGTCCAGGAACGCCACAAGTGCCCCCATTGAAAAAGAAAACAGCCTCGGCACGAGCATTGTCTTGTTCCTGATCATGATCGTGCTCTTCCTGGGTGCCATCTACTCGCTCTCTTTCCTGAGCCTTGACAACCCGTGGCCGATGGCCGTGTGCCTGGGCCTGTTCGCCCTTGCCTTCTGGATCCCCCAGACGATCCTCGGCCGCTCGGACTCCGCCGGCGAGAACTAGAAGCCTTAAAGCAACGCGGGGTCACTTACGGCCCATCATCCCCTTCGGGATGGGCCGTAAGTGACCC
>NZ_JBHVQI010000039.1:0-29496 GCF_042886835.1 Paenarthrobacter sp. NPDC057981
GTCACTTATGGCCCCTTCCGCGGCGTTGGATGGGCCATAAGTGACCCCGCGTTGCTGTTGATCCCGGCGGGAACCCCGTAACGCCGGGCGGGGCAGGGGGCCGCTCGGCTAGGATGAAAACCATGACTTACAAGCTGATTCTGCTGCGCCATGGCCACAGCGAATGGAACGCCAAGAACCTGTTCACCGGTTGGGTGGACGTTGACCTGAACGACCAAGGCCGCAAAGAAGCAGTGCGCGGCGGGGAGCTCCTGGTGGAGAACAACATCCTCCCGGACATCCTCTACACCTCCCTCCTGAAGCGCGCCATCAACACGGCCAACATGGCCCTGGACAAGGCTGACCGCGGCTGGATCCCGGTCAAGCGTGACTGGCGCCTCAACGAACGCCACTACGGTGCCTTGCAGGGCAAGGACAAGGCCCAGACCCTTGCCGAGTTTGGCGAAGAGCAGTTCATGGAATGGCGCCGCAGCTACGACACCCCGCCGCCGCCGCTGTCCGATGACAGCGAGTTCTCCCAGGCACACGACGTCCGTTACCAGGACCTCGGCGACGCCCTGCCGCGCACCGAGTGCCTCAAAGACGTCCTGGTCCGTCTCCTTCCGTACTGGGAATCGGACATCAAGGAAGACCTCAAGGCCGGCAAGACCGTTTTGGTCACGGCCCACGGCAACTCCCTGCGCGCCCTGGTCAAGCACCTGGACGGCATCAGCGACGACGCCATCGCCGGCCTGAACATCCCCACAGGCATCCCGCTGGTGTACGAACTCGATGAAGACTTCCAGCCCGTCACCCCCGGCGGAACCTACCTGGATCCCGACGCCGCGGCCGAGGCCATCCTCGCGGTAGCGAACCAGGGCAAAAAATAAGGCTTCGCGGTTCTTCGCCGGATGCTCGGTCGTTCCTCCCTTGGACGCATTTCGGCCGAAGAACGCGCTGCGCCGCAGTAAAAGGCAGGCGGCCGGTCACCTTCGCAGGAAGGTGACCGGCCGCCGTCGTATGTTCTGCAGTTTGAGCGCTAGAAGCCCTCGGGCTGCCATTCGCCGGTCACGAGGTAGGTGACCTTGCGGGCCACGGAAACACCGTGGTCGGCGAAGCGCTCGAAGTAGCGGCTGGCCAGCGCGACGTCCACGGTGGTGGCTGCTGACTCGCTCCAGTCCGGCGAAGCGATTGCCTTGAAGACGCTGAGGTGGAGATCGTCCACGGCGATGTTGATCTTGAGGATGTCGCGGGCCACTTCGAGGTCGCGGGTTTCGAGAAGTTCAATGACCTTCGCGACGATCTCGATGTCATGCTGGGCCATGGCCTTGAAGGTCTGGGTCAGCGAAGCCGGGATCACCGTTGCGGGGTAGCGGAGGCGTGCCAGCTGGGCCACGTGCCGGGCGAGGTCACCCATGCGTTCGAGCGAAGCACTCATGCGGAGCGAGCCGACAATCATGCGCAGGTCGCTGGCTACGGGACCTTGGAGGGCCAGGATGTCGATGGCGCGCTCGTCCAGGCTGTTCTGGAGGAAGTCGATCCGGGCATCTGCCGCGATGACATCCTGAGCAAGATCCACGTCGGCGCCTTCGAAGGACGTTGTGGCCTTCGTGATTGCTTCGTGAACCAGCTTGGAGATCTCGATGAGGTCGTCACCTACCTGGGTGAGCTCCTCTTGAAAAACCTTGCGCACTAAGGCGTCCTTTCCTTGGAAATCCTGTCCCGGGACGGGGACGGACTTCAAAACCATTGGCAGTCCAACCAGTAACTGTGTCAGGGCCCCATGAACTGTTTGGCACCTTTAGATGAACGTTAGTTGAACCGTGGACGATTGGCGCCTGATCAATGCTTCGGCCTGATTCCACAGCATAAGCTGGAGACGTGGATCCGTTGCTTATAGGTGTCATTGCAGGCCTGGTTGGCTTGTCGTTGGGCGTCTTTGGCATGCTCGCTTTCAGGATCAGCGAACGTCAGCGCAGCATCGTGGATCTGGATGTCACCGAGCCACTGCTCCCTGAAGGTGCAGCGGAAGTCCTTGCCGTCGTCGGCCGTGCGTTCGTCGTGGTGGACGCTATCGATGGAGTCGTCCGCGCCAGCCCTGCCGCCTACGCCTATGGCCTGGTCCGGGGACACACGGTGGTCCACAAACAGCTCCTGGACATGACCGCGAAGGTCCGCCGTGACGGCGTGATCCTGGAGGAACAATACGAACTCCCGCGTGGCCCTTTGGGTAAAGGAACCATTGTGGTCCAGGTCCGGGCGGCCATGCTCGGCTGGGAATATATCGTTTTGTTGGCCGACGACCGCACCGAGATCACCCGCACCGAGGAGATACGGAACGACTTCGTGGCCAACGTGTCCCACGAACTCAAGACCCCCGTCGGCGCGATCTCCCTCCTCGCCGAGGCACTGGAGGCATCGCCCGATGACGAAGAAGCCGTGCGCCGTTTCGCCAAGCGGATGCACAAGGAATCCGGCCGGCTGGCCGCGTTGGTCCAGGACATCATCGAACTCTCCCGCCTTCAGGGCGCCAACGTTGCGCAGCAAGGCAACAGGGTGGACATCAACACGGTGATCACCGAGGCTGTGGACCGTTCGCAGCTTCCGGCCGAAAGCAAGAACATCCAGATAGTGGTGGGCGGCCACTCCGACTCCCTGGTGTTCGGCGACCGCGATCTCCTGGTGACGGCCCTGCGAAACCTGATCGATAATGCCATCCGCTATTCGCCGGAGAACACCCGCGTGGGCGTCGGTGTCCGGACGCGTGAAGGCGTCGTAGCCATTTCGGTCACCGACCAGGGCGAAGGCTTGACGCCCGAGGACCAGGAGCGGGTGTTCGAACGCTTCTACCGCGTTGACGCTGCGCGCTCCAGGCACACAGGCGGCACCGGCCTCGGACTCAGCATCGTCAAGCATGTGGTCTCCAACCATGGCGGCGAAGTGACCGTTTGGTCCCAGCCCGGCCAGGGCTCCACCTTCACCATCCGCTTGCCGGAGATGGAAGAGCAGGACAACGACGCCGGCCTTCCGCCTTCCGTAGCCACCGCGGCCGTCGCCGTTGGGTCCGCAGGTGGCCCGGTCGCCGTCGAACGTGAACCCGCTACCCAGCAACCCCAGCACGTGAATCAGCAAGGGGGCGCCAGCGGCGCCCGAGAACAAGGAGCCAGCGCTTGAGCCGGATTTTGATAGTTGAGGACGAAGAGTCTTTCAGCGACCCCCTGTCCTACCTTTTGGGCAAGGAGGGATTCGACGTCGAGGTGGTGGACAACGGCAGCGACGCCTTGGTGGAGTTTGACCGTAACGGCGCAGACCTGGTCCTCCTGGATCTGCAGTTGCCGGGAACCCCGGGGACAGAAGTGTGCCGTCAGTTGCGCCAGCGCTCCAGCGTCCCGGTGATCATGTTGACCGCCAAGGACTCGGAGATTGACAAGGTGGTGGGGCTGGAGCTGGGGGCGGATGACTACGTCACCAAGCCCTACTCGTCCCGCGAGCTGGTGGCCCGGGTCCGGGCGGTCCTGCGCCGGCAGGGCGAGCCCGAGGAGCTCATTACGTCCACAGTTCAGGCGGGCCCGGTTCGCATGGACATCGAGCGCCACGTGGTGAGCGTCAACGGCGAGCAAGTTTCCTTGCCCTTGAAGGAATTTGAGTTGCTGGAAATGCTGCTGCGCAACTCCGGCCGCGTCCTGACGCGCGGGCAGCTCATCGACCGCGTGTGGGGTTCGGACTATGTGGGGGACACCAAGACCCTGGATGTGCACGTGAAGCGGCTGCGCAGCAAGATCGAGCCGGATCCGTCCGCGCCGCGTTACCTGGTGACGGTGCGCGGCCTGGGCTACAAGTTCGAGCCCTAACCCCCAGAACCGGGCAACCCCCAGAACCACATGGCAAAAAGGAAGGGTCCCGCCGCGGCGGGACCCTTCCTTTGTGTCGTTCTTAGCGCGGGGCTTAGTGGCCGGCCGCGGAACTCGTGGTGGCAGACGGGGTTGCCGAGCCGGACTCGGTACCAGTTGCGCCGGGAGTTGCCGAGCCGCTGGGGGTTGCCGAAGGGCTGGGCAGGTACTTGGCGTATTCCGGGAGAGTGCCGTTGACTACCGGGATGTTGACCGTGGTGGAGTCGGATCCGCTGCGGACCGTCACGGGGGTCAGTCCGCCCGGGATCACACCCGCGGTGCTGAGGATGGCGGGGTCGGCGGTGTCGTTGAGGTAGGTTTCCGACATTGCCTTGACCCGGATTTCCGTCTGGGCGCCGTTGGCACCACTGAAGGTCACGGTGGCGTCGGAGTTTGACTGGTTGAACACAGCGCCGATGACGCGGCCGGGCTCCTTTTCGCCGGAAGCAACAATCAGCATGTTCCGCAGCTGGAGCTTGCCGAGGTCGGCCCTGACCCCGTCCGAAGCCGAGTACTGGTGCGAAGTCTGCTGGGCGTTGACGAAGCCGCAGCCGGTAACGGACAGAAGACCGACGCCGATCGCAGCGGCCGCAATTGCCAGCTTGCCGCGCTGGACAGTGTTCATCGCAGAAATGCGCACGACACCTACTCCTAGAGTCATTGGAAACTTTTTCAGCCATAGCCTATCGGCAAACGGCCCAAAACAAGGATTCGTGAGGGCTTTGTGGCGGAGGCGACGGAGAAGCCGCGGTCCCAGGGATACCTGTCTGATGCATCTTTCAGCCAATACGTCAAGAGCTTGGATGAACCCGTTTAGGGCCTCTTTCCCAGTATTGGCGCGGGAGAGGGGGCCGTTCGATGCCAGTCGTATGCCTTAATCGTGATAGACTAGTCTGCGGGAAAGGGGAAAGTCCACATGGTTTTTGAGGTCGGCGAGACAGTAGTTTACCCTCACCACGGTGCAGCAAAAATTGAGGAAATCAAGATGCGCACCATCAAGGGCGAAGAGAAGATGTATCTCAAGCTCAAGGTGGCTCAGGGTGATCTGACCATTGAAGTTCCAGCAGAGAATGTTGACCTTGTTGGGGTCCGGGACGTAGTGGGCAAGGACGGTTTGGAGCACGTGTTCGATGTTCTCCGCGCCGAGTTCACTGAAGAGCCCACCAACTGGTCACGTCGTTACAAGGCAAACCTGGAGAAGCTTGCTTCGGGCGATGTCATCAAGGTGGCAGAGGTCGTCCGCGATCTTTGGCGTCGTGATCACGATCGCGGCCTTTCCGCTGGTGAGAAGCGCATGCTTGCCAAGGCTCGGCAGATTCTGATTTCAGAACTGGCCCTGGCTGAGAAGACAGACGAAGAGAAGGCTGCAAGCGTTCTTGACGAGGTCTTGGCTTCCTAAGAATTGATGCCCGGTGGTGCGAAAGCGCCGCCGGGTTTCTTTTTGCCCTCAAGGCTGATCAGCGGCGGACTAAGCCGGAATGTGGGTATTTTACCCATATCGTGCATACCCTTGTGCCCATGACTCATCCTTCCAAGCGCGCCGTTACGGCCGTGATTGTGGTTGCCGCCGGTTCCGGTGAGCGCCTCGGCTACGGCATGCCCAAAGCCCAGGTTCCGTTGGGCGGCGAAACCATCCTGATGCACGCCCTGCGCGGAGTTGTCGCCTCCGACGTCGCCCGTCAGATCTGCGTGGCCGTGCCCAAGGGTGACACCGCGCTGCGCGCTTCGATCGCGGACTTCACGGTGGACTTGGTGGACGGTGGTCCTGAAGTGACAGTCGTCGACGGCGGATCCTCCCGCGCGGATTCCGTCCGCGCCGCTTTGGCTGCTTTGGAAGACGGTACCGAGTTCGTCCTCGTCCATGACGCTGCCCGGGCCCTGGCCCCGGAGCGGGTCTTTCAACGGGTTGCCGATGCTTTGTCGTCCGGTGCCAAGGCTGTGATTCCCGCGATGCCGGTGGTTGACACCATCAAGACCGTCGCTGAAACGGATCGTTCGGATGCCTCGATTGCACCGGAAGTTGTCACGGGCACAGCTCCCCGGGAACAGCTCCGGGCCGTCCAGACCCCCCAAGGTTTCGAGCTGGCCACCCTGCAACGGGCCCACCAGGCCGCCGAACTCTTCGACGACAAGCAGGCTGCAGCAGTAACCGACGACGCCATGCTGGTGGAACTCCTCGGTGTCCCGGTCCATGCTGTCCGGGGGGCGAGCCAGTCCCTGAAGATCACCACGCCATTGGACCTCATCATCGCCGAAGGGCTCCTGGAAGGTCCGTTGGGAATGCGTTGGGTGGAGGGCTGATGGCGCTGGAGAACATGATCTTGCCGCGGACCGGCATCGGGATCGACGTCCACGCTTTCGCTCCCGAAGACGACCCCCAGCCGCTGTGGTTGGGCGGCCTGCACTGGGAAGGCGAACAGGGACTGTCAGGGCATTCCGACGGCGACTGCGTCGCGCACGCTGCCGCTGATGCCCTCTTCTCGGCGTGCGGCATCGGTGATCTTGGCACACACTTCGGCACGGACCGGCCCGAGTACGCAGGCGCTTCCGGCGTGACGCTCCTGTCAGAAGCGGCCCGGATCGTTCGAGCGGCAGGTTTCGAGATAGGAAACGTGGCGGTCCAGTTCGTGGCCAACCGTCCCAAATTCGGGCCACGGCGGGAAGAGTCGCAGAAAGTCCTCAGCCAAGCGGCCGGGGCCCCGGTCAGCGTCACAGCAACCACCAGCGACGGCCTGGGGTTCACAGGCCGCGGCGAAGGTATTTCGGCCGTGGCCACCGCCCTGGTCTACGCGGTTGCTGCTTCCTCCCACCCGGGTCCTGCGAAAGGTGCGCCCCATGCGTAGACCAAGCGTCGGCGTCGTGCGTTCCGCAGTGGTGCTGCCGGCCGCCCTGGCCGCCGCGCTCCTTCTGGGAGGTTGTGCAGGGACGCCCAGAATGGACGTCAAAGCCAGCTGCGACTTCCTCAACAACGATGCCTTCAAGCCGGACGGCAACCAGCAGCAGCAGTCGAAGCAGCTTGCCGAGCACTATCACGAGATCGCGGAAAAGGTAGCGCCCGAAATCGGCGATCCCATCAAGGAGATGGCCGCGATCATGGACAAGGCCGCCGCATCGTCGCTGGGTGCGGCCACGCAGGAGCAGCAGGAAAAACTCAAGGTTCAGTTCAACAAGATCGGCGAATACTGCAAGTAGGCAGGTCACGCCGCGTCATCGGCTAATCTGGAGCGGTGACCCTGCGCTTTTATGACACCGCCTCCGCCGAAGTCCGCGACTTCGTTCCCCTCGAAGACGGCAAGGCCAGCGTGTACTACTGCGGGGCCACAGTCCAGGGAATGCCCCACGTGGGCCACGTCAGGTCGGCGATCGCCTTTGACCAGCTGACCCGCTGGCTCGAATTCCGTGGCCTCCGGGTTACCGTGGTGCGCAATGTCACGGACATCGACGACAAGATCCTGGCCAAGTCCGCGCAGTCGTTCGAGCCGGAGTGGGATTCCGAACCAACGGCCCGCCAGGCGGAGGAATGGTGGGCCCTGGCCTACCGCTACGAGCAGGAATTCGAGAAGGCCTACGAGTCCCTGGGTGTGCAGCGTCCAACGTACGAACCCCGTGCCACAGGACATATCCCGGAGATGCACGCCTTGATCCAGCGCCTCATGGACCGAGGCCATGCCTACGCCGCCCCTGACGGATCCGGCGATGTCTACTTCGACGTGCGCTCCTGGAGCAAGTACGGCTCGCTGACGCGTCAGAACATCGATGACATGCAAGGCGCCACGGACGTCGAAGCCCAATTCATCAGCAGGAAGCGCGACCCCCGCGACTTTGCGCTGTGGAAGGGTTTCAAGGACGGCGAGCCAGTCACTGCCAAGTGGGACTCTCCCTGGGGTGCGGGCCGGCCTGGTTGGCACCTCGAGTGCTCAGCCATGGTCACCAAATACCTGGGGACGCGCTTCGACATCCACGGTGGGGGACTGGACCTGCGCTTCCCGCACCACGAGAACGAGATGGCCCAGTCCCAGGCCGCCGGTGATGACTTTGCCAACTTCTGGATGCACAACGGCATGGTCACGTACGAGGGCGAAAAGATGTCCAAGTCCATCGGGAACACCGTGAGCCCGGCGGAGATGCTGGAACTCGCCTCGCCCCGCGTGGTCCGCTACTACCTCGGCCAGGCCCACTACCGGTCCGTGCTGGATTACCGGCCCACCTCGCTGCAGGAGGCTGCGGCCGCCGTCGAACGCATTGACGGGTTCATCTCGAAAGCGTCCGCCAAAGTCCCTGGACGGACCGACGTGGCACCTCAGGCCAACATGCCGGCCGCGTTCAGCGCCGCCATGGATGACGACCTCAACGTTCCCCAGGCCCTCGGTGTGCTGCACGAAACCGTCCGGGCAGGAAACACTGCGCTGGCCGCGGGTGACCTGGAAGCCGCCAAGGCAGCCCTGTACAGCGTGCTCTCCATGACCGAGGTGCTCGGTTTGGACGCAGTGAAGCAGCCCGAAGCCGAGCAAGGCCGTGAGCACTCTGCGCTGAAGGTCCTCGTCGAAGCGCAGCTGGAGGCCCGCGCCGCAGCCAGGGCCGGCAAGGACTGGGCTGCGTCCGATGCCATCCGCGACACGCTCGCCGCTGCCGGCGTCGTCGTCGAAGATGGTGCGGACGGCGCCAGCTGGAGCCTCAAGCGCGACTGACAAAGCGGCACTGCGGCCGAATTGCATTGGGTCAGTAGACTTGATTCCAGACTTACTCACAAAATCAAGGATGGAACCCCATGGCCAACAACGGTAACCGGTCGGTCAAGAAGAAGAAGGGCCCCTCCGCTGGTACCGGAGGTCACGGCCGCAAGGCTCTCGAAGGCAAGGGTCCCACTCCCAAGGCGGAAGACCGCGTCTACCACAAGGCCTACAAGAACAAGCAGCTCGCGGAGCGTTCGGCCGCCAAGCGCGGAGCCGCACGTCCCAGCGGCGGCGCACGCTCGGGTCCGAAGGGCCGCGCCACCGAGGAACTGGTCACTGGCCGCAACTCCGTGGTGGAAGCCCTGCGCGCGGGCATCCCGGCCAAGGCGCTGCACGTTGCCATCCGCATCGAAATGGATGACCGCGTCAAGGAATCCCTCAAGCTCGCAGCCGAGCGCGGTATCCCGCTGCTGGAGACCGGCAAGCCCGAGCTGGACCGGATGACCGAGGACGCCGTCCACCAGGGGCTCGTTCTCCAGATCCCGCCGTACGAGTACGAAGACGCGTACGAGCTCGCCGAGGAAACAGTGGCCAAATGGAAGAAGGGGCACATTTCCAACGCACCCCTCTTCGTGGCACTGGACGGCATTACCGATCCGCGCAACCTCGGCGCCATCATCCGTTCCGTGTCCGCTTTCAGTGGCCACGGCGTGATCGTGCCCGAGCGTCGTTCGGTGGGCGTTACGGCGTCCGCCTGGAAGACCAGCGCCGGTGCCGCTGTCCGCGTACCGGTAGCCCGCGCGTCGAACCTCAACAACGCGCTCAAGCAGTTCAAGAACATGGGCATCTACGTCCTCGGACTGGATGGCGATGGCGATGTCTCACTGCCCGACCTCACGGTTGCCACCGAACCGGTCTGCATCGTGGTTGGTTCCGAGGGTAAGGGCCTGAGCCGTTTGGTTCGCGAAAACTGCGACCAGATCGTCTCCATCCCGATCGACTCGGCCATGGAGTCGCTCAATGCATCCATGGCCGTCGGAATTTCGCTGTACGAAGTGTCAAGGCAGCGCTCCGCCTAATTGGTGGATGTTTGCGGCGTCGCCGCCCTCCGCATGCTCGCTCGTCCCTCGCTTAGACGCATGCTTCCGGGCACCGACGCCGCAAACGCCGTATTTCCAGCGCTGCGTCGGCACTTCGTGGGCCGGTTCCGGCGGCTGGAGTGCTTTCGCTGGGAGTTAGAAGTTGCGGCGGTTGGCCAGGACCGGGAGCTTCTGACGGGCATCGTCCACCACGGAGGCGTCGAGATCTGCGAAGATCAGCCCAGGTTCGCCGTCGAGGGCTTCCAGGACCTGCCCGAAGGGAGACACGACGGCGGAGTACCCGACTCCCGTGGGTGCCGCGCCTTTGGCTTCGACGCCCTGGGTGGCGGGATCGCCCTGGCCGCACGCGAGGACGAACGTGGTGGTGTCCACAGCCCGCGCCCGGGCCAGGAGTTGCCACTGATCGGCCTTCCCCGGACCGGCTCCCCATGATGCCGACACAATGTTCACTACAGCACCCCGCTGCGCGTTGGCAGTGAAGAGGGCGGGGAACCGGATGTCGTAGCAGGTGGCCAATCCGAAGGTGAGGCCACCGGCGTCGAACGTTACTGGTTCTGTACCGGCCTCAACGGTGTCCGACTCCGCAAAGCCAAAAGCGTCGAAAAGATGGACCTTGTCGTAGCTGGCCTCCACGCCCGGGCCGGTGGCCAGAAGGGTATTGCGTACACGCGGTGCTCCGGTCTCCGTAGCAGCGCCGGGTGTGAACATGCCCGCGACGATGACCAATTGCAGTTCCTCCGCAAGGGCACGAACCTTGGCCGCCCACGGCCCATCCAGGGGCTCAGCGATGTCCAGCAACGAGTTTCCGAACGCGCGCATCATGGCTTCGGGAAAGACCACCAGCTCGGCGCCACCGTCCTTGGCGCGCCGTGCATACTCCTCCAGGAGCCGCAGGTTTTCGGCCAGGTCGCGGCCGGAGATGACTTGGGCGAGTGCCACGCGCACGATAGAACCTCCAATTCTCTGCCTCCCAGTATGCCAAGTTATGAAATCAGGAGGCAGTTCGTCGTCATATGGGCCGCCAAGGCCGCACATACCGGGCGTGGAACTAAACTTGCCTTCAATGGTTATGCCTATCTTTGACACAGAAGCCGCCGTCGATGCCTCACGGCCACGACCCCTCGGACTGAGCGCACCCCAGCCCGCTCTTCCTCATGCGGAGAGAGCGCAAAACCATGAAGTGAACGTGGCTGTTTTCGCACCGGACCTGGAACGGGTGGAGATCGTGTTCCAAGCACCGGGCGAATCATGGCGTGCCCAGATCCTTCCCAACACGGAAAATGACGTGCATTTCGGGCTGGTCGGCGGATTGCCTCCGGGAACGCGCTACGGCTTCCGGGCCGCGCCGTCCGAGGGCGGGCTTCCGATGCCGGTTCCGGCGCTGGACCTCGACGACGACGACCGGCAGCCGCTGCTGCTGGACCCCTACGGGCGGGCCGTGGACCAACGTGGCGAGTTCCTGACAAGCGTCCACGTGGACACTGGCTTCGATTGGGGCAACGACCAGCCGCCGCGTACCCCGATGCGGACATCCGTCATTTACGAGGCCCACGTCCGGGGCCAGACAATGCTCCACCCGGAGATTCCCGAGCACCTGCGCGGCACCTACGCCGGCATGGCGCATCCCGTGATGATCCAACACCTTACCGAGCTCGGCATCACTGCGGTGCAGCTGCTTCCCATCCACTTCCACCTGGATGAATCGCACCTCCAGGACCTCGGTATGACCAACTACTGGGGCTACAACACCGCGGCCTTCTTCGCTCCGCACGCCGACTACGCCACGGAAGCTGCACGCAATGCAGGTCCACATGCCGTGCAGGACGAGCTCAAGGGCATGGTGAAGCTCCTGCACGCAGCGGGGATCGAAGTCATCCTCGACGTCGTCTACAACCACACCGCAGAAGCCGGCCCCGACGGACCTGTCCTGAGCTTCCGGGGTCTGGGGGAGAAGCGCTACTACCGCCATGATGCCCATGGCCGTTACCTGGACACCACGGGGTGCGGCAACACCTTGGACTTCAGCGAACCCGTTGTGGTGGACCTCGCGCTCGATTCCCTGCGCTACTGGGTCAACGAGTTCCATGTGGATGGTTTCCGCTTCGACCTCGCCGTGACCTTGTGCCGCGACGCCGGAAACACCTTCGATCCCCGCCACCCCTTCCTGCAGGCCATTGCGGAGGACCCGGTTTTGTCCGAGGTCAAGCTGATTTCCGAGCCGTGGGACGTGGGCTACGGCGGCTGGCAGACAGGCCGCTTCCCGCAGGGTTGGTCTGATTGGAACGACCACTTCCGGGACGGTGTCCGCAGTTTTTGGCTTTCGGACCGTGCCGCCATGGAAGCCGGTGGCCAGGGCGGTTCGGTGGCGTCGTTGGCCGAGCTGATGGCGGGGTCCGCAAACCTCTTCGGTTCCTCGGGCCGCACGCGCCTGGCGTCAGTGAACTTCATTACGGCCCACGATGGCTTCACCCTCAAGGACCTGGTCAGCTACGACCGCAAGCACAATGAGGCCAACGGCGAGCAAAACCGCGACGGCCACGGAGACAACCGCAGCTACAACCACGGGGTGGAAGGCCGTAGTGAGAACGAGGCCATCGTTGCGGCGCGGGCCTTGTCGATCCGGAACCTGATGGCCACGTTGCTGATCTCCATCGGTGTTCCCATGATCACTGCCGGTGACGAACTGGGCCGTACCCAGCAGGGCAACAACAACGCCTACTGCCAGGACAACCCCACGGCCTGGCTGGACTGGAGCCGGACCCAGGAAGCCAACGCCATGTTCCGGACCACCCGGGAGCTGGTCAGGCTGCGCCGCTGGTTCCTCCGCCACCAGCCGGAGAGCTTCCCCGGCCAAGCCAACAGCTCCAGCCTTCAGTGGTTCGATGACAAGGGTCAGCGGATGACGCCGGCACGCTGGAACGATCCCGGTGTTCGTGCCGTCCAGCTGCTGATGGGCCATGAGGACAGCGAGATCCGCGGGCTGATTGTGGTGAACGGCAACAACCACGACGTCAAGATGGTGCTTCCGGAAATCCTGAGTGAGTCGGGCATCGGCAAGCGCATGTTCGAACTGCGCTTCACCACCTCGGTGCTGCACGACCGCCGGAAGGGCGCGTTGGTGGCCAGCGGCGAGCGGGATATCCTGCAAGCCAACACCATCAACATCTACCGCACCTAGGTACCAAGCACAGGGAGTTCTCTGCATGAACCGCAGCCGCAGCAAACTGGTGGCTTTCGCGGGACTGGTGATCGCCGTCGTCGTGCTGGTTGTTGCCATGGTGGGCGGAGGCGCGCTGACGGCGCCTTCACCGGCGCCAAGCGTCCAAACCACGACGCCGACACCTGGCCCTGTGCCCACGTCAACGGCCGCCGTGCCTGGCAAGACCACGGCCCCGCCGGCTGTGGAAAACCCCTCCGGCCTGCCCTCCATCAACGCCTCGCAGCTGCCGAAGGAAGCCCGCCAAACTCTGGCATTGATCGCCAAAGGGGGGCCGCATCCTTACGACCGTGACGGCGTGAACTTCGGCAATTTCGAGGGCCTGCTGCCCAAGAAGCCTGGGGGTTTCTACAAGGAGTACACAGTGCCCACGCCGGGGGAATCGGATCGTGGAGCGCGGCGGATCATCGTGGGTAAGGATGCCGCGAAGTACTACACGCCGGACCATTACGAGTCGTTCGCGTTCATCGTCGAGGACAAGTAGCCGAGGACACATAGAGGAGCCCATGAAGATCTACTCAGCAGACACCTGGACCGTGGAGGAACTGCAGGAGCAGGTTTCCGACGCCGGCCGCAGGACAGTCCTGGTGCCACCGGCAACCACCAAGCAGGCAGTCCTGGAGGTCTTTGGCCAGGTCCTGGACTTCCCCGAGTACTACGGCGTGAACCTGGATGCCCTGAACGATTCCCTCCACGACTACGCAGATGCCCTGTCAGAGGACGACGGCAGCCCCGTCACCATGATCTGGCAGGTCCCCGCCGCCTACCGCACGGACCGTTCCTTCGGCGTCGTGTGCGAAATCCTGCAGGACGCAGAGCGCTACGCAGGTCGTGACCTGGCGATCATCGCAGTTTTCGAGCACTAACAGCGCAAACATACCTTCCGTGCCGGCCAACGCCCGGACAGGAACCGCCCGGAATGACCTTGCAGCGAACCGACCTAGTGGGCATCGGTTCCCACGAGCGTTGTTACAACCGTCCATAAAGGTTAAGTTGCCCGCGCAAGCTAATCGTGACGTGAAAAATTGAATATTTCGATCGAATTTTTCTTTGTTTCGAAAGTTTGTATTTAAGCATCCTGAGCGATACGTTTTGGGAGAGGCGACTGTGCGCCTCGTCACTTGCGTATTGGGGAACGCGCCGAGTCAATTGCTGACCTCATATCGCACTAGCCAAATGAGGATCAAGATATAAAAAAGATTACACGGGTGGCTGCTGTGGCTGCACTGTCCGCCGGGGCACTCTTTACCGCCAGCCAGTCAGCGAATGCCAGTATCTTTTATGAAAACAATGATTACGGCGGCGCTACGTACGGAGCTGACTATTCGACTTGGATGGGGTCGTTTGACAACAAGGCAAGTTCGGTAAAGAACTTCGGCTACTACGTAACCTGGTGGCAGGACATCAACTACGGCGGAGCTGGCTTCGGCAGCGCGAACGACTATAGCGCCATGGGTTGGTATGTGCCCTTCCTTGGTACGTGGAACGACAATATCAGCAGCTTCCACCGGGGCTGAACCTAACCCATTGTTCGCTTGTCGTAGAGCGAGCAGCACCACGCTTTGGCCTGTCGATCAGAAAATCGACAGGTCAAAGTGGCTGTCCGATAGGAGGCTCGGCTGCTCGGTCGAGGCGCAAGAGGCGAGATTGGAGGCGGCACAGTGACGCGAAGAATTCCTGTACGAAGGGTGCGCTGGGCACGAAGTGTGGTCGGCCCGCTGGCCATGGGCGTCGCTTTGATTGTTTCAGCCTGTTCCGGGGCCCCGGGTAGTTCAATCACCCCGGACCCATCTGGAAGAGTAAATCTAGATTACGAGAATTCCTTGATTGTATTCCCGGTTGACGCATATAGAATATCAGCCCATGATCGTTCTCGAATCCTTCTTGCGAGAGAAGTGATCATGACCAATTGCATGCGGAAGTTTGGCTTCAATGATGATCCGAATGCAGCATATCCTGAGCCAGAGAATCGAGACTTTGGCGTATGGAATGTTGATCGTGTGAGGAAGTACGGCTTCCGGCTTATTGGCGAGGAGGCACAATCGAGCCAGGTACACGATGAGGCGGGCCCTTGGGGGGCGGCCAGGTACGAGTGTCTTTCGAGTGAAAAGAGCAAGATGGATGAAATTACTCCGCCAGACGATCTGATGAACGGTGGCGCCGCAGCAGCGATTGCCTTGAAAAGTTTGAGTATGGCATCAGAAACTGATGCCTGGAACGATGCAAAAGGCGATTGGGACGATTGCATCTCGGCTGCCGGCTTGACGCCGGGACAAGACCCCACCAAAGCGAAGTGGTCCAGCCAGCAGTCATTTGATCTGCAGGGGAGGATAGATCAGCGTAACCCGTCGAAGTCGGACGCTGCTGAGGGTGTCCGACTCGCCACGATTGAAGCCGAATGCAATCAGGAAGTACGACTAACCCAAACGCTCGGTGATATTCAAGCAAGCTACCAAGTGCCGCTCATCAGGCAGGATGAGGCGGTACTTACGGAACTCAAGAAGAAGAGCCAGCAGTACGTAGACGCCGCTGAGAAGTTGTTGAAAGAGATGCAGTGAATGATGTCCAGCCCCAGGAGAAAGCGATCGCGACCGCTGGCTTGAGCAGGCTCTCGCGACGGTGGCTGATCATTCTGGTGGCAGTGACCGCAATCATTTCCGCTGGGGTGGGCTTGGTGGCTGGCCGAATCTTTGATCAGTCAGAAGTTATTCGTCCCGAGGATTCTCTGGCTGAAGTTCCTGTCTATGCGACGGTTGAAAACCGTATCGTCGACGACCGCCTTACGTTTGCCGGAGTTGTAAAGGCTGGCCCCACAGTGCCGATCCTCATCGATTTGGAGGGACAAGAGCCGATTGTCGTGCGGCAAACGCTTCGGGCGGGAGCTACGTTAAAGTGGGGCGATCTTGTGGGTGTGGTTTCTGGCAAGCCCTATTTCGTTCTACCGGGTCCGCTCCCGTTGTACCGCGATCTTTCGCAAGGAGATGAGGGAGACGACGTGTTGGCTCTCCAACGGGCGCTTGTCCAGATGGGGTACATCACCCCCGAAACTGGTCACGTAGACAGCGCGACCTTGAAAGCTGCGTCCTCTTTCTTTGCCAGCGAAGGATTCACCTTGAGCAGCGGACGAAAGACCACCGAGACAAGCCGCGAACCGGAACTTGGAGCTACACCGGAAAAGCCGGCACCGGACGGGCCGATTCCCCCCTCGCTGTCGATCCCATTCAAGCAGCTACTTACACTCCCCGTAGCCAACGTGACTGTATCCACCGCCCTGGAGGTGGGGCAAAAAGTCACGGCCCAAACCCCTCTCGCCACGTTCCAAACCGACGACAACTACGTTGAGTTCGTCGCTGAGATCCAGCAAGCTGAGTCGCTCAAACCTGGGCAGGAGGTTACTGTCAGGGTATCGGAGAAGCAACTGACTGGACGGATAACTGGGGTAGGCCCATTCACGGATGCGGGGAATGGCCAACGTGCGGGACATCCCGTGACGGTAGAGCCGGTAAACAGGGCGGATGTCGTCCTGTTTACTCCCAATTTGAGCGTCACTGTGGCTGGTCAGGGTGGTGCGGCCCAGGCCCTCGCGGTGCCGTTATCTGGTATTCGGCAGGATGCCGAAGGGACCTACGTCCTCAAAACCTCTGGCGGGAACGCAACGTCGAAGGCCCCCATTACACGCGTTCCCGTCACTGTTCTTCGGTCGGGGGGAGGGTTTGCCGCAATTTCCGGTGAACTCAGCCAGGGAGACGAGGTCCAGATATCGTGAGGATTGTGCGGCCAGTGGCCCTCAAACCTAGAGCGAAAGATGCGGGCTCCGAGGACGCATTGGCCATCAGCTTGGAAGGAATATCGCGCACATATCCGGGTGCCGAGTTCTCCGCATTAATTGACGTCTCACTGAAAATTGAAGCGGGCGAGTTCGTGTCCGTTGTGGGCCCTTCGGGCTCCGGAAAATCGACGCTTTTGAACATCATGGGCCTGTTGGACAGGGCCAGCTCCGGCCGTATCGCTATTCGTGGTCAGGTTGTCGAATCCGCTTCAGAGCGAAGCCTTGACAGGATGCGACTGCATCTGATCGGGTTTGTTTTCCAGTCTTCAAACGTCCTCGGTGACGAAAGCGTAATCAGCAATGCTGCTATAGGTTTGCGGGTCCAGGGCGTGCCGATGGATGCGCGTGCAGCGATTGCCCTGGACGCGCTGAAGTTCGTTGGGCTTGAGCATAAGCACGGGAGCCAAGCTAAGCTCCTGTCGGGCGGCGAGCGGCAACGGCTTGCAATAGCACGCGCAATTGCGACGCAACCGCGGATCATCCTTGCGGACGAACCGACAGGCAATCTTGATTCAAACAACAGCAGACGGGTCATTGAATATCTTCGGAAGCTCAACTCCGAGGGTGTCACCGTAATTGTCATCACCCATGACTCCGAGGTCGCGAACCAAGCGGACCGCCGAATTCAGATTCGAGATGGTCGAATCACGAGTGACGTCGGCACCAATAATCATCCCAAGCGGCCCTCTCAGATTTCGGTCCACGCAGAGCCTACATTTGCGCGAAAGCGGCAGTCATGGGTGTCTTGCTTCATCCGTTCCCTCGTGGACGATTGGGGTGATGCACTTAACGCGTTATCCACCCGGACCCTCCGAACAATGCTCCTCATCCTTGCATTTGCGATTGCTATTGGCGGGATGACGGGTGCCCTGGGTATTAGTTCGACGACTTCGAATGCAATCAATAATCGGCTGGCGATCGCGGCACAGGAAAGGCTGGCCATCACCGTCGGAGACGGTCCTTCTGTACTTCGTGATGATTTCGACGAGCTTCGTGCCGGGGTAGACCGCATTACCCGCGTTCCTCACGTGGTTGGCGCGTCCTTTGTGTACTCAGCAGTTCCGGCAGACGTACGTATTACTAGAGTTGGACCTTCCGACCCCGAACCTGAAACGCCCTTGTCGCTTCATTCCTCCTCTAAGGACTACTTCAAGGACTTCGACATCAAGCTGATTCCCCAGAACAGCCGGAGTGCCTTCGACGACCCACGAGCCGGACCACTCGCAGTGGTGTCGATGAAGGCAGCAACGGCGCTCAACATACCGTTCAGTCAGAAAACTGGGCCTGTGGCCGGTGCGAGCATATGGATCGAGGACCGACTTGTACCGGTTGTCGGTGTATTCGATCCCGGTACTAATTTCCCTGAGTACTCCAACTCTGTATTCGTAGACGCCAGCATCATGCGTGCAGTCTCCAGGGCGGACCTTAAAATTCAGGTTCGAACCGAAAAGGGCTTTTCGGGGGCGATCGCCCAAGTAGCACCGCTGGCGTACTCGCCGAGCGACCCTGGTAAGGCTAGGGTCGACGTCACGGCCGATATTCAGTCGATCAGGCAGGGTGTGTCAAATGATCTCGGGTCACTCATCGCTTTGTTATCCCTCGTTCTCATACTCCTGGCCATTATCACTGCGGCTTCCTCGATGTACCTGACCGTCCAAAACCGGTCGGCCGAGATAGCCCTACGACGAGCGATCGGCTCTAGTCGATGGCTAATTTGCCGATCCTTCATCCTTGAGGGCTTCATCGTCGGAATAACAGCGGGTTCTCTAGGCGGGGTCATCGGAACCATCACGACGCTTTCTGTGTCTTGGATCCAGGCCTGGCCACCTGTGTTGCCCTCAGGGCTATGGCTGGTTGGAATCCTTCTGGGTACGGCCACCGGTATTGTGAGCGCCATTTACCCGGCTTGGGTCGCCAGCCGCAAGGATCCCGCTATTGCCATTCGCGGCTAGCAAGCCCCAAGAATTCGCTAAGGCTAAGACCCCTGTGTCCTGTTAAAACGTCGGTGGCCCGCCTTTCCGTTGTTGGGCAACAACGGAAAAGCGGGCCACCGACGTGATTGGGACTAGGCGTTCGCGATCAACCCAAGTTCAGCTTTGGACGCCAACGCCGAGTGCTTCGGGAAGACCCGGACGGTGTAGCCGAAGGAGCCTGAGCGGTTGATGACCAGCGAGCCGTTGAAGAGGTGCCGCCCGTTTCCGAGGTCCTCCACCGGGTCCAGCTCCGCCACGACGATGTCTTCGAGTTCGTCGGATTCCTCCGCACGCCCGAAGGCCACTTCCACGGAGACGTCGTCGGGAGTCAGGTTGTTCAGCGCGACGTAGGCGTTGACCTGGAGGCTGTCGCCTACCTGGGGCTCCTCGGAGACACCCACGGAGTCGACGTGTTCGACCACAACCTGAGGCCACGCCTCGCGGACCTTGGATGTCCACGCCGCGAGTTCCTTGGCTTCCTTGAAGGACTCGGCAACAGCCCTGCGGCCTGACACCGCGGCCGGGCAGTAGAGGTTGTTGACGTAGTCGTGCAGCATCCGTTCAGCCGAAACGGCAGGACCGAGGTGGGCGAGCGTGTGCTTGATCATGGAGACCCAGTGCGTCGGCACGGTTTCCTGGCTGGACTCGGACGGTCCTGCGGCTCCGGCCCCTTGGGCAACGGTTGTGCCGTAGAAGCGTGGTGCCACCTGGGTTTCAAGCAACTCATAGAGCGCCGCGGCCTCGATGTCGTCCCGTTCGTCAGCCGATGCCCCGTTGTTGGCCGTCGGGATGGCCCAGCCGTTCTCGCCGTCGTACATCTCATCCCACCAGCCGTCCAGGACGGAGAGGTTGAGCGAGCCGTTGATCGCGGCCTTCATGCCGGACGTGCCGCAGGCTTCCAGGGGACGCAGCGGGTTGTTGAGCCATACGTCGCAGCCCGGGAACAGCGTCCGTGCCATGGCGATGTCGTAGTTCGGCAGGAACACGATCCTGTGCCGGACGTCGGGGTCGTCGGTGAAACGGACCAGGTCCTGGATCATCTTCTTGCCGGCGTCATCTGCCGGGTGCGACTTACCGGCGATGACCAGCTGGATGGGGTGCTTGGGATCGAGCAGCAAGGCCTTCAAGCGTGCAGGGTCGCGCAGCATGAGCGTCAGCCGCTTGTACGTTGGCACGCGGCGGGCAAAGCCGATGGTGAGCACATCCGGGTCCAGGACGGAGTCGGTCCAGCCCAGCTCGGCATCGGCAGCTCCGCGTTTCTTCCAAGAAGCCCGGAGCCGGCGTCGGACGTCTTCGATGAGCTGTGTGCGGAGTTCACGGCGGAGGCCCCACACGTCCTCGTCGCTGACGTTGTAGGCCAGGTCCCAGCGTCCCAACGCTTCGGCTTCAGCCCCGAACTGGTGACGTGCCAGGGAGGAAATCCGCGGGTCCACCCACGTGGGGACGTGGACACCGTTGGTGACGGAGGTGATCGGAATTTCGGAATGGTCGAACCCTGGCCACAGGCCGGAGAACATTTCGCGGGACACCACACCGTGCAGCTTGGCCACACCGTTGGCACGCTGCGCCAGACGCAGGCCCATCACGGCCATGTTGAAGACCGAGGGGTTGCCGCCGTCGTAGTTTTCGCGGCCGAGCTCCAGGATCCGTTCCGTGGGCACCGCCGGTGCCAGTCCGGCGTCGAAGAAGTGCTTGATCTGCAGCGCCTCGAAACGGTCGATGCCTGCAGGTACGGGCGTGTGCGTCGTGAACACGGTGGACGCACGGCCGGCAGCGAGGGCTTCTTCCCAGCTGAGCGGGTTTTCGGGGTCCGACATGGCTTCCTGGATGCGTTCAATTCCCAGGAATCCGGCGTGTCCCTCGTTGGTGTGGAAGACCTCCGGCGCAGGGGTCCCGGTCAGTTCCTGGTAGACGCGCAGGGCCTTGACGCCACCCATGCCCAGGAGCAGTTCCTGCTGCAGGCGGTGGTCACCGCCGCCACCGTAGAGCCGGTCGGTGATGCCGCGCGCGGCTTCGTCGTTCGAGGGGACGTTGGAGTCCAGCAGCAGCAGCGGAACGCGTCCGACGTCGGCACGCCACACGTGCGCGTGAAGCTCGCGGCCGTTGGGCAGCGGCAGGGAAATGTGGACCGGCTTGCCCTGGCCGCCGTCCTTGGCCGGGTGGCGGAGCAGGGTCAGCGGGAGACCGTCCGGGTCCAGCACGGGGTAGGTTTCCTGCTGCCAGGCGTCGCGGGACAGGGACTGCTTGAAGTAGCCGGCCTGGTAGAGGAGCCCGACGCCGATCAGCGGCACGCCGAGGTCCGAGGCAGCCTTGAGGTGGTCACCGGCGAGGATGCCCAGACCGCCCGAGTACTGCGGGAGGACTTCCGTGATGCCGAATTCAGGGGAGAAGTAGGCAATGCATGCCGGAGCGTCCTGGCCGAGGCCCTGGTACCAGCGCGGTTCACTGAGGTAGCGGTCAAGGTCCGCCGCCGCTGCCTGCACACGTTCCACTACTTCGCCGTTGTTGGCCAGGTCCTGCAGCTGTTCACGGCTGATGGATCCGAGTAGGGCTATGGGGTCGTGCTGTGCGGCCTCCCACAGGCCGGGGTTGATGCTCGCAAAGAGTTCCCGGGTTGGCCGGTGCCAGGACCAGCGCAAGTTCGTCGCCAATCGGGCCAGCGGCCGGATGGGCTCGGGGAGGACGGTACGGACTGTAAACCTTCGAATTGCCTTCACGAGCGCCACACTAACTGACTCACATGGCAGTCGGAACAGGATCGGGTTTCTTTTAGGTAAATGTCATCTTGCGTCGAATAGAAACCTCGTTTGCTTAGCATTCTGTGATTTTTCTCGCTAACGTCATGGTTGTGACGAAAACTGCGCGAACCACCACCGTTCTGAAATCCAAGACGACAACGGACATCACCGACGGACTTCGCTTCGGCCGGTTTCCCATCACGGCCGTGCAGCCTGTGGTGGAGGGTGGCCGTTTCTCGGCGAAGGCCTTGCCTGGAGAGGACCTCGTGGTTGGCGCCACGGTCTTCCGGGAAGGGCACGACCAGCTGGGCGTCTCCGCCGTCCTGCTTGACCCCAGGGGCAAGGAGCGCCAGCGCGTGCGGCTGGCCCCGGCCCAGGGCGAGCAGTGGAAGGGCCTTGACCGCTGGGAGGGTCTGATCACCCCCAGCGGCACAGGTGCGTGGTCGTTCGTCATCGAGGCTTGGCATGACCGCTACGGCACATGGCACCACAACGCCGAAGTGAAGGTCGCCGCCGGCATCGACGTCGAATTGATGCTCGCCGAAGGTGCGGCCCTTCTGTCGGGAGCAGCCGACGACGCCGGACGCACCGGCGCTGAAAAGCGCACCCTGCGTGCCGCTTCCGTCGCGCTCGCCGACACCACCAAGTCTGCCGAGGAGCGCCTTGGCGCCGGTTTCAGCCCCGAGGTGCTTGCCGCCGTCGAGCGTTTGCCGATCCGCGAACTGGTGACCGTCTCGGAGCAGTTCCCGTTGCAGGTTGAACGGGATCTGGCGGGCCGCGGTTCCTGGTACGAATTCTTTCCGCGGTCCGAAGGTGCCGTGCTGGATCACTCCACGGGTGTGTGGACCTCCGGCAACTTCCGCACGGCGGCCAGGCGGCTCGACGCCGTGGCGGAGATGGGCTTCGACATCATCTACCTGCCGCCCATCCACCCGATCGGCTTCCAGCACCGCAAGGGTCGCAACAACACCTTGACGCCAGGGCCCCAGGATCCGGGCTCGCCGTGGGCCATCGGTTCCAAGGACGGCGGCCACGATGCCATCCACCCCGAGCTGGGAACGTTCGAGGACTTTGACGCTTTTGTGGCAAGGGCCAACGAGCTCGGCCTCGAAGTGGCCCTGGACCTGGCATTGCAGGCAGCTCCGGACCACCCCTGGGTAACGTCCAACCCCGAATGGTTCACCACGCGCGTGGACGGTTCGATCGCCTACGCCGAAAATCCTCCGAAGAAGTACCAGGACATCTACCCCCTGAACTTCGACAACGATCCCGTGGGCCTGTCCAAGGAAATCCTGCGCATCGTGCAGTTGTGGATCAGCCACGGGGTCAAGGTCTTCCGCGTGGACAACCCCCACACCAAGCCCGTGTGGTTCTGGGAATGGCTGATCGGGAAGATCAACAAAAAGAACCCCGAGGTTGTGTTCCTGGCGGAGGCCTTCACACGTCCGCCCATGATGCACGCCCTGGGCCGTGCTGGATTCCAGCAGTCCTACACGTACTTCACCTGGCGGAACACCAAGGCAGAGCTCGAAGAGTACTTCTACGAGGTCAGCCATGTGAGCCCGGCGTATTTCCGGCCGAACTTCTTCGTCAACACCCCGGATATCCTCACCGAGTACCTGCAGTACGGCGGCCCGGCGGCCTTCAAGATCCGTGCCGTCCTTGCCGCGACAGCCAGCCCGCTGTGGGGTGTCTACGCCGGCTACGAGCTGTACGAGCACGTGGCACGGCCCGGTGCCGAGGAGTACATCGACAACGAGAAGTACGAGTACAAGGCCCGGGACTGGGAAGGCGCTGCCGAGTCCGGACGTACGCTGGCCCCATACATCACCCGGCTCAACACCATCCGCAAGGACCATCTGGCGTTGGGCGACCTGCAGAACCTGACCATCCACCGCAGCACGGATGACGCAACGATCGTCTATTCGAAGCACAAGACGTTGCCCGATGGCACCAAGGACACCTTGATCATCGTGGTCAACGTGGATCCGCACAGTACCCGCGAAAGCACAGTGTCGCTGGACCTTGCGGCACTGGGGCTCGATGCGGCCGACCTCAATGAGAACGGACAGTTCCGCGTGGATGACCTCATCAGCGGCCAGAGCTGGTGGTGGGGGGAACACAATTACGTCCGCCTGGATGCGCACGTTGAGCCGGCACACGTCCTGAGCATCAGGAGGCAGCCTTAGTGAGTTTTTCCCCGCAGAATCCCAGCCAGTACTTCACTCCGAAGAACACCTTCGAGTTGAATGCCCCCGGTCTCCAGCATGATCCGCTCTGGTACCGCAAGGCAGTCTTCTATGAAGTACTGGTGCGGGCTTTTGCGGACGCCAACGGGGATGGTTCCGGCGATTTCCAAGGATTGATCGACAAACTGGATTACCTCCAGTGGCTGGGCGTCGATTGTCTCTGGCTGCCGCCGTTCTTCCATTCCCCGTTGCGCGACGGCGGCTACGACATTGCCGACTACACGTCCGTCCTGGATGAATTCGGTACCATCAGCGACTTCAAACGGCTGGTTGCCGAGGCCCACGCCCGTGGCGTACGGGTCATCATCGACCTTCCTTTGAACCACACTTCGGACCAGCATCCGTGGTTCCAGGAATCCCGGAAAGATCCCACGGGACCCTACGGCGATTTCTACGTGTGGAGTGACACGGACGAGAAATACCAGGACGCCCGCATTATCTTTGTCGACACCGAAGAATCCAACTGGACGTTCGATCCCATCCGGCGGCAGTTCTTCTGGCACCGGTTCTTCAGCCACCAGCCGGACCTGAACTTCGAGAACCCCAAAGTCATCGAGGCCCTGTACGACGTCATCCGTTTTTGGCTGGACCAAGGCATCGACGGTTTCCGCGCTGACGCCATTCCCTACCTTTTCGAGGAGGAAGGGACCAACTGTGAGAACCTGCCGGCGACCCACACGTTCCTCCAGGACCTCCGCCGCATGGTGGACGAGAACTATCCGGGCAGGGTGATCATCGCCGAGGCCAACCAGCCGCCGCACGAAGTGGTGGAGTACTTCGGCACCGACGACGCCCCCGAATGCCATATGGCCTTCCACTTCCCGATCATGCCCAGGTTGTACTACGCCCTCCGGGACCAAAAAGCTGCGCCCATCATTGAGACGTTGCGGGACACTCCGGAGATTCCACGCGGCGCTCAGTGGGGAACCTTCCTGAGGAACCACGATGAACTGACCCTTGAGATGGTCGCTGCCGAGGAACGTGCCGCAATGCTCGGATGGTACGCGCCGGATCCCCGCATGCGGGCCAACATCGGTATTCGTCGTCGCTTGGCACCGCTACTGGACAACTCCCGCTCTGAGATCGAGCTCATCAATGCGCTGTTGCTGTCCCTGCCCGGCAGTCCCTTCCTGTATTACGGGGACGAGATCGGCATGGGCGACAACATCTGGCTCGATGACCGCGACGCCGTCCGCACGCCCATGCAATGGAACCCCGACCGCAACGCGGGATTCTCCTCTGCGGACCCGGGCAAGCTGTACCTTCCGGTGATCCAGTCGCTGGTCTACAACTTCAGTATGGCCAACGTCGAGGCCGAAGCGGCGCATTCCGGTTCCCTGCTGCGGTGGACCCGGCAGATCCTCAGTGTCCGCAAGAACCATCCCGTGTTTGGCCTGGGCGGGTTCCGCCACATCGAAGCTGATCATGAGGTGGTGCTGGCCTACGTCCGGGAGCTGCCGGCGGGAAACCCGGAAGGCGCGGACGCGGAAACCATTCTGTGCGTCTTTAACCTTTCCCAGCACCCGGTGGCGGCAACGTTGGATATTCCCGAGTTCGCGGGCCGCGGCCTGCGCGATATTTTCGGCGGCCAGCCTTTCCCGGCCGTCGGTGACAACGGTCATCTGACCGTGATGCTGGGCAGCCACAGCTTTTACTGGCTGCGGGTCCGCTCGGCATTTTCCAATCCCTCGTCGCCTTTTACCCAGGCGATTCCAGTGGTGACCTCCAAAGGATGAGATGAACAAGGAAAACTTGAACCCCTCCGTTGAAGGACTTCTCCGGGCTTGGCTTCCCGGCAAACGTTGGTTCCCGGTCAAGAGTCCCGACTTTGCGCTGGAGCAAGTGGGCAGCTTCCGGCTTCCAAGTGGCGGCGACGCCGAATTGGAGGTCCTGCTGCTGGCCGTCACCCACAGGACGGCCGACGGCGGTCCGCGGACCGACGTCGTGCAGGTACCGCTGAGCTTCCACAGCCAGCCGCTGGTTGACGCGCCGACGGCGCTCCTGGGAGAGATTACGGATCCTGGCCTTCGCCTGGTGTACGACGCCGTCTACGATCCCGGATTTATTTCGGCCTGGCTGCAACTGATGCGCAGCGAAGGAGCCGTGGCTTCGGTCCAGGGCCACCTCACCCACGGTCGCGTTCCCCTCCCGGAAAACCCGGTGTCCGTGCGGGTCCTGTCCGGTGAGCAGTCCAACACCTCCGTCATCATCGACGACGGCGAGTCGGCCGCGATCGTGAAAATCTTCCGCGTCCTCTCGGCAGGCAAGAACCCGGAAGTGGAGCTGGGCGCCGCCCTGACAGCCGCGGACACCCGCGAGGTTCCCGCGACGTTGGGGTGGATCACGGGCTCGTGGCATGAGCCGGCGTCGAAAGCCAATGGGGACGAGTCCATTGCGGAGGCAACCGGTGAGCTGACGGTTGCGCACGAATTCCTGCTCGGTGGCCTGGACGCTTGGCGTCTGGCTGTTGACGCGGCGGCGGCCGGCAAGGATTTCACGGACGAAGCCCGTGGACTTGGAAAGGCCACGGCCACGGTCCACGCCAGGCTGGCGAAGACCTTTGGCACCCACGATGGCCAGGAGCAGGGCTCCGACATCATCGCGACCCTTGCCCGGCGTGTCCGGCAGTCGTGGGCTGAGGCGTCAACCGCCGTCGGGCCTTATGACGCAAGTCTTGAAGAGCTGCTGTCGGCGCTCGATCCGCGGTCCGTGGGCCAATTGCAGCGTATCCATGGAGACCTCCACCTGGGCCAGATCCTGCAGGTTCCCGGCGCAGCGGGGGAGCCGGGCCGCTGGGCCATCCTGGACTTCGAGGGTGAGCCGCTTCGGACGATCGATGAGCGCAACAACCCCGACCTTCCCTTGCGGGACGTCACCGGCATGTTGCGCTCGTTCGACTACGCAGCCGGGGCCGCCATTCGGGAAAACCCGGAGGCGCAGGTGCCGGAAAACTGGGTGGATGACTGCGCCGCAGCCTTCATCGAGGGGTACAGCGACGTCACCCCTGGAACCATTGACCGCCAGTCGCCGCTCTTTGTGGCATTGTGGCTGGACAAGGCCTTATACGAGGTGGTGTATGAGCTGCGTAACCGGCCCGACTGGTTGTCGATACCGGTGAACGCATCGCGACAAATCCTCGACAACACAAGCCGCGGCAAGCATGCGGCAGCAACAGCGGAAGGTAATGACATGACTGGCTCAGCACGTACCGAACGGCCCCGAGTTCCCCTGCACGTGGACTCCGAGACCTTGGAACGCGTGGCGGCCGGCGCTTACCACGCGCCGCATTCGGTCCTCGGTGCCCACCTCGATGACCACGGCCATGTAACCATCAGGACGGTGAAGCACCTGGCCAAGACCGTCACGGTAGTTACCGAAGCCGGCCGGACCCCCATGGAGCACGAATCGCACGGTGTGTGGACGGCGGTCCTCGAACCGCTTCAGGCCGGGCATGTGCCGGACTACCGTCTGGAAGTGGTGTACGACGCCGAACCCGTCACCATCGATGACCCGTACCACTACCTGCCTACCGTGGGCGAGGTGGACCTCCACCTGATCGGTGAGGGCCGCCATGAACGGCTGTGGGATGTCTTGGGAGCGCACGTCCAGCACTACCGTTCCTCGCTGAGCGCCGTGGACGGTGTTTCCTTTGCGGTTTGGGCTCCCAACGCCCAGGCTGTACGCGTAAAGGGTGACTTCAACGGCTGGGATGGCCGTTCACATGGCATGCGGTCCCTTGGCTCCTCCGGGGTCTGGGAGATCTTCATCCCGGGCGTTGTAGCAGGGGCGTGCTACAAATACGAGATCCTCACCAAGTCCGGCCACTGGGTCGAGAAGGCTGACCCGCTGGCATTCGGAACCGAGGTACCTCCGCTGACGGCATCGCGCGTAGTAGACCCCAGCTACCGCTTCAAGGACGCGGAGTGGATGGCGGCCCGCGCCAAGAAGGATCCGCACAACTCGCCGATGAGCGTCTATGAAGTCCACCTGGGCTCCTGGCGCCTGGGCCTTGGCTACAAGGAACTCGCCAAGGAACTCGTGGAGTACGTGAAGTGGCTCGGCTTCACCCACGTAGAGTTCATGCCCGTCGCCGAACACCCCTTCGGTGGGTCCTGGGGTTACCAGGTGACGTCCTACTTTGCGCCGACGTCACGCTTCGGTCACCCGGATGAGTTCCGGTTCCTGGTGGACTCGCTCCATCAGGCGGGCATCGGTGTCCTGCTCGACTGGGTTCCTGCCCACTTCCCCAAGGACTCCTGGGCGCTGGCACAGTTCGACGGCCAGCCGCTCTACGAGCATTCAGACCCCGCACTGGGAGAACACCCTGACTGGGGAACCCTGATCTTCGACTTCGGACGCAGCGAGGTCCGGAACTTCCTGGTGGCCAATGCGCTGTACTGGCTCGAGGAGTTCCACGTCGACGGCCTCCGTGTGGACGCTGTGGCCTCCATGATCTACCTGGACTACTCCCGTGAAGAAGGCCAGTGGCGCCCGAACAAATTCGGCGGGCGGGAAAACCTGGAAGCGATCTCCTTCATGCAGGAAGTCAACGCCACGGTCTACAAAACCCATCCGGGCGCAATCGTCATCGCCGAGGAGTCCACGGCATTCCCCGGTGTTACGGCACCTACCAACCACGGCGGACTGGGCTTCGGCTTGAAGTGGAACATGGGCTGGATGCATGACTCCCTCAAGTACATTTCCGAGGACCCCATCAACCGCAAGTGGCACCACGGCACCGTCACCTTCTCCCTGGTGTACGCGTTCACTGAGAACTTCCTCCTGCCCATCAGCCACGACGAGGTTGTTCACGGCAAGGGTTCCATGCTGCGCAAGATGCCGGGCGACCGTTGGCAGCAGCTGGCCAACCTCCGTGCCTTCTTCGCCTACCAGTGGTCGCACCCAGGCAAGCAGCTCATCTTCATGGGCAGCGAGTTCGGCCAGGAAGCCGAGTGGTCCGAGCAGCACGGACTTGACTGGTTCCTTGCGGACATCCCCTCGCACCGCGGCCTGCAGCTCCTGCTCAAGGACCTCAACGAGGTCTACTCATCTACGCCTGCCCTTTACGAGAAGGACAACGACGCCAGTGGTTTCCAGTGGATCAACGGCGGAGATGCCGACCACAACGTCCTCACCTTCATCCGCCGGGGCAACGACGGCAAGCCCCTGGTGTGTGCGGTGAACTTCTCCGGCGGTCCGCACCACGACTACATCCTGGGTGTTCCGTCAGCAGGCGAGTGGACGGAAGTACTGAACACGGATGCCGAATCCTATGGAGGTTCCGGGGTGATCAACTCCGGCACCTTGAAGGCCACGACGCCGGGAACCGACGGGCAACCGGCTGCGCTGTCCGTCACGCTCCCGCCGCTCGGAGCCACATGGTTCAGCCCGGCTGAGTAACCGACGCTCGCTCACGTTCCCCGGGGTTGGTTCGATCGCTCGCTCACGTAATTGCCCCTTTCCAGTAACGCTCCTTCACCGTGGTGGAGGAGCGCTACTGGTTAAGCGTTCGACGGCGGACCCCGGCTGCGGCGTTTGGGTTCCGAACGGCGCCAGAAGCCAGGACCACACTGCCGGGTTACCTGGCCGGATTGGCCGGGAACCATCCCGCCGACTCGGGGCTTTGCCAACCCGGCAGAGTGTGTGTATAGTTAATACCCGCGCTGCTCCCCAGTGGAGGGCGGTGATGCTGACAAGAACCCGCAGGGAAAATCAAGTCCAGCTCGCCGATTTGACCCGGAGGCAGACAGCGTGTAAGTTTGAAAAGTTGCTTCGGAGCGATCCAGTGGCCCTGTGGGGTTGGTGGTGGTGCCGGTAGTGTCTGTTGTTTGAGAACTCAATAGTGTGC
>NZ_JBHVQI010000040.1:0-26998 GCF_042886835.1 Paenarthrobacter sp. NPDC057981
GCTTCCATACGAAGCCGCACCCCGCCGTCGTGGTTTAAACCGCGCCGAGTTGGCACTTAATGACAATGTTGCTGCCGAACATTGTCATTAAGTGTCACTTCGCGGGCAGTGTGGGGAGCTCCGGGACCGGGATGTCCGAGGGGCGGAGCTTTGAGGGATCCAGCTTGGAAGGATCAAGGTCCGGGGGTGTGACGGGCAGCGACGGAGCCGGCGGAAGGATGCCCTTGCCCGGATCGGTGCTCGGACCTTTGGGGGCTTGGGACTGACCGTGGCCCGGGGTGGTCTGCGGATCGGTGTGGGGTGTGCCGGCAGGGTTCGTGGGAGCCGCCGGGGAAGGGGTGGGCTGGTTCGGAACAACGGCCGGCTGGCTTTCCTGGTGGGAAGGGCCCTGCACTGGCGTCGTACCTTCGGGCACCGGGGGCTGGGGAGGGGTGCCCGAGCCGGGGGTCAACTGTGAAACCACCGAGCCGATGGCCGCGCCGATGTGCTGGAAGGCTCCTGGAATCCCGCCCTCGGAGGCTGCTGCCGCCGTGGCACCACCTGCCAGCGATGCCGCAACGACAAGACCGACGACGGCGGCGCGCCCCTTCTTCCTGCGGCGTGCGGCCAGTTCATCCACAGGAGCAGCGTGGTGCGTCGCCTCAGCAGCGACGGCGGGCATCAACTCCGTGGCCGCGGGGACACCCACCATCAGGGCGCGGACGGCGTCCGAGGGCATCGGTGCGCTGTTGGCCAGGGAACGCAGTTCGAGAAGTTCTGTGCGCAGGGCGGAGGTGTCCTCCATCCCGGCGTCCGCGAGCAGGGAGTCGATGGCCTGCTGGTCGTTCCGCCGACGCGGTGCGGTGTTTTCGCTCATGATGTGCCGTTCCTTAGTAGCGCACGTTTCTTCAGTGCGCCCAATGCCCTGCGCTGCAGTTGTTTCACGGCACCTTGGGACTTGCCCATGATGTCCGCTGTTTCTTCCACCGACAGGTCGGCGACGACCCTCAGTGCCAGGACCTCCCGGTAATCCTCGGCGAGGTCCTCCAAAAGTTCGGTGACCCCCAGGCCGGATGCACTTCCGAATGCCTGCTCTTCCGCCGATGGGGAGCGGCGGGCATCGAAGTCCGGTTCGTAAGGCGTGGAGTCGGGGGTCCGTTCACGTTTCCGGTAATGGTCCACCAGGCGGGCATGCGCGATGGTGAACAGCAAGGTCTTGGCACCCTGCAGCCCGCCGTGGAGCGTGTCCAGCTTGGGGTACAGGGCCAGGAAGACGTCCTGGGTTACAGCTTCGGGGTCGTCCACGCCGCGGGCTTTAAGATAGCCGAAAACCGGCCCGGAAAAGGCGTTGTAGGCAGCCGTGAAGAGCAGGGCGGGATCGTCGTGATCCGCCTGCACGTATTCGTCAGCCAAGGGTTCAAGCACCCGTGGACGCCTCCATCCCGCGTTATGTGGCAGGGCTCCTTGTCATCAAGCCAAGGAGCCCTGCCGTTAAACCGTACCCGCTGCTTGCTTAGCGGACGGAATCGACGGGTGCACCGTTGACAGCCGGAACCTCAGTGGGAACCTGGGTGGGCAGCGAAGGCACAGCCGGGACGGCGGGAACTGCCGGAACCGCGGGCGTCGCCGGAACAGCGGGAACTGCCGGAACCGCCGGAGTGGCCGGAAGTTCGGACTTGACGGAAGCGTCGGCGTTGGCGTCAGCCTTGGCGTTGCCGTCGGCCTTCAGGCTTGCAGCCTTGCCGGCTTCCACCACTGCGGTGCAGTGTGCCTGGACGTTGGCTTCGCCGCCGGCGGCAATGGCCAGGGACTTGAAACCGGCAACCTTTGTGTCGGCCTTGAGGCCACCATTGAGGAAGGAGTTGCAAAGACCGAAAGCTTCCGGCGACGTAGCGTCTACCACGGCGGCCTTGGCGTCGTTGACGGCGTCGCTTGCCTTGGCCTTGCCGGCCTCGGCTGCGTCTTCTGCAGTTGCCTTGGCGGTCTCGACGGCGTCGGTTGCCTTGGTCTTGGCGGTTTCGGCAGCGGCGGCTGCTTCAGCCGTCTTCTGCTCGGCGATGGGGGCAGGGGCGCCTACGACGTCGTGCGCGGTCTGCTGGATTTCAGTGGGAAGGGCGCCATTGAAGGCAGCGACGCCGGTTCCGCCGACAGCTACAGCTCCGGCAGCCAGGACGCCTGCGGCGACTTTGCTGGTGGCAAGGACAGTGAACAAGGACATAAAACCCTCCGACAAACGATTTTGGGATTGCCCCGGCAGCTGTTGGGCGGCTGCCGGATGATCAGCGTGCGGGCGTGGCCCGTACTCCCCCTACATCGCTGGGGACGTCGGTGAGGTTACGCCTTTCCCAAAAAATCTTTTGAAGCCAGCACCCGGGCCTGTTCAATCAGCCTCAGAACCGCCACTGGGCCGGCCGGATCGACAGGTACCGGGCGCGCGGACGCTGCGCCGCCGTCGTCGAGCTTTTCCGCCAGAAGACGGTAAAACTCCGGGTAGGCGCCGCGTTCGGTGGGGACGGTTCTGCGTTCGTCGTCCAGCTCGAGCGTGCCATGGTTTTCCTCAGGCTCGACGCCGTACTGCGGGTCCGTGGGCAGGCCTCCTCCCAGCACAAAGGGCTCCTGCGGATCGGTGCCGAACTTCACGAAGCCGCCCTCGGTGCCGAGGATCCGGAAGCGTGGACCGTGGAGGTGGCTGTTGAGGTTGATGGTGGCATGGGTGACCACCCCGGATTCGTGCCGGAGGGCGAGGAAAACGTCGTCGTCGGCACGTTCCTGGGGGCGTCTTGCCGTGATTTCGGCATAGGTGACAGTGGCCGGGCCGAAGAAACGGAGCGCGAGGTCCAGGACGTGGGTGCCGAGGTCGAACAAGACCCCGCCGCCGTCTTCCGCCGTGGCACTGGCCTTCCACGCCTTGGCGATCTCCGGCGCCCAGCGCTCCATGCCGATCTCGAACCGGGTTACGGCACCCAGCGTCCCGGCGTCGAGAAGTTTCTGCACGGTGAGTGAGTCGCCGTCCCAGCGCCGGTTCTGGTAGACGGTGAGGACGCGGCTTTCCTTCGCAGCCAGGGCAATCAGTTCCTCGCCTTGGCTGCTGCGGATCACGAAGGGTTTATCCACGACGACGTCGAGCCCGGCTTCCAGCGCGGCTTTCGCCAGCGGGTAGTGGGTTGCCGGCGGTGTGCCGAGGACGATGAGGTCCAGCTCGCCGGCCAGCGCGAGGATATCCTCCGGGGTGTCGACGATCCTTGTTGCCGGGTAGCGCTCCTTGGCTTTGGCCTGCCGTTCCGGGTCCGAGGTTGCGATGATGCTCAGCTCGTAAGCCGGGTTGGCTTCGATGAACGGCGCGTGGAAGACGCTGCCGGAGAGCCCAAACCCTGCGACGGCGGTGCGGATCGGCTGTGAAGTCATGCCCCAAGGCTAGATCAGTAGACCTCGCGGCGGTGGGCAGCCCGGAAAATGATGACGACGAGTTCACCGTCGTGGATCTGCTTGGCGGCCACCGTGCTGAACTCGACCCGGTATTGGCTCACCGAGCGATTCCGTTTTCCTCCAGAAGGTCATCCAGACTCACGCGGGCACCATCATCTTCCGCTTTGGCGGCATGAAGGGCCCTAAGATCCGCCTCATCTTCGAGACGTTCCAGCCGCTCAAGATCCTCAGCACTGATGAGCACCGCAGCAACCTTGCCTCGCCGGGTGATGCTGATCCGTTCATGGCCGTAGGCGGCGCGGTTGATCGTGTCTGAGAGGTGAACACGGAGGTCAGCGACACTCACGACGTAGTCTGCGGTACCCATGCATCCAGATTACGCGCTTCTGTACCTTATGTACATCTCGTACTTTATGTACATGTAGGGTCCGCGGCAAGCGCGGGAAATGTGAGCGAGCGTTGGCAGGAAGCGCGGGGGATGTGAGCGAGCGTTGGCAGGAAGCGCGGGGGATGTGAGCGAGGGTGGGGACGCCGAAGGCCGGGATCTTTTTCGAACCGGTGGCGGTTCAGGAAGATCCCGGCCTTCAGGAAACTACAGCGGGAGGGCTACTTCTTGGCGCCCTTTTCCCAGCCGATGGTGGTCCAGTCCGGAACGTTGGAGTTGCTCTTGAACAAGGACGGGCCGTAGTTGGCCAGACCCTTGTGCACAAACTGGATCTCCGGGCCGTTCAGGACGGTTCCCATGGAGAAGTACTTCTCCATGTGCTTCTTTTCCACCTCCATGGCGGCCTTGTTGCGCTCGGTGTCATCGGCAATGGTTGCCAGACGCTTGATTTCGGCGTCAAGCTCGGCGTCACCAAGACCGTTCTCGTTGGTGGTGGAGTCGTAGTACTGCTTGACCGCATCCGTTGCGTCCGCACCTACGGTGTAACCGGAGATGGTCACATCGAAGTCGCGGGTTCCAACAACCTTGCCGAAGTCGGCGTCACCGCGCTGATCGATGGTCACGTCCATGCCGGCAGCCTTGAGCTGGTTCTGCAAAGTCTGCGAGGTGGCAGCGGTGGTCGGGTCATCGCCGAAGTTGGTGATCTTGAAGGCGACAGGAACACCGTCCTTCGCCATGATGCCCTTGTCGTTGGGCGCGTAGCCGGCGTCGGTCAGAACCTTCTTGGCGGCATCCGCCCCGCTGTCCTTCACGGGGTAGTTGTCCTGGTAGTACTGGGAGAACGGCATGAGCATCATCGAGCCCGAGCTCTCTTCGGACCAGTTCAGGCCGTTGAAGCGGACGTCGCGGATGGCTTTACGGTCGACGGCGGTGAAGATCGCCTTGCGCACGGCCACGTCAGTCAGCGCGGGCTTCTTGGCGTTGAGGTTCAGGCCACCGGCGAAGAGGCGCTGGCCACGGCGGACGTCGGCGTCCTTGGTGCCTTCGAGCTGCTTGTAGCGGCCCAGGGTACGTCCGCTGGTGGCGTCGATTTCACCGTTCTTGAAAGCAGCGATGGTTGCACTCGGTTCCATCTGGCGCCAAATGACCTTTTCCAGGACCGGCTTCTGGCCCCACCACTTGTCGTTGGGAACCATGGTGACGGTCTTCGCCGTCGTGTCGTATTTCTCCACCTTGAACGGGCCGGCCATCCACTCGGGGTGCATCTCGCCGGCGAAGCCCTTGTTGAAGATGTCAGCAGTGTTGATGGCCGGGTGGATCAGGCCGAAGAACAGGCTTTCCAAGGGGTAAACAGGCTGGGTGGTGGTGACGATGACTTCCTTGTCGTTGGCACCGGCCTTGACCGAATCCACGAAGGCATAGGCACCCGCGGTGACGATGTCAATGGCCTTGTCCTCGCCCTTGAGCATGTTCCACGTGTTCTGGAAGGTCTTGACGTCGATCGGAGTTCCGTCGTTCCAGGTCGCCTTGTCGTTGACCTTGATGGTGATGGTCTGCTTGCCATCCTTGACTTCGCTCTTGACGTCCTCGCAGAAGTCCTTGTTCGGTGCGGCCTTGCCGTCGAAGTCGAGTTTCCAGCAACCGCCGATGCCGCCACTGCTCATGCCGACGGGGTTGACCGGAGTCAGCAGTGCGGAGGTGTCCGCGCTGTTGCCCACATTGGAGTTGTTGTTGAAGTCCGGGCCAATACTGCCCACAGCGAGGGTAACCGTGCCACCCTGCTCCAGATCCTTGGCTTCCTTGGCGTTGACGCTGATCAGCTTGCTGATGTCGCCGCCTGCTTCTTCGGCCTTCTGGGAGGCCGGACCCGACGGCGTTCCCCCGCCGCAAGCGGTCAGCATCAGCGCTGCTGCCAGTGCTACGCCGCCGATCGTCGTGTACTTCTTCATGGTGTGCCCTTCATGTTTACGACTGGAAAATCATTTGCGAGTTTGAGACCAGGGATTTATTCAAATGAGTCATGTGTTGTCAGGCATGCACCACCAGCATGTCGGCATCGATTTCTCCATCCGGGAAGAAGCAGGCAAAGTCCTGTTCTCCTTCTTTCCCGGAAGCCAGTGGCGGCTCCAGAGTAAGGCACTTCTCCTGCTTTTCGGCAGGCAGTGCGGCGAACACCGGGCAACGTGTAGCAAAGTTGCAGCCCTTGGGGGCGTCGAGGGGGCTGGGAAGATCGCCCTGCAGGATGATGCGTTCGCGGGTGCGTTCCACCTCGGGATCCGGCACCGGGATCGCGGACAGCAGCGCCCTGGTGTAAGGGTGGCGCGGATTGTCGAAGACATCGTCCACATGGCCCGTCTCCACGATTTTGCCCAGGTACATCACGGCAACCCGGTCCGAAATGTGGCGGACTACCGAGAGGTCGTGCGCCACCATGAGGTAGCTGAGGCCAAGTTCGGCCCGCAGCTTGTCCAGCAGGTTGATCACACCGGCCTGCACGGACACATCGAGAGCCGAGACGGGTTCGTCCAGGACCACGAGCTTGGGGTTGACCGCGAGCGCCCTGGCGATGCCGATGCGTTGGCGCTGCCCGCCGGAGAACTGGTTGGGGAAGCGGTTGACGTGGTCCGGTTGCAGGCCCACCAGCTTCATGAGCTCCATGATCCGTTTCCGGACGGCAGCCTTGGGCATGCCCAGGTTCTCCAGCGGTTCGGCCAGGACCTCGTAGACGGTGAAGCGCGGGTCCAGGGCGCCGGTGGGGTCCTGGAACACCATCTGCATCTCTTTGCGCATGGCCATGGTGGTCTTGTGGTCCGTGGCCGCCTTGTTGCTGACGCCGCCGATGACAACTTCGCCCACCTGGTCCGGGTGGAACTCCATGATCTCCAGGAGCGTGGTGGTCTTGCCGCAGCCGGACTCGCCCACGATCGAGACACACTCCCCCTCGCGGATGTCGAAGCTCAGCCCGTCCACGGCCTTGACCGTGCCGATGCGTCGCTTGATCAGGGCACCCTTGAGAAGCGGGAAGTGCTTCTTGACGTCCTTGAGCTCCAGGACCTTTTCGCGCTCGAGGCGGGGGACGCCGTCGAACTTTGATACCGGTTTGGGCGGCGCGTGGAAGATCTTGTGCGCGTCCGCGTTGCCGGAAAGCTCATCGGCCTTGATGCAGGCCGCCTTGTGGCCGAGCGTTTGGTGTGCGGAGCCCGGCACGGGAATCAGTTCGGGTTCGCCGTGCAGGCAGGCATCGCTGACCATGGGGCAACGTGCTGCGAAGGAGCACCCGAGAACGGGCAGTGCCAGGTTGGGCGGTGTTCCTTCGATCGGCACCAGTGACTGCTTCTCCGAGGAGTCCACGCGGGGCACTGCTCCGAGGAGGCCCAGGGTGTAGGGCATCCGCGGGTTGTAGTAGATGTCCTCCACCGTGCCGGTCTCCACGGGCTTGCCCGCGTACATGACCATGATGTCGTCGGCCATGCCCGCCACGACGCCGAGGTCGTGCGTGATCATGACGACGGCGGCGCCGGTTTCCTCCTGCGCCGTGTGCAGGACTTCCAGCACCTGCGCCTGGATGGTGACGTCCAGCGCCGTCGTCGGTTCATCGGCGATGAGCACCCGCGGATCGTTGGCGATCGCGATGGCGATCATGACGCGCTGGCGCATGCCGCCCGAGAACTCGTGCGGGAAGGCTTTGAGCCGGTCCTTGGGGCTCGGGATGCCCACCATCCGCAAAAGCTCGACCGCGCGGGCTTCTTTGGCCTGTTTGCTCATGGTGGGGTTGTGCACCGTGAGGGCCTCGATGATCTGGTTGCCCACCGTGTACACGGGCGTCAGGGAGGAGAGCGGGTCCTGGAACACCATGGCGATGTCGTTGCCCCGGTGCTTGCACATGGCTTTGTCACCCAGGCCCAGGAGTTCCTTGCCCTTGAAGCGGACGGAGCCGGTGATGTCCGCGGTTTCGGGGAGCAGGCCCATGATGGCCATCGAGGTGACGGACTTGCCGGAGCCGGACTCACCCACGATGCCAAGCGTCTTGCCCGGCATGAGGTCGAAGTCGACGCCCCGGACAGCATGGACCACGCCGTTTTCGGAGTTGAACCGGACGTTGAGGTCTCGGACGCTGAGGACGGCGTCCCCGGGGGCGTAGAGTCCGGCGTCGCGGAGGCGCTCGGCGGGGTTCTGGGACGTGTTGGTGCTCATTTGTTGGTCACCTTCGTGGTCTTGGCGTTCGCACCGTTCCGTTTGGCCCGGCCAATGGAACTGGAACTGGGGTCGAAGGCGTCGCGGAGGCCGTCGTTCATCATGGCCAGCGAACCGGTCAGGAAGAACATCACGATCAGCGGTACCCAGAACATCCAGGGGAAGGAGGACACCTGGCCCGTCGCCTGGCCAATGAGGACGCCGAGACTGACGTCCGGAAGCTTGATGCCGATGCCGATGAAGGAGAAGGCAACCTCGGCAAGAATGGCACCTGTAATGCCCCGGGTGAAGTCGAGGACCAGCAGGGAGCCGATGTTAGGAACCAGGTGGCGCCAAACGATCCTGCGGGAAGGCACGCCCATGTACTTGGCGGCTTTGACGTAATCCCGCTGCATGAGGGACATGGACAGCGAGCGCACCAGGCGGGCAGTGCCCATCCAACTGAAGAACAGCAGCACAACCACCAGCAGCAGCCAGCTGGGAAGGCTCTTGAGCCCTCCGCTGCCGCTGGTCGCCACGGCAACCACCAGGATGGCGGGCATCATGATGAGTGCTTCGAGAATGAACAGCATGGTGGCATCCACCTTGCCGCCAAAGAACGCCATGGTGCAGCCGTAGACGGCGGAGATCAGCACGGACAGGCCGCCAACGATGAGGCCAATGAGGATCGAGGTCCTGGTTCCATCGACGATGAGCGCCATGAGGTCGATGCCGGCCTGTGTGGTGCCCAGAAGGTGGTCAGGCGAGGGTGGCATGCCGATGTTGAGGGGATCGATGGTTTCCTTGTCCCACGGCGTCAGGAACCCGCCGAAGACGGAGAACAGGAACAGCGCCAGGAAGATGAACAAGCCGGCGACGGCGGTCCGGTTCCGCATGAAGCGACGGAAGATGATGCGGGACTTGCCGATCACGACGTCCTGGTCGGCTACCCGTGTCTCATCGATTTCGGCGATCGGGTCAATGATGTTTGTCATTACTGGACCCTCACTCGCGGATCGACCAGGGTGGTGGCGAAGTCGGCCAGGATGGCACCGACGGCGAAGATGACCGAACCGTAGGCCAGCGTGGCTGTGGCGACGTTTACGTCCTGCAGGCCGATGGACTGGATACTCCAGAGGCCGATTCCCGGCCACGCGAAGATCGCTTCCGCGAAGAAGCCGCCCGTGAAGATGGCCGGAATGGTGAAGGCGATGCTCTGGGCAACGGGGATGAAGGAGACACGCAGGGCATGCTTCCGGATGGCCTGGTTGCGGGTCAGCCCCTTGGCTCGTGCCGTGCGGACGAAGTCGGCATTGACGTTGTCCAGCAAGTACTGGCGCTGGGCGATCTGGTAACCCGCCCAACCGAAAATGGTCATCGCGAAGGTGGGCACGGCGTAGTGGGCCACAAGGTCAACGAAAGCCGGCCAACCCGGGTCTATTCCCGGCGTCGAAATTCCTGTCACGAAGAAGATGCGCTCGCCGACGGCCTCATTGACGCTGATGGCGCCGAGCTGGACCAGGAAGTAGGCGATGGGCGCTGGGAGGATATGGACCAGGTAGCTGTAGGACGTGATGACGCGGTCCTGGAACTTGTACTGGCGTGCTGCGGAGTAAACACCCAGGGCCACGCCGATGATCAGCGTCAGGATGATCGAGGCGATGAAGAGCCGGGTGGAAACCAAGACGCGGTCCGCGAATTCTGCGTTGACGTAGGCGCCGTTCGGGCTGCGACCCCAGTCCCAGCGGGTCACGATGCCGCCCAGCCATTCGATGTAGCGCTCCCAGGGGTTCTTGTCCGGGTCCAGTCCGAGGCCACGGAAGGATGCGGCGACCTGCTCCGGCGTTGGCCGCGGGATCTTTTCCTGCTCCAGGACGGCCGGTTTGAGGGAGGACACTGCCAGGAAATATCCGGCGCTTGTGGTCAGGAAGATCATGATCAGGTAGATGCCTGATCTCTTCAGCAGATATTTCAGCATGTCGGGTGGCTGCCCCGAATCGTGGCAAAACTCAAAGCTCGTCCTTCCGCGGTTCCCGGCTGTGGCCGGCGTCAGCTGCGAATTGGCGCAGCGGGTGGTTTGGCTCCCCCAGCGCCCCTTCAGTGATCACCGGGCCATGTATGGCATGGGTCACATTCAAGAGGAAACTACCACAATAAGTGCTTCACGTTTTGCTTCGACGACGCCACTTTAAGGCCTGCAGCCAGATTGTTATGTGCAGCTTGCGTCACGAAATGGACGACGGCGCCACTCAAGGGCCGCTGTTCGGCCCCCCAGGCACCCGGGCTACTTGTCCCCCAAGAGCCTCGCGATGAGCTCACCCCAGGAATCGGTGAGCCGCGTGGGTGAAATCCCGCGCGTCCGGACATCGTCAACGATCCGTTCGGGGTCCAAGGCGTAGGTCAGCGACATTGCCATGACCCAAGGATCCGCAATGCCGGCCTCCCGCAGCAGAACCTCCATGTGCCGGTGCGAAAGCTTCGTCGCCGGGACATCGAATCTGTTGCGGGTGGCAGCACCGGCCGCCTTGAGCAAATCGCCGTTTTCCAGCACGAAGAAGATCCGGCCCTCGCCAAACGCCACGAGGCGATCCTTCGGCGAAGCGCCCGGACCCAACGGTGGCGGACCAAACATGAAGGCGCGTTGGAAGTCCGACTCCGCGTCGCTCAGCAGGGTCATCATGAGGCCCGCCCTGCTGCCGAAACGCCGGAAGACCGTCCCCTTGCCCACCTTCGCTTTGCATGCGAGGGCGTCCATGGTCAAAGCGTCCGCGCCGAACTCGTCCACCAGTTCCCGGGCAGCGCACAGCAGGCGCTCGCGGTTCCGCGCGGCATCGCTGCGCTCATGCGGCAGCCCTGGCGACCCCAATGGCGCGTCAGGCTGGAGGGGGATGAAGCTCACAAGAAACATTCTAGACCCGGGAATAGAAACCGGACCGTAGTCCGTTTAGTATCGGTGAAGGCTCCAAAGCCCCACAAACCGCAGGCCGGATTCCCTCAGCCCGGCCCGACACAAGGAGACACCATGTCCAAGAGCACAGTCCTCACCCTCGTCGGCAGCCTGCGCGCCGATTCCCACAACAAGAAGCTCGCCGAAGCCATCCAGCTGAACGCCCCGGAGAACGTGGAAGTCCAGATCCACGACTCCCTGGGCAACATCCCCTTCTACAACGAAGACATCGACGTCGAGGGCCAGGTTCCCGCCGAAGCCGCCGCCCTCCGCGAGGCAGCTTCAGCCGCCGACACCATCCTCCTGGTCACCCCCGAGCACAACGGCACCGTCCCGGCATCGCTGAAGAACGCCATCGACTGGCTGTCCCGCCCGTTCGGCGCCGGCGCCCTGTCCGGTAAGCCGACCGCCGTCGTCGGAACCGCTTTCGGCCAGTACGGCGGCGTCTGGGCCCAGGACGAAGCCCGCAAGGCTGTCGGCATCGCCGGCGCCAAGGTCCTCGAGGACGTCAAGCTGGCCGTCCCGGGTTCCATGATCCGTTTCGCTGAACTGCACCCGAAGGACGACGCCGAGGTCGTTGAGCAGATCAAGGGCATCTTCGAGCCCCTCACCTCCGTGCAGGATGACGAAGAAGCAGCAGCCTAGTCTCACCGGACTGATGCCCCCGTCCCGCAGTCCGCGGGACGGGGGCATTTTCCGTTTCTGCGTGCTCCGTTCCAGGCGGCTGGCTCCCGGGGCGTGACCAACTCTTGTCCGAACCGTCACCGTAGCGGCATGTTGTGTGGCGCCGTCCCGTCCTAACGTTGGACGTACAGGTGGACGGGGACAGGAGCGCGGGGCTGTCATGCGTACCGGACGGGGAATCAAAAGCACGACGGCGATCGCGGCTGCCTGCATCGCTTTCGGTGCTTGGGTGGCTGGCTGCACCACGGTTCCGGACGCCGCCCCTCTCCCGACGCTGAACTCACCGCCTACGGTTTCCGTGCCCTCGCCTGCGTCGCCTTCGCTTGCTGCGCCGTCGCCCGTGATTCCTTCCCCCGTCGCCTCGACCGTCCCCGCTCCGGGCATTCCCTCTGTCGCAGTTCCGGCCGAGCCTCCCCCGTCCCCCTCTGCAGCTCCGGCATCGTCGCCTGCCTCCGCGGGCACCGCCGTGCCGCATGCGACGCAGCCGGTTCCCGTCGTCGAGCCTTCGCCGGAACCAGGCACCAGCGCTCCTGAACCGACCGCTACGGCCAAAGCCGCGGAAGTGGACGCCGACGGTCCCGCGGTCTACTACGTCGCAATCGACGACGGCGGTGCGCGCGGCGTTCGCTTCGGCTGCAACGACAGCCTGGTTCCCGTGCGCGGCGTTTCGGTTCCCGGCGATCCGCTGTCCGTGGCGCTGGGACGTTTGCTGGAAGCAGGCCTACCGGTGGACAGCGACGCTGCTCTCTACGATTCGTTGGCCGGTTCATCGCTGAGATTCCTGTCCGGCTACATGAACGGATCCACGGTGGTGGTGAACCTCAGTGGATCCCTGCGGCCGTCCGGAGTGTGCGACATTCCACGCATCCAAGCCCAGCTGATCCACACGGTCGTGTCCGCCACGGGAGCTTCGCGGGCGGAGATCTACGTCAATGGCCGCACGCTCACGGAGGCGCTGAGCGTGCGGTGAAGGCGAGCCGCCGGGACGTTGCTAGGCCGTCGCAATGGCCAGCACCCGCCTCAGGGCCCAGGCTACGCGCAGCAAAGACAGCACCGCAGCAAAGGCCAGCACGAAGGCCCCGGCCTCGGGGATCCACAGGCCTGTGGGCGCATCTCCTTCAAGGACAACCGTGACCAGCGCTGCGATCACCAGAAGACCGAGCCCGGGAATGGCGAAGAGGAAGACCTCCCCGATCTGGCGTCGGTGGATAGCCGAAAGCCTTTCCAACGGAAGTTCCCGCTGGCCCGGGGCGGCCTTCTTTCCGAGCACGTTGATCAGCATGGAAACACTCGTCAGGGTGAGCCCGGCCGTTGCACCGGCCAACGTGGCGAGGGTTTGGAACAGGGTTCGCCGTGCACCCGGGTCCGCGTGTTCCAGCATCAGGGGTTGACCGGCCGCGGCAGCTATACCCAGCCAGAGAATGACAGCCAGAACGGCCCAAAGGTAGTCCGCCGTTGGGTGCAACAGGAACCATCGCCACCAAGAGTTGCGCCGCCCAGGGCGGTCAACATCAACCTCGTACAAGCTCATGACCGTCTCCGACACGGGGTTCATTGGCCGCATGGCCGTCCACCCCGGCGCTGTTCGTGGCCCCGGCGCTGTTCGTGGCCCCGGCGCTGTTCGTGGCCCCGGCGCTGTTCGTGGCCCCGGCGCTGTTCGTGGCCGCAGCCAGAGCTGCGCGGACAGTGGCCATTCCTCCCGCAACGAGGTCCGGGACCAGGCCGGAATCGGCAGTTCCCTTGATGTCCGGCAGCGTCCTGGCGAAGAAGGCCTCGTTGTCGCGAGCCTGTTTGTTGAGGATCGCAATGGCCTCTGCTGCGGACTTCTGTGGATCATTGAAAGCATCCGGGTCCACCTCGACATGCGAAATGAACCGCTCCTTCAGCAAGTCCACTACCTCGCGGTCACCGGTCAGGGAGTCTTTGCCTTCCGCCACGACGTAATCGAAATGTTCCACGGAGCCGGCCTGCCGGAACAGATCGATCAACCGTTGAATGCGTTCCCGGATCCGCCGCTTGTCATCGGCACTTCCGGACCTTCCCACACTCAAGGAAATCCGGAAGGTTCCCTGGTTCATCAAACGGGAGGCACTCTCCAGCACATCAGCCCACTCACCTTCCATGAGTTTTCCGGACAGGCGCTCTGCGGGCAGGGCGAACTCAAAGCGGCTAACCTCCAGCCGGGTGAGGATTTCCTCGACGTCCTCCCTCACCACCGGCACCAAGGTGGGCTCCAATCCCAGCATGCCCTCAAGGTACTCCCCCATCCGGGATGCCCGCGGACCGTTTCCACTGGTCAGCACTGCCATGACATTGCGTTTGAGGAAGGCGAAGTAGGTGGTCTCCAACAGATGGTCACCCGGCGCCAGGGGAAGGGGCTTGCGGCGGCCGAGAGCATCGCCAACACTGGGCAGATTGGCGTCCCGGACCCTGTCAAGAAGCAGCACAGGGCATGGCGAAGACGCGACCGCCCGGGCGATCATCACCGTCCCGTCAGCACTGGTGAAGTGCCGGTCCGTTCCGGCGTCCTGGGCCTTCTTCAGAACTTCCGCCACGCGGCGCGCAGGAAACGGACGGTTGAGCTCATCGCCGTTCAGCTGCTCGATCCGCCAGAAATGCACACTGCGCCGTGCCATGAAACCTCCCCTCGTCTTCCATGGTTCCCACGCTATCGGCGGGGTCCGACATTAAAGCCAGGCGCCGCCGTCGTGCGCCTTTTACCGACCTCTTACAGGCCGTACTTGGGCCCCTGCTCGAACAAGGCGTCCATTTCGTCGTGGCTGCGGGTACCGGCCAGGCCGGACCAGTTTCCGTCACCAAGGATTTCCGTGGCCACGCGGGCGACTTTGGCGTAGGCCGCTTTGGCGGTGTTGCCGCCGATACTGACCCGCCGGACGCCGGCGTCGTGCAGTTCCAGGGGCGACGGCGCGCCCACACCTGCCAGCGCGTTGAGGGGAGCCCCTATCCGGCTGGAAAGCTCGTGCAGGACATGCAGGTCCACGACGCCCGGCACGAAGATTCCGTTGGCTCCGGCGGTGACGTACGACTCGGAACGCTTCAGGGTTTCGTCGTAGGCCGAGTCCGGGAACTGACCGGACAGGTACGTATCGGTTCGGGCGTTGATGAACAGCGGGATTTCGCGCTCGTCGGCAACCAAACGGATGATGGCGATCCTGCGTGACTGCTCTTCGATGTCCGTGAGCGGGTCCGTCGCCGAGTCTTCGATGTTGATCCCCACGGCACCGGCGTCGAGGACTGCGTGGATGGTGGCGCGGAGCTCATCATCGGTTCGTCCGTAACCAGTCTCGATGTCCGCTGTCACAGGCAAGGTGGTGGCTCCGGCGATTCGTCCCAGCGCGGCCATCGCCAGGCCCCACGGCACATGATCGCCGTCCCGGAAGCCCAAGCTCCAAGACACAGCCGAACTCGAGGTGGCGATCGCCGTCGCGCCTGCTTCCTGAACCACCCGCGCGGACGCCGCGTCCCAGACATTCACCAATACCAAGGGAGTCGGTCCGGCGTCGTGGAGTTTGTGGAAGTGTTGGGCTTTGGTCACGGATCCCCGGTGTGCTGTCATAGCTACATTCCAACTGCTACCGCCCTCGCCGTAAAGCATGGTCCGCAATATCTGGTGATCCTGAAAACAAATGTTGCCTCTTTAGCAACATCGAGGAGTATCCTGTGACTGTGACCCACGAAACACTGGATGCCGGCGCAACGCTGCCCGCTGAAGCCATCGACGCCATTGAGCGGGCCGCGACGGCCGCTCACCCGCACGAGGAATTGTTCTCCGCGCGGGCCGCCAACATCAAGCAATCCGCTGTCAGGGATGTGTTTGACATCTCCATGCAGCCAGGGCTTGTCTCCTTGGCTGGAGGCAATCCCTATCTTCAGTCCCTTCCCCTGGAAAAGCTCGGCCAGACTGCCGCGCGGATCATCGCCGAAGAAGGCATGACCGCGTTGCAATACGGCGGTGGCCAGGGCACGGAGGAACTGCGGGCGCAGATCTGCGAAATCATGGCCGCCGAGGGAATCACCAACGCCCTTCCCGAGAACATCGTCATCACTGCGGGGTCCCAGTCAGCCCAGGACGTCGCCACCAAGGTCTTCTGCAACCCGGGCGACGTTGTGCTGGTCGAAAATCCCACCTACGTTGGCGCCTTGAACACGTTCGAGGCCTACCAAGTGCAGGTGGAACCGGTGGAAATGGACGACGACGGCCTGGTGCTAGAGCTTCTTGAGGCCAGGATCGCGGCGCTCCAGTCAGAGGGCAAGAACATCAAGTTCCTCTACACGATCCCCAACTTCAACAACCCTTCCGGAATCACCTTGGCGGAAGAGCGCCGGCAGCGAATCGTCGATATATGCCGTAGCGCGAATATTATTGTGCTGGAGGACAACCCTTACGGACTCCTGCGCTTTGATGGCCGACCGATCACGCCCATGCGCGCGGACAACCCGGACGACGTGATCTATCTGGGCTCGTTCTCCAAGATTTTTGCTCCCGGACTCCGTATCGGCTGGGCCCTTGTACCCGCCCATTTGCAGAGGCGCTTTTACCTGGCTTCCGAAGCCGTGACACTCTGCCCGCCGCCCCTTAATCAGATGCTCGTCTCGGCCTATCTGCGCGACTTCGACTGGAAGGGCCAGATCGAGACCTACCGCACCTTGTACGCCGAGCGTTGCCGGGCCCTGCTGTCCGCGCTCGATGAGTACATGCCCGCTGGCCTGACATGGACCAAGCCAGCCGGCGGTTTCTTCGTCTGGGTCACCCTGCCTGAAGGCGTGGATACGTACCCTCTGCTCGGAAAGGCGATCGACGCCGGCGTCGTCTTCATCCCGGGCGCGGCCTTCTCCCCCGCCGACGGACCCTCCAACAAACTGCGCCTGGCCTTCAGTGCGGTGCCGCCGGATACGATTGCCGAAGGCGTACGACGCCTGGCGCCTGTCTTGGCCGAAGCCATCCAAGCCACCAGTGAAGGAGCAGCACAATGACCGGAGTTGTGATTGTCGGAGTCGACGGAAGCGAGACCGCAATGAGGGCGGCGCAGGCAGCGCAACAGCTGGCCCTTGGACTTGGCGCGAGCCTGCGCGTTGTCAGCGCCTTCGACAGCAACCGGACGGAAGTTGTTGAGATCGGCACGGACAAGTGGATCGTCTCCGATGCTGCCGAAGCCGAAACCGTAGCCCGCACCGTTGCCGAGCGCCTTGCGCATGAGGGCCTCGAAGTGACCTACTCGGCAGCACGCGGCAAGCCAGGCGAAGCCTTGGTCAAAGAAGCCGAAGTGCAGGATGCCCGCCTGATCGTGGTGGGCAACCGCCGCATGCAGGGATTGGGCCGGGTCCTTGGCAGCGTCGCCAACACCGTCGCGCATACCGCTCCCTGCGACGTCTACATTGCCAAGACAGACCAGCCGTAAAGCGAGCTGAATCACGCGGCCGGGTGGGGAGACTCACCCGGCATTTGGCGCCTTCCGGCCGAACCCCCTGATGCAACCGTTATAAAATTGAGATGCCCCCAACGGCGTGCGCCACCTCCACATCTCACTTTCAGGGGAACATTTCTTGCTTACTTTGCAGCCTCGCCAGCGCGTGGGCCACGACATCCTGCTCGCCCGTCACGGCAACAACATCAGCACCATGCGCTACGACCGTGCCAATAACCGCATCGTCGCAATGCTCGACGACGGCTCCTGGGACAGCGCCCCCAACATGATCACCCCGGGTCTGGAGATGCCCGAAACCATTGGCAGCGTGTTCCGCAAAGACTGGCGCTTCCTCTCCGTGGCGTGCGTAGCCATGATCACGGTCGCTGCAGTAGCCATGGGCATCAGCGTGGAGCTGGCCAACAACATGTCGACCACCGAACTCCAGGCATTGCTGGTCAACTACCCGGCGTTCTAGCCTAAATCCAGGGTTGCGTGGACTTCGGCTACAACATCAGTTCCCGCAGCAGCCACCACAATCCGGCGATGACGATGCCGCCGAAGAGAGACCCTGCGATGACCTGACCCAGGGTGTGGGCGCGAAGGACCAAACGGGACCACCCCACCGCCGGGACAAGGATTAGCAGTGGAAGCCACGGGGGCCCGAACATGAGGACAGCAATGACTACCGCGGCCGCGAGGGCAGAGGCGTGCCCGCTCATCTTCCAGAAAGCGCTGACTACGGCCAAGACCGCGATCCCGGCGATCAGCGCGATGATCATCACCGAGACGCTCACCGGTCCGCCGACCAACTGCAGCACCAACAATCCGGTCACAACGGAGACCAGCGCCATCAAGAGCAGAGCCGGCCGCTGCCTCCTGTCGCTGACATGGTGGTCCGAAATCCGGCCCAGCTTCACCATCACCAGCACGTAAGCCAGCGGAAGCACGCAGACGAAGAAGGCTCCCAGCAAGCCGAACCACATGGTCCCCGGAAATCCGGGTTCTATTGCCGGGCTTATGAGCAACAGGACCAAGACAACGACCGGCGGCTGGAAAGCCTCAGTCAGAATGCGGGCAAAGGTTCGCCACGGTCCTGTCAGCAGCTGCGGAGGTGTGTGAACCGGTTCTGCCTTCTGGTCAATCAAGCAACAGCGCCGGTTCTTCGAGAATGGCCGCGACATCTGCCATGAAGCGTGCCGACAAGTCGCCGTCGACCACGCGGTGGTCGAAGGAACCGCCCAGTGTGGTAATCCACCGCGGAATTACTTCGCCGTCCAGAACCCACGGCTTCTGCTTGATGGTTCCAAACGCAATGATGGCCACCTCGCCCGGATTGATGATCGGCGTGCCCGTATCAATGCCCAAGGCACCGATGTTGGTGATGGTCAAGGTTCCGCCCTGCATCTCGGCAGGCTGAGTCTTACCCGCCCGGGCCTTGGTAGCCAGCTCATTGAGTGCCAGCGCCAGCTCCTTGAGGGAAAGATCCTGGGCATCCTTGATGTTGGGAACCATGAGCCCGCGCGGGGTTGCCGCTGCGATGCCCAGATTCATGAAGTGCTTGATCTGGATCTCGGCTCCGCCCTTGCCATCAGCATCTTCCACCCATGTGGCGTTGACGCTGGGGTTGCGGGCTGCTGCCCAAATGACCGCCTTGGCGAGGATAAGCAGCGGCGAGATCTTGATGCCCTCGAAATCGCGGGAAACCTTCAGGCGCTTGACGAACTCCATGGTCCGGCTGGCATCAACATCCACAAAAATGCTCACATGGGGCGCAGAGAATGCGGAGTCCACCATTGCCTTGGCGGTCGCTTTGCGCACGCCCTTGACCGGAACTCGCTCCACCCGCTGGTCCTGCGGCTTCCTTGAGGCGCCCCAGAAAGTGTCAGCCTGATCGTGCTCAGCATCGCGCTGGGCCTGGTAGCTCACCAGGTCCTCCCGGGTCACCTCACCCCGTTGCCCGGTAGCGACGACGTCAGCCAGGTCGATGCCAAGGTCCCGGGCGAACTTGCGCACCGGCGGCTTCGCCAAAACCTTGTTGACCAAACCACTGATGGTGCCGCTGATAGCGGCACCGCGGGTCGCTGCCGGCTGCTGCACCGCCGGGGCCGACGACGCCTGCTGTACGGGTTCGACGACGGGGCGTGCCGCCGTCGGACGCTGCGGAACGGGTGTCTCGGCTGCTTTTGCCGCCAGAACCGCTTGGTTGTCCTGGACGGCACCTTCGGCGTTTTCGGCGACGCCGGCGGCCTCAACAACTGCACCGGTTGGGCGTTTGCGGGCACGGCGTTTGACGGCGTCGGCCTTGGGTCCGGAACCAACCAATGGACCGCCGGCTGGCTGCTCCCCGGCCTCCGCCGTGAGTTTGCCGTAGACAGGGGTGAAGGTCTCTTCAGCCGCAGGAGCTTCCGGTGCGGTGCCGTTGGCGTCTTCCTGCCCCTCCGAAACGGCGATGATCGCCGTGCCCACCTCGACGGTGATGCCTTCCTCCACCAATAACTCAGTGACTGTGCCGGCAAAGGGCGACGGCAGCTCAACGAGGGACTTGGCGGTCTCGATCTCGCAGAGGACATCGTTGATGGCAACGGTGTCGCCCGGCTTGACCTTCCAGGCAACTACCTCGGCCTCGGTCAGGCCTTCTCCGACATCCGGCAGGTTGAATTTCTTTACAGTCACAGTGGTCCTCGATTTCCGGTTACCAGGCAGCGAAGCCGGGCAGGATCAGGGCAGGTTTTCAGTAGGCCAGGGAGCGGTCCAGGGCTTCGAGGATCTTGTCGATGTCCGGCAAGTAGTCCTCCTCCACCTTGGCCACCGGATAGGGCATGTGGAAGCCGCCAACACGGATAACCGGGGCTTCCAGGTGCAGGAACGCCCGCTCGCTGATGCGTGCCGCGATCTCACCGCCGATCCCGCCGAAGGTTGGGGCCTCGTGGGCGACAATCAACCTGCCGGTCTTCTTGACCGAAGCTTCCACGGTGTCGAAATCCAAGGGGGAGATGGAACGGAGGTCGATGACCTCGATGCTTCGTCCGTCCTCCGTGGCAGCGTTTGCTGCCGCCAATGCGACGGGCACCAACGGGCCGTACGCCACGATGGTGGCGTCGGTACCTTCACGGACGACGTGGGCCTTGAACGGGTCCTCGGAAAGGCCCGGGCTCTCGACATCGACCTCGCCCTTGAGCCAATACCGGCGCTTTGGTTCGAAGAAGATCACCGGGTCCTGGCACTCCACGGCCTTCTGGATCATCCAGTAAGCGTCATGGGCATTGGAAGGGCTGATGATGCGCAGGCCCGCGGTGTGCGCAAACAGCGCTTCGGGCGACTCGGAGTGGTGCTCGATGGAGCCAATGCCACCACCATAAGGAATCCGGATCACCACAGGAACGGTCAGCTTGCCCAGGCTCCGGGCATGGATCTTTGCAAGCTGGGTGGTGATCTGGTTGAAAGCCGGGTAGACGAAGCCGTCGAACTGGATCTCACACACGGGCGAGTAGCCCCGAAGGGCAAGTCCGATGGCCGTGCCCACGATGCCGGACTCAGCCAGCGGGGTGTCAAGGACGCGGTCGTCGCCGAATTCCTTGATGAGGCCATCAGTAACCCGGTAAACGCCACCCAGGTGGCCGATGTCCTCACCCATCAGGAGCGACTTGGGGTTCTTCGTCAACGTTGCACGGAGACCCTCGTTGATGGCCTTGGCGATGGTCATTGTTGCCATCAGTTGGATGCCTCCTGGTCGCTCTCGAAGCCGGCCGAGTACTCCTCGAACCAGGCCAATTCCTCTGCAATCAGCGGATGCTGCTCGGCGTAGACGCTGGCAAACGCCTGGCGGATGTCCGGAACTTCCAGCCCGTGCGTGGTGCTGCGAACGTACTTGGCCAATTCGTCGCCGTCGGCCTTGACCTGGTCGAAGAACGCATCGTCGGCGAGACCTTCGGCACGAAGGTATTTCTCCAAACGGTCCAGCGGATCCTTTTCCCGCCAAGCGGCTTCTTCGGCGGACTCCCTGTATTTGGTGGGATCATCAGCGGTGGTGTGTGCACCCACCCGGTAGGTGTATGCCTCAATCAGGACCGGGCCACGCCCCTCGCGGGCGTGCTCCAGGGCCCATTCGGTGACGGCGTGGACGGCAATGACATCGTTGCCGTCCACCCGAATACCCGGGAAACCGTAGCCCTTGGCACGGTTTGAGAGCGGGACCTTGGTCTGAACCTCGGTTGGTACGGAAATTGCCCAGTGGTTGTTTTGGCAGAAGAACACAACCGGTGCGTTGTAGGAGGCAGCAAACACCATGGACTCGTGGACGTCGCCTTCCGAGCTGGCGCCATCCCCGAAGTAGGCCATGACGGCGGCTTTGGGATCCGTTGAATCCGTGGCGGCCGCTGACTTCTGGTCCCGTTGGACGCCCATGGCATAGCCCACGGCATGAAGCGTCTGCGCTGCGAGTACGAGCGTGTACAGGTGGAAATTGTTTTCGCGCGGATCCCATCCGCCGTTGGACACCCCACGGAACTGCTTCAACAACTCTGCGAGGTCTACGTTCCGGACAAGGGCCACTCCGTGCTCACGGTAAGTGGGGAAAATGTAGTCCTGCGGTTGGCTGGCGTGACCGGAGCCGATCTGGGCGGCTTCCTGGCCCGTCAGGGGGACCCACAAGGCGAGCTCGCCCTGGCGCTGGAGGGCGGTGGATTCCTGGTCGAAGCGACGGATCTTTGCCATGTCGGTGTAGAAGACACGGAGCTTTTCCGGATCGATTCGCTTGGCGTAGTCCGAGAAGATCGGGTCCGAGCCCAGCGTCCCGTCGGGTCCGAGCAACTGCACCATGTCCGTGGCTTCGCCTGGCGCGGCTGCCAACGCGGTGGTGGCCGCGAGAGAGTCTTCCGTCCCGGGGGGCAGTTGTGTCGAGCCCATTCCGTCTCCTTGCTTTGCCGCGGCTAACCGCCGGGCAATGTCTGTCGCTGGGATATATGCCCGTTCCGGAATGCATTCCGGAACGGGCATACTTTTGGCTTTCGTCCCTTACTTTATCGGCAGTAAGTTCGGATTCCGCATTTGTTAACCGCTAGGAACCCAGCGGCACCTTTGTATAACCTGCACAGAGATTCAGGAATCGGGTGTTGGCTTCCACCTCACCGATGCTGACGCGGACTCCTTCATTGGCGAAGGCGCGCACAGACAATGCTTGTTCAGCTGCCAAGGCCGCAAACTCAGCACTGTTCTCGCCGAGATTCAACCAAATGAAGTTGCCTTGAGCCTCGGGGACAAACCATCCCAAGTCCCGCAGCCCAGCCCTCACCCGGTCCCGTTCGACCACCAGGCTTTGTACCCTTTCCACAACCTGGTCGAAATTCTCAAGTGAAGTGACTGCGGCGCGTTCCGCGATTTGCGATACCGCAAAGGGCGTAGCCGTCACCCGGAGATGTTGGGTGAGAGCCGGGCCGGACACGCTGTATCCCACGCGCAGGCCAGCAAGCCCATGGGCCTTCGAAAATGTCCGGAGAACTATGACATTGGGGTATTTCCGGTACAACTTGATGCCGTCTACAGCTTCCGGGTCACGTACGAATTCCTGATAGGCCTCATCAATGACCACCACCACATGCGGCGGAACCGAGCGGATAAAGCGTTCCGTTTCCTCGGCGGTGAGGATGGGCCCGGTGGGGTTGTTGGGCGTGCACAACAGGATCACCTTGGTGCGGACAGTAACTGCCGCCGCCATGGTGTCGAGATCATGGCGGCCATCTGCCAGCAAGGGAATCTGCACACTGGCAGCGCCTGCGAGGCCGACACAGATGGGGTAAGCCTCGAACGAACGCCAGGCATAGATCACTTCATCTGCCTTGCCATCATCATTTTGACCGGCGAAGGTGGCAAGGATCTGGTTCAGTGCCCCCAGGCTTCCGGCGCCTGTGACGACATCGTCAGCCGGGACGTCAAGGAATCCTGCAAGGGCCGTCCTGAGCTTCGTTGCCAAGGGGTCAGGGTAGCGGTTGATGTCGGTCTGGTCCGCGATTGCCTGCAACACTGCAGGGATCGGGGCCAGCGGGTTTTCATTGGACGACAATTTGTAGCTGGTGAGGCCTTCAATCGCTGCTGGCGGTTTACCTGCGGCGTATTTGGGAAGCCTGTCCACGACCGGTCGAGGGAGTACGCCCTCCGGTGCGTTGTCAGTAGTAGTCATGGCTTCAAGCCTACTTGTACCCTCGCCGCGAGCGCAGAGGCTTGGGGAGCCGCACAGCCACGGCACAGGTGCATGTGGAACGATGGACCCATGGGTTCATTCATCATCCGCGTCCTTGTTAATGGGCTGGCTCTTTGGGTTGCTACCTGGCTGTTGCCAGGTATGGACATCAACACCACCGCTACGGAGTCAGCAGCGGCAAATGCAGGGCTCACGCAGGGCGCCGACACGGCCGGCATTATTCTGGGATACCTGTTTATCGGGCTCATTTTCGGTGTGGTCAACGCATTCGTTCGCCCCCTGGTGAAAATTCTTTCGCTGCCGGTGACGATCCTGACCTTGGGCCTTTTTACGATCGTGATCAACGCGGCGATGTTGTACCTCACTGCGTGGTTGAGCAGTTTTACACCGGTGCATTTGACCCTTGATTCCTTCTTCTGGACTGCGATCCTCGCGTCAATCATCATCAGCATCATCTCCATGGTGGCGGGACTCATTCCGGGCGCACGCAAGCGGTAGGAATCATCGGGAACCAGCCGTGGACCGCGATTCGGGAAGCCCGGGAACCGTCAAGCTGTTCCGACGATCAGGAAGCGGATCACGGGTGAGCTTGAACCTGGTGACTTTGGCTGCGCCGCCAGCTCCGACCACGCCCGCGAACGCCGCAGTGGATGCCACTAGTGATGGATCGTCGCTGGCCGCGACCAATTCGGCTCCCTTCGCATAGTTCTCTTGGTTGTGCCCAGGGCCCAAGCCTGGTCCTTCCCCTTCAGGCGTCTGAACGTGCTCGGTCAGCGTTACCGTCACCCGGTCCTTGGTGTCCGGGTTCATGTGGCCATCTGTTCCCGGGACCCAGTCCTGCACGTGCTCCAAGTGAAGGGAACTGATGCCGGGCTCTGGAACGATGCCCCCAACCGGAGCCCCGGCAGTGAGAACAAATTTGAGGTCGAATTCACTGAGAAACGCCTTGTCCCGGCTCAAGTTCATGGCGTGTACGCCGCCTTGGCTGTGCCCTACCGCCACCACCTGGTCCCCTGCCTCCGCCCCCGCTTCACGCAAGGCTTGCGCGACGGCAGGAGCGACATCCGCGGAGCGATAGCCGACTGCTTCGCCGATTCCCTGGATGTCGAAAGGATTGCTTGAGGGCGTATTGGGCTGCGTGCCTGGAATCAGGACCATCCAGGAAGATGAACCGCTGTTGTCGAACTCAATAACCTCAATCTCGCCGTTGTTCCTGTCGTAGACCTTCTCGAGGCGGCGGAGACTCCCGGCCAAGGAAGGCTGCACGTCCTCGGCGGTTTCTCCGACCTTCGTCACGCTGACGGGACGGGGTTGAAAGGCTGCCAGCAACGGCGAGCCCACCATCAGGCCGAGTACTTGCTCCGCTTCAAGACCCGGGCTGACTACAAGGTTCAAGATGTCCTCAGTGAGGTCACGTCCCAGGGGGAAGAGGTGACCCGGGTCCGGGAACATCATCGCCCCGGGCCCAAACAGATGGGGTCGTGTGTTCCCCGCTTCAGTTTCCACATAATCCCGGTGGCTGGCCCGTACGCTTGCGCTGACGTCGCCCAGGGCCTGGCGCAACCGGCCTACGTCTTTGCGGCTTTCGGCTACCTCGTCGATGGCGAGACAGCCTGACTCGAAGGAGTCGGACAGATACGGCATAAGTGCATCCTGAACGCGACGTGCCTCTTCTTCGATACCCAGCAGCTGCCTAACCGTGGCGTCGAGCTGATCAGCTCCGCGCACCAGCTCTTCCAGCTGGAAAGAGATCCCGCCAACTCCTCCCTGAATGCGGAGGCTGCCGTCCGGCGGCGGCGGTGAAGGCGTCGGTGCTGCTCCGGCCCCGATGGGAGCTGCGTCGGCCATCAGTTCCCCCTCTCACCGGAGACAGAGACGTTCTGTGAATGCCGAAGGACCACAGCTGCTGCGCCATCGAGCCTCTCCCTGGTCCGCATCAGCGCGGAGGCATGGATGGCAAGTGTGGTCCGGAAGGCCCGGCCGGCCGGGGACTGCCAGTCGTCCAACTGCAGCTTCCGCAGGGATGCGAGGACGCTGTCTGCCTGATCAACGCAATCCTTCATTCGCCATGCGAGCCGCTGGACCTCGTGGCTTCGGGAGGCACATTCCGAAGGATCGAAAATGGGCGGATTGGCGGCAGGCATCAAGCCGAGGCTCATGACGGGTGTACTCCAGTGGTCGTTCTGCTGATCGGTAGCCAAAACGCTACGGATGGGCAGGCACGGAAGGAAGGAATGAAGTTGCGTATGTGGATAACCTGACGCTCATCCACATAGCGCCGTCATCGACTCAGGCCTCTGTGCCGGGCATGAAAGAATAGGGACCATGGCTGAATCCCCTCGTGTGTCCCTCGCTTCCGAACCCCTGGCCCTTGGCGCCCTTGATGGCCGCTACCGTGCCGCCGTCGCACCCCTCGTTGATTACTTGTCCGAGGCCGCGCTGAACCGCGATCGCGTTCACGTCGAAGTTGAGTGGCTTATCCACCTGACCAGCCAGTCCGTTCTTCCGGGCGCCGGCCCGCTGTCCGAGTCCCAGATTGCTCAGCTGCGCGCCATCGTCACCGAATTCGATGCTTCCTCGGTCAATGAGCTCGCCGAGATCGAGGCTGTCACTGTTCACGACGTCAAGGCCGTCGAGTACTACATCGCCCGCCGCCTGCCCGCGATTGGCATCGAGAACCTGACTGCCATGGTTCACTTCGGCTGCACCTCCGAGGACATCAACAACCTCTCCTACGCAGTGGGAATCAAGGGTGCCGTGGAGGACGTCTGGTTGCCCAACGCCACTGCATTGGTGAAGCAGATCGAGGCCATGGCGGAAGAAAACCGCTCGGTGCCCATGTTGTCCCGTACGCACGGCCAGCCCGCCACCCCCACCACGCTCGGCAAAGAACTGGCCGTCATCGCGCACCGCTTGAACCGCCAGCTCTCACGCATCGCCAAGACCGAGTTCCTTGGCAAGATCAACGGTGCCACCGGCACTTACGCCGCCCACGTCGCATCCGTGCCGGGCGCTAATTGGGAAGCTGTGGCAAAGTCCTTCGTCGAAGGCCTGGGCCTCACGTGGAACCCGCTCACCACGCAGATCGAAAGCCACGACTGGCAGGCCGAGCTGTACGCCGACATCGCCCGCTTCAACCGCATCCTGCACAACGTCTGCACGGACATCTGGAGCTACATCTCCATCGGCTACTTCCGCCAGATCCCGGTTGCCGGCGCCACGGGTTCCTCGACCATGCCCCACAAGGTAAACCCGATCCGCTTCGAGAACGCTGAAGCCAACCTGGAGATCTCCAACGGCCTTCTGGACACCCTCGCCGCAACACTGGTGACCTCCCGCTGGCAGCGCGACCTGACCGATTCCTCCTCGCAGCGCAACATCGGCGTGGCTTTCGGCCACTCACTGCTTGCCATCTCCAACGTCGCCAAGGGCCTCAAGGCACTGGACGTCGCCGAGGAAGTCCTGGCAGGCGACCTCGATACCAACTGGGAAGTACTGGGCGAAGCCATCCAGATGGTCATGCGCGCAGAAGCCATTGCCGGCGTCGAAGGCATGGAGAACCCTTACGAACGCCTCAAGGACCTCACACGTGGACAGCGCGTGGACGGCGCCCGCATGCAGGAATTCGTCCAGAGCCTCGGTCTTTCCGCCGACGCTGAAGCCCGCTTGCTTGCGCTGACCCCGGGCAAGTACACCGGCATCGCCGACAAGCTGGTGGACCACCTGAAGTAGACATCCAAGAGCGCAGGCGCTCGACGACGGCGGGCGGGGCTGGGTGC
>NZ_JBHVQI010000041.1:0-25854 GCF_042886835.1 Paenarthrobacter sp. NPDC057981
CCTCCCGGGGTGCCGGCCTTCGCCGTTTCCTTTTCACCGGATGGGAACTTGGGCTGAACCTTCGACCTCAACTAGAGGGTCAAGGCTCAAACAAGGGACAATGTCAAGTTCCCCGAATAACCGTGTCGGGGCCTGTAGCCTGAATGGGTAGTAGCGCTGCGGCCGGGGGCACAGCGGCAGGGAAGATCGTCGTCGAAAGAGTGGTTAGATACGTGAGCATCGAACGGGGAACAGCTACGCTGGAAGGCGCTGGGCTCGATCTGGAAGACGCCGTCATGGGGCCCACGGGCCGCCCCCACCGCGAATTCCCGGAACCTGCCCCGCTTGCCTCCCATGGTCCGGCGCGGGTCATCGCCATGGTCAACCAAAAAGGTGGTGTCGGTAAAACAACGTCCACCATCAACCTCGCGGCTGCGCTCGCAGAGTATGGCCGGCGTGTCCTGCTGGTGGACTTTGATCCGCAGGGTGCTTTGTCGGCTGGGCTCGGGGCCAATCCGCACGAACTCGACCTCACCGTCTACAACGTCCTCATGGACCGCAAGGTGAACATCCGGGACGCCATCCAGCAAACCGGGGTGGAAGGCGTGGACCTCCTTCCGGCCAACATCGACCTCTCCGCTGCGGAAGTTCAGCTCGTCAACGAGGTTGCACGGGAGCAGGTCCTGGATCGCGCACTTAAGAACGTCGAAGACGATTACGACGTCGTACTCATTGACTGCCAGCCCTCCTTGGGGTTGTTGACTGTCAATGCGCTCACGGCAGCCCATGGCGTCATCATCCCCTTGATCTGCGAGTTCTTCGCTCTGCGTGCAGTGGCCCTGCTGGTGGAAACCATCGAGAAAGTCCAGGACCGCCTGAACCCGCGCCTGCAGGTCGACGGCGTCCTGGCCACCATGTACGACGCCCGGACACTCCACAGTCGCGAGGTCATCTCCCGTCTGGTGGAAGCTTTCGGTGACAAGGTGTTCGAGACGGTCATCAAGCGCTCCATCAAGTTCGCGGACGCCACGGTGGCCGCGGAGCCGATCACCAGCTACGCGGGCAACCACATCGGCGCCGATGCCTACCGCCGTCTGGCCAAGGAACTCATTTCGCGCGGCGGCGCACCCTAACGGACAGTGGGACTGTCTGTTGCCCCCGCCCGTGACGCGGCGGCCGGGGCGAAAACGCCCGACGCCGGAACCTCCGAGGCGCCCAAGGCGGGCTTTGAGGTCCGGCTGGCCAACTTCACCGGCCCGTTCGACCTCCTTCTTGGCCTGATTTCCAAGCACAAACTGGACATCACGGAAGTGGCGTTGGCTACCGTCACCGATGAGTTCATCAAGTACATCCGCCGACTCCAGGAGCTGGGGGAGGACTGGGCGCTCGATGAGGCCAGCGAATTCCTGGTGATTGCCGCGACGTTGCTTGACCTGAAGGCAGCCCGGCTCCTGCCCGCAGGAGAGGTGGAGGACGCCGAGGACATAGCGCTCCTGGAAGCAAGAGACCTCTTGTTCGCCCGACTCCTGCAGTACAAAGCGTTCAAGCAAGTCGCCGCCATCATGGGCGAAACCCTGGAGCAGGAAGGCCGGAGGTACCCCAGACAGGTGGCCCTTGAGGCGCACTTCGCAGCGATGCTTCCCGAACTCGTGTGGCGGCACTCGCCCGAGCAATTCGGCGAGCTGGCAGCCAAGGCGCTCAAGCCCAAGGACGAGGCTCCTGCCGAAGTGAGCCTGGGTCACCTTCACGCCCCACCTGTCAGCGTTAGGGAGCAGGCAGGAATCATGGGACACCGGCTGAAGCTCGGAGCGCCCTTGTCCTTCCAGGCCTTGGTCGGGGATGCGGAGACCACGTTGGTGGTGGTGGCGCGGTTCCTGGCCCTGTTGGAAATGTTCCGTGACCGGGTGGTGGCCTTCGAACAGCCCGAACCTTTGGGCGAGTTGATGGTGCGGTGGACCGGCGACGACGCTGAATGGGACAGCTCAAGCTTGAGCGAGGAATATGAGGCTGGCAGAAATGAATGAAGAAGCAGGGGCCAATGACGGGCTTGCGGAGCTGGAAGAGCTGCCTGGCGGTGCCCGGGCTGCCTTGGAAGCGGTCCTGATGGTCATTGACCAGCCCGCGACGTCCGAAGAGCTGGCCGCCGGGCTTAACGTTACCGTCGCCGTCGTCGAGGATTTGCTGCATGAGCTGCAGCGGGAGTATAGCGGCTATACTGTTAAAGCCCCGGACGTGGATGCTGTCGGCTTTGCCGGTTCCAGCACTGCACCCCGGGGTTTTGAATTGCGGAACGTCGCCGGCGGGTGGCGGATCTATTCACGGTCGGATTTCGCCGACATCGTGGGAAGGTTCGTCCTCGAAGGGCAGACCGCCAGGCTTACCCAGGCGGCGCTTGAAACGCTGGCGGTCATTGCTTACCGGCAACCGGTCTCCAGAGCCCGGGTTTCCGCCATTCGCGGCGTCAATGTCGATTCTGTGGTCAGGACCCTCACCCAGAGGGGTTTGATAGAGGACTCCGGAACGGACCCCGAATCCGGGGCTGTCCTGTACCGGACCACCTCGTATTTCCTGGAACGCATGGGCATTGGATCGGTGGCTGAACTGCCACAGCTCTCGCCACACCTTCCAGGCCTGGAAGGAATAGACGAGTACTACGACGCAAGCCGGATGTAGCCACGTGCTCCTGCGGCCGTGCGATACAACTTCATACTGATTTTCGGCACCTTAGCAAGGTGCACAGCGACAAGGGGCAGACGATGTCTGCCCGGCTGGCTAGTGTTGATTGCAGCACGGAAAGCCGGCCATTACTACACAAGGACGGGTCATGACACAGGCGGGACGCCAGAGTTCACCACGTAACGGTTCGGGACGCAACAGCTCCGGACGCAATGAAGCCAAGGGCGGCGCGGGCCGCTCCACCAGCGGCGGCTTTTCCGGCCGCAGCGCCGGCGCAGGCAAGCGCAACTTCAAGCAGGGGGAGGGGCGCCCCTTCAAAGCGTCGAAGCCCCGCGAAGCCGCGCCCTTCGATCCTGACAACCCCACGACGGCCGCCGACTACAACCGCGGCGAGGCATCGCGTTCTGCCAAGCCGTTCCGTAAGCCCGGCTCCAACAAGCCAGGCTTCGGCAAGGCCCCGGGCACACCGGGCGCCCTGAAGCCCAAGCCGAAGCAATCCAAGCAGTTCGGGTCAAAGGCTTTCGGCAGCGAACGTTTTGGCCAAAACCTTGGCCCGGTCCGGAAGCCGGGACGCAATCGTGGACCCCGCCAGGAAGTTCCGCAGTCTGAACTTCACGACGCCGACGGCGTTCGGCTGCAGAAGGTCATGGCACAGGCCGGCGTTGCTTCCCGCCGCGTGTGCGAGGAAATGATCCTCGAAGGCCGCGTTGAAGTGGACGGGGTTGTCACCACCGAACTCGGAATGCGCGTTGATCCCACTGCTGCCGTGATCCACGTTGACGGCATCCGGATCCAGCTGGACGAGACCCTGGTCTACATGGTGTTCAACAAGCCCAAGGGTGTTGTCTCCACCATGGAGGATCCTGAGGGCCGCCCGTGCATCAGCGACTTCCTCAAGAACAACAAAAACAAGGGCGAACGCCTGTTCCACGTCGGCCGCCTTGACGTCGCCACCGAGGGACTGCTGCTGCTGACGAACGACGGCGAACTCGCCAACCGTTTGACTCACCCGTCCTACGAGGTACCCAAAACGTACCTGGTCCAGGTCCGTGGTCCCTTCCCCCAGGGCGTCGGCACCAAACTGAAGAACGGCGTTGAGCTTGAAGACGGCATGGCAGCCGTGGACTCCTTCCGCCTGGTCGATTCCACCCCTGGCCACGTCCTGATCGAAGTTGTCCTCCACTCCGGAAAGAACCGTATTGTGCGCCGCATGTTCGACGCCGTAGGTTTCCCCGTTGAACGGCTGGTCCGCGTCAAGGTTGGTCCCATCGGCCTGGGTGACCAGCGCCAGGGAAGCATCCGCAACCTCGGCAGGCAGGAAGTCGGACACCTCCTGGCATCTGTGGGGCTCTAAGGCATGTCTGCATTCGGTACGCACGGCCGGGGCCACCTTGATGGCCCGGTCGTCGTTCTCGGCACAGGCCTGCTGGGAGCCAGCATCGGTCTCGGCCTGCGCGGCCGCGGGGTCCCGGTCTTTCTTTTCGATCCCTCGCCCACCAACCAGGCGGTCGCGGTGGACATCGGGGCGGGCCGGCCTGTGGCGGAGTTGGACGAACAACCCCAGCTGGTAGTTGTTGCTGCCCCGCCTGACGTAACGGCCGACGTCGTGCAGAAGGCTCTGTCCGATTACCCGGCCGCCGTCGTGGTCGACATTGCCAGCGTCAAAGCGACAATCCTGGCCCAATTGGGCGAGCGTGGAGTGGACCTCGCCCGGTACGTGGGGACACACCCCATGGCCGGGCGTGAAAAGTCCGGGCCGGTTGCGGCCAGGGGTGAACTCTTCACGTCCATGCCGTGGGTCATCTGCCCATCGGAGGAGACGTCCGATGCTGCCGTCCAGGTGGCCCGTTCGCTGGCCGGAGACCTGGGTGCAATCGTTTCCCAGTTCACGGCCGACGAGCACGACGAAGCCGTTGCCCTGGTCTCGCACTTGCCGCAGATCATGTCATCGCTGTTGGCCAGCCGGCTGCAGGGTACGCCCCTGCATGCTCTTTCGCTGGCAGGCAACGGCCTCCGGGACACTACCCGCATCGCCGCCAGTGATCCGACCCTATGGGTGCAGATTCTCGGTGGCAACGCAGACAAAGTAGTGTCCATCCTGCATGGTGTCCGTGAGGACCTGAACCGCCTCATTGGCACGCTGGAAGCGCCGTCGGCACCGGGTGCACGGCTGGACCTTGCCCAGCTGATCAGTGAAGGCAATGCCGGCCAGGCCAGAATCCCGGGCAAACACGGCGGCCCGCCGCAGGCCTACTCGTGGCTCACCATCCTGGTGGATGACAAGCCCGGGCAGATCGCCCAGCTGCTCACGGAGATCGGCGAGATCGGCGTGAACCTCGAAGACCTGCGGCTGGACCACTCGTCGGGACAAAACGTGGGCATGGTGGAGCTTTCCGTGCTTCCCAGCAAGCATGACCTCCTTGTTGAAGCTTTGACCGACCGTGGATGGCGGGTACTCCAGTAATGACACGTGAATTCTTTGGCCCCGAGACGGTCGCACGCCCCGGCAAGCCCCTGGTGATCGCGATCGACGGACCTTCAGGCTCCGGAAAATCGAGTGTCAGCAAGGAAGTTGCCCGACGCTTGAAGCTGGCCTACCTGGACACGGGAGCGATGTACCGTGCCCTGACGTGGTACTGCCTCAAGACCGGAGTGGATCTCCACGACGGCGCGGCCGTGGAGCACGCCTCCAAGACCATTCCCTTGGAGGTGAGCACGAGTGCCTCCAAGGAATACGTGGCCGTGGACGGAACAGATATCACCGATGAGATCCGGGAGCCCCTGATTTCCTCGTCCGTCAGTGCCGTGGCCACCACGCTGGGAGCACGCACCGAACTGATCCGCCGTCAGCGTGAGCTGATTGACCAGCACCACCACCGCATGGTGGTCGAAGGACGCGACATCACCACCGTCGTCGCGCCCAATGCCGAGGTCCGCATGCTCCTGACCGCCAGCGAGGAAGCCAGGCTCCGGCGTCGTGGTATCCAGTTGGGCGGCACCCAGAGCAAGGAACAGCTTGCTGCCCAGGTGATCCAGCGCGACGCCAAGGACTCCACGGTGGTGAACTTCACCCAGGCCGCCGATGGCGTGGTGACCCTCGATTCCTCGGACCTCGATTTCGAGGAAACCGTGGACACCGCACTGGCGATTGTCAGCAAGGTCATCTATGGCGACTGAAACCAAGCTGCCGGCCGCATGGACGCGCCTGTGGAGCCGCCCGGTGGGGTGGATCCTGGACCACGTGCTCTACCGGACCGAGGTATCGGGCAAGAGCAACGTGCCCGCAGCCGGGCCGGTGGTTTTCGCCGCGAACCACATCAGTTTCCTGGACGGTCCCGTGATGTTCGGGGCCGCGCCGCGGCCCATGCACATCCTGGTCAAGAAGGAGATGTTCACGGGCTTCCTGGGCAAGGTCCTCACGGGCTCTGGCCAGATTCCGGTGGACCGGACCGGTGACCGCACCGCCCTGCACCTCGGCAAGCAACTGCTCGACGACGGCCGTTGCGTCGGGATTCTTCCTGAAGGAACCCGGGGGAGCGGTGCCGCGGAAAGCATCAGCAACGGTGTTGCCTGGCTCGCCATCAACTCCGGAGCCACAGTCATTCCGGTCGCCATCCTCGGAACCCGGCAGGGCGACGAGCACCGCGACCATATCCCCAAACTGCGCCGCAAGCTCCATGTCAGCTTTGGCGAACCCATCACGGTGAAGCGCCGGAAGGGCGAACCGGGGCGTGTTTCAATGGACAGGGCGGCCGCGGAAATCCGCGAAGCCCTGGCCGGACACGTCCAGGACGCCATCCGGGCCACGGGCCAGGGCCTACCCGCGGAGCCTGTGCCCGCGACGCCCACCCGGCAGCACCGCCCATCAGAAGTAGCCGGGACGCCGGCAGACCACCACTAAGGAAAGTGCAATGAGCGATACGACTCAAAAATCCGGACTCCACGGAGCCGGCGACGACGAATACACGCCCACCGGCACCGACCAGGTGGCTGAAAACCTGGCTGCCTTGGACGACGACGAGGCGGAGCTGCGTGCTGCCACCCTCCGGGCCGGCCTGGACGACTACGAACTCGACGACGAAGACGCCGCGCTGCTCAGCGGTGAGTACGGCGACGAAGGCGAGGAAGGTCCCCTCAAGCTGGACCCGGTCTTGGCCATCATCGGGCGTCCGAACGTCGGCAAGTCCACCTTGGTCAACCGAATCCTTGGCCGCCGCGAAGCCGTCGTGGAAGACACTCCCGGCGTCACCCGCGACCGCGTCATGTACTCGGCCCGCTGGAACGGCCGCAACTTCACCCTGGTGGACACCGGGGGATGGGAACACGACGCCAAGGGCATCCACGCCCGGGTAGCCGAACAGGCCGAAATGGCCGTTGAGCTCGCCGACGCCGTTCTCTTCGTGGTGGACTCTGCCGTTGGTGCTACTGCCACCGATGAAGGCGTCATGAAGATGCTTCGCAAGAGTAAGAAGCCCGTCATCATGGTCGCCAACAAGGTGGACGACTTTGCACAGGAAGCCGATTCCGCCGCGCTGTGGGGTCTGGGTTTCGGTGAACCGTACCCGGTATCTGCCCTTCACGGCCGTGGTGTCGCCGACCTCCTCGACCACGTCATGGATACCCTGCCCGAGTACTCCCTGGTGGAGGGCGTAGAGCGCTCAGGCGGTCCGCGCAGGATTGCCCTGATCGGACGGCCGAACGTCGGCAAGTCCTCGTTGCTGAACAAGCTTGCCGGATCCGAACGTGTTGTCGTGGACCCGCTGGCCGGCACCACACGTGATCCCGTCGACGAGTTCATCGAGCTCGGCGGGCGCACCTGGCGCTTCGTGGACACCGCAGGTATCCGCCGCCGCCAGCACATGGCCCAAGGAGCCGATTTCTACGCTTCCTTGCGTACGCAGGCCGCGCTCGAAAAGGCGGAGGTCGCCGTCGTCCTTCTTGCTGTCGACGAAGTCCTCAGTGAGCAGGACGTCCGCATCCTCCAGCTGGCCATTGAGTCCGGCCGCGCGTTGGTCCTGGCGTTCAACAAGTGGGACCTGCTGGACGACGAACGCCGCCGGTACCTCGAGCGCGAAATCGAGCAGGACCTGGCGCACGTCGAGTGGGCACCCCGCGTTAACATCTCTGCCAAGACCGGCTGGCACAAGGACCGCCTTGTTCCCGCGCTGGACACAGCCTTGGAGAGCTGGGACCGCCGCATCCCCACGGGACGCCTCAACGCATTCCTGGGTGAACTGGTGGCAGCCCACCCGCACCCCGTCCGTGGTGGAAAGCAGCCGCGCATCCTCTTCGGTACCCAGGCTTCCAGCCGTCCGCCCAAGTTCGTGCTGTTCACCACCGGCTTCCTGGACCCGGGATACCGTCGCTTCATCACCCGCCGCCTCCGCGAAACGTTCGGCTTTGAGGGCACGCCCATCGAAGTCAGCATGCGCGTACGCGAGAAGCGGGGCAAGAAGCGCTAAGTGAGACGCGCATCACAGCCCACTTTGGCTGTGATGGCGTCTTCGACCTCCAACTTCGTGTAAGCTTTTGGAGGTGGTTCGGCCGGACTGCTTAGGTGGGACTCTTCGGAGGAAAACCTGGGCGGAGAACGGTGGAACCAGCGGGCTGTAGCGCAGCTTGGTAGCGCACTTGACTGGGGGTCAAGGGGTCGCAGGTTCAAATCCTGTCAGCCCGACCAAAAAGGCCGGAATTACGTGGAAACACGTAATTCCGGCCTTTGGTCGTTAAACCCTCGAGCGGTCCCAGGCCTGTTCGGCAAGCCCGCCGTTCAGGGCGGGGCTCGCACGAACAGGCCCGCTGAGTGGCTAAACCTTCTGGAGCGCCCCGAGCGCCCTCACCAGGGGCTCAAGTTCGGGTACAGCCTCAGCGGCCTCGAGGGCTGTAGCCAGGGTTTCGTCATGGACGGGCTTGGCGGCTTCCAGGAGCTTTTGCCCGGCCGATGTCAGCTCCGTGTAGATCCCGCGCCGGTCGTCGGCGCACAGAATGCGGGTCAACAGCCCGCGATCTTCCAGCCGGTTGACCAGGCGGGTCGTGGCGCTGCTGGAGAGGGCAGTGGCGCGGGCGAGTTGCTGCATCCGCATGTGCCAACCGTCCTGCCGGCTCAGGGCATCCAGGACGGTGTACTCCACAACCGAGAGTTCATTGGAGGACTGGAGTGCCTTCTCCAGTTCCGCCTCAATGCTTCCGTGCAGGGCGGCAAGGGTACGCCAGCCCTGTGCCCGTACTTCTACGGCGTCATCCTTGATGCCCATGTCTGCTGTGCTCCTGCCTTGATTGAGTCGATCGCGACGCATCCAAAAGTAGTTGCTTGCGCAAGTACCTAGCGTGTGCAACTATATATAAAGCGTCTGCAACTATTATTCTACGGTTCCCGGCGGCGCACTTCCACTTCCCCAGGGGAACCACCCTATGAAGGAGTTCCACATGCCCGCAGGGTTGATTGCCCTTGCCCTCGGCGGATTCGGTATCGGTCTGACCGAATTCGTGATCATGGGCCTTTTGCCGGAAGTTGCCGCCGACTTCCAGGTCAGTGAGGCTTCGGCCGGCTGGTTCATTTCCGGCTATGCCCTCAGCGTGACGGTTGGCGCCCTCCTGGTGACTGCCGCCGTGACCCGGCTTCCACGCAAGCCAGTGCTCATGGGCCTGCTTGTATTGTTCATCGCAGGCAATTTCCTCTCAGCCATAGCCGACTCCTACACGGCCATGTTGATCGGACGCATTGTGGCAGCGCTGTGCCACGGCGCCTTCTTCGGCATCGGTTCGGTGGTGGCCGCAAGCCTCGTACCTGCCCACAAAAAGGCAGGCGCCATTGCGATCATGTTCACTGGGCTGACGGCTGCCAACGTCCTGGGCGTTCCTTTCGGAACCCTGCTGGGACAGCACTTCGGCTGGCGTTCCACATTTTGGGCCATTACCGCCATTGGTGTCGTTGCGCTGCTGGGCATCGCACTCATGGTTCCCAGGGACAGCGCCGGGCCCGCGAAGGGTCTTCGCAGCGAACTGGGGGCCTTTGCGTCCGGCCAGGTGTGGCTTTCCATCATCGTGACCATCCTCGGATTCGGCGGCATGTTCGGAGCGTTCACTTACATCGCCTTCACGCTCACCGAAGTCTCCGGCTTTGAGTCCAGCGCGGTGCCTTGGCTGTTGGTGCTCTTCGGTGGAGGCCTTTTCGCGGGTAACTTCCTGGGTGGCAAAGCCGCTGACAAAGCCTTGGACAAGTCGCTCATCGTCATTCTTGCCGGACTTGTGGTGGTTTTGGTCTTCTTCGCCCTTACAGCCTCCAGCAGCATTGCCACGTTGGTCTCCCTGGCACTGATGGGCGGGTTCGGGTTCGCGACCGTTCCGGGCCTCCAAATGCGTGTCATGCACTTTGCCTCCACGGCGCCCACGCTGGCATCAGGTGCGAACATCGGCGCATTCAATCTTGGCAATGCGCTGGGCGCCTGGCTTGGCGGTGTCACTATTTCAGCCGGTCTCGGATACACCTCGCCCATTTGGGCCGGCGCTGCGATCACTGTCGCCGCCCTTCTGGTCATGCTGGCAGCAGCTGCAGCAGCCAAGCGCGGGGGAGTGGCGGCACCCACGGCGCCGTCCGACGTCGAACGCGAACCCCGCAGGGCCACTGTCGCCTAAAGCGCGGACTATGTAGGAGGCCCGTCGCGGAACACCCGCGGTGGGCTTCCCGGCGTTCGGGCGCCAGGGGCCGGGCTCTGTACTTTGTGTTCGGCGCGATCATGGAAAAGACCCATCGGGCGCAGGGGAAATGTGCATATACTTTCAGCGGTGGCCAGCTGTGCAGGCCGCCGTCGAGGTTCGTCATTGTCCCGATGAAAGGCCACCCGTGAGCAATATTCCAGAAGAACTTTCCTACACCGCAGAGCACGAGTGGGTCACCGCTCCGGATGCCGATGGCGTTGTGCGGATTGGCATCACCGATTTCGCGCAGGACGCATTGGGTGATGTGGTGTACGCACAGATGCCGGAACCGGGCACCAAAGTCACCGGCAACGAGGTTGTCGGGGAGGTCGAATCCACCAAGAGCGTCAGTGATATCTACGCTCCGGTTACCGGTGAGGTCATCAATCGCAATGATGCCCTGGACACGGATCCCGCTCTGATCAACTCGGACCCGTACGGCGAAGGCTGGCTTATTGAAGTAAAGCTTGCAGAACCTGACGCAGTGGATTCCCTGCTCAGTGCATCGGAGTACGAACAACAGGTAGGCTAAAGTTATCTGGCCCGCCCGGCTGTTTTCCCATCTCAGGGAAAGTGGGCGGACGGGCCAGCAACCGATTTGCCCGGCGGTACCGGGACGCGGAAGTGGCTGGCAGGGTCTGGGACTGCCAGCGGATGAGGAGGAAATTCCATGGTTGGCGGCGACAAGAACCAAGCCAATGTCGGGAACGGCGCGGAGGAACAGCCGACGTCGGAGACCACCTCGATCAGCATCACGCCAACATGGGACGAGCCAAGCATTGCCCCCAAGTTGGCTCCTGAAGAGCGTGCATCCGTGGACGCACTCCCGCCGAACTCGGCTTTGCTCATTGCGCACAGCGGTCCCAATGCCGGAGCCCGCTTCCTGCTCGATGCCGATACGACGACTGCTGGCCGGCATCCTGACGCGGACATTTTCCTCGACGATGTCACGGTCTCCCGCAAGCACGTGCAGTTCATCCGCACGGCGTCGGGCTTCGAACTCGTGGACATGGGCAGCCTCAACGGCACCTACGTCAACCACGACCGCGTTGACCGAGTGCAGCTCAAGAGCGGCAACGAGGTTCAGATCGGCAAGTTCCGGTTGACCTACTACATCAGCCCTGTCCGCCCTGCAGGCCAAGTCTGACGGGGAACCTGCCTGTGGCTATTGCCCAGCCGGACCGTCGCGGACCGCAGGTCCTGAACATCGGGGAAGTCCTGGCGCAGCTCAGCGATGATTTCCCTGGGATGACCGCGTCCAAAATCCGTTTCCTCGAGGAAAAAGGACTCATCAATCCGAAGAGGACCCCTGCCGGCTACAGGCAGTACGCGGACAGCGACGTCGAGCGCCTCCGATTTGTGCTTGCCCTCCAGCGTGACCAGTACCTGCCCCTCAAAGTGATCAAGGACTACCTTGACGCCATCGACCGGGGCGAACGGCCGGACAACCTTCCTCCGGGTGTCACCGTTTCCCCGAGGGCGGTCTCTGCGGAGATGGCAGCAGAAGTGCAGGGCCGTGCCCGTGCGCTCACGGAGGAGCAACTGCGCGCAGAGTCCGGTGCCAGCGTGCCGCTGCTGGAATCGCTCCTCAGTTTCGGACTGATCTCCCACGTCGGTGGCAAGTTCGATGAACACGCCCTGCAGGTGGCCAGGGCTTGTGTCCAGTTGGAAGGTCACGGACTGGAGCCACGGCACCTTCGTCCTTTCCAGGCTGCCGCCGAACGGGAGTTCGGCTTGGTGGAAAGAGCGGTCGCGCCTTTGACGTCGAGGCGTGATGCGGCATCGCAGGCCCGGGCTGCCGAGGCTGCGCGTGAGATCAGCGATCTCTGCCTTACCCTGCACAGGGCTCTGGTCCACGACCGAATCTCGCGGATGGACAGCTGATGATAGAAGTCGAAATCGTCGGAGTACGGATTGAACTGCCGTCGAACCAACCCTTGGTGCTTCTGCGTGAGCTTAACGGTGAGCGGCACGTGCCGATCTGGATCGGCACTCCCGAAGCCAGTGCCATCGCCCTCGCCCAGCAGGGTGTGGTCCCGCCGAGGCCCATGACGCATGATCTCCTGATCGACGTCGTGGAATCCCTGGGCCACACGATCATCAGCGTGAACATTGTCGCCGTAGAGGACAACATCTTTTACGGCCAACTCCAGTTCGACGACGGCACGGTAGTCAGCTCGCGCGCTTCGGACGCTCTTGCCTTGGCTTTGCGGGCGAAGTGCCGTATTTGGTGCGCCGACGCCGTAATGGAAGAGGCAGGCGTCCGGATCACCGAACATGATGAAGGGGAGGACTCCGAACCCGATCCCACGGTGGACGAAGAGCGTGAAATGCGCCGGTTCCGCGAGTTCCTCGATGACGTCGAGCCTGAAGATTTTGAAGGTTGAGCCACCCTCAACCTAAAGTTGAGGGTGAAAGTTTCGACACGACAGGATTTTGGGGCCGGGGTCTTTGACCTCGGCCCTTCGCGGGCCTAACGTCGAAGTATCAAGTTCCCGTTGCATACACTGCCCGCGCAAGTCACACTGGAAGGTGCCGACTTGCGGGAATTACACTGCTGCATTTTGCCGTTGTATCAGAGTGTGCACCGTCCCCAAGGGAGCTGACAACAAGGAGGTCACGTGAGTCCGAAAGGCGAAGCAGGCGAGCTGAAGCAGTCCTCTGCCGGCATTGCTGCGCCCGCATCCGGCGCCCAAGGTCTACTCTTCACAGAGGATCTTCCCGTGTTGGACGAGGACGCGGGCTACCGCGGCCCGACCGCGTGCAAAGCAGCAGGCATCACGTACCGCCAGCTGGACTACTGGGCACGAACGGGCCTTGTCGAGCCCGCTGTTCGCGGCGCGGCCGGCTCCGGATCACAACGGCTTTATGGATTCCGCGACATCCTGGTCCTGAAAGTGGTCAAGCGGCTCCTTGACACCGGTGTCTCCCTCCAGCAGATCCGAACCGCGGTTGAACACCTCCGCGAGCGTGGAGTGGAAGACCTCGCTCAGATCACTCTTATGAGCGACGGCGCCAGTGTTTACGAATGTACTTCCGCGGATGAGGTCATTGACCTTGTACAAGGCGGGCAAGGCGTCTTCGGCATAGCCGTTGGGCGCGTATGGCGCGAAGTGGAGGGCAGCTTGGCTGCCCTGCCCAGTGAGCATGCCGCCGAGCAGTCCTTTCCCGACGACGAGTTGAGCAAGCGCCGCGTCGCACGCCGCATCGGTTAGGCACCGCCCCCTAAACGTGAAGAAAGCCTCGTCCCTGCCAGGGGCGAGGCTTTCTGCTGTGGAGGTGTATGGTGAACGCCGGTGCCGGTCAGCGTTGGCGACGGTCCCTGACGGAGCTTTGGCCCTCAAGGAGGCTTTCAAGAAGGGCGTCGAACAGTTTGGCGGCATTCTTGGCCGAATCTCCCGGCCAGTGGTGGACCGAGTGGGCCGCACCCTGGATCTGCTGCCAGTTGGCTTGTTCCGGGATGTGCGGGGTCAGCAACAGCTCTCCGAACATGGATTCCATTTCGGCCAGGCGGAAGGTGTGCTCTGCCGATCCGGTGCGTACACGGTTGGCGACGATCCCCGCCGGGGCCAGGTTGGGGGCAAATTCCTGGCGGAACAGCTGAATGGCCCGCATGGTCCGTTCGGTGCCCGCAACGGAGAAAAGACCGGGTTCGGCCACGAGGACCACGCGGTCGCTGGCGCTCCAGGCCATGCGCGTCAGTCCATTCAACGAAGGAGGGCAGTCCACCAGAACCAGGTCGTAGTTGGTGGCTCCGGCCAGTACAGCTGACAGCCTGCGGAGGTCACGGCGGCCAAGGTCCGGCCGGTCGTAGATCCCGGTGAAAGCCGAACCTACGGCGACGTCCAAAGTGCCGTCGCTGGAGCCATTGGAAACCCAGCTGCTGCCGGCGACGTTGTCCTGGAGCCTGGCGCGCCGGGGGCTTTTCAGCATCCGGCCGATGTCTTGCTGGGAACCTGGCTGAACTCCAAGTGCGGTCGTGGCGTCGGCGTGGGGATCGAGGTCCACCACCAAAGTAGGGATGCCGGCTGCGAGGGCCGCTGACGCCAGACCGGTGGTCACGGACGTCTTTCCCACTCCACCTTTGAGGCTGCTGATGCTGACTACTTGCACTTGAAAACCCAAAACCTAACGCCGGTTGCCGTATCGCGCTCCTTCGGCTCCGGAATGCCTGGAGCCGGGGCTTGCCGAAGCCCCCACAACATCATATGGTGCTTCGGCGCCGAATCCCGCTTTCTACGCGCCCGGCCCCGGGAATCGAGGTGTCATTAGCACGGCGTCGTTTCGCGCGCACGCATATACCGTCCAGATGACGAATCCATTGTGATGGTTGCCACAAAGATTTGTGTTTGATGCTGGCGGCACTACACACTGTGACCACCGACCGATCCACCCGCAATGATGCAGGAGAAGTATGTTTTCGAAAATTCTGGTGGCCAATCGCGGAGAAATCGCGATCAGGGCGTTTCGCGCTGGTTATGAACTGGGCGCCAAGACCGTAGCCGTCTTTCCGCACGAGGACCGTAACTCGATCCACCGGCAGAAAGCCGACGAAGCTTACCTGATCGGCGAGGTGGGCCACCCCGTCCGTGCGTACCTGGACGTCGAGGAGGTTGTCCGCGTCGCCAAGGAAGCCGGCGCAGACGCCATTTACCCTGGCTACGGGTTCCTGTCCGAAAACCCGGACCTCGCCCGCGCCGCGAAGGCGGAAGGCATCACGTTCGTGGGTCCTCCGGCGGAAGTGCTGGAACTGGCAGGTAACAAGGTTGCCGCCCTGGAGGCTGCGCGGAAAGCCGGCGTTCCCGTCCTGAAGTCCAGCAAGCCGTCCAAAGATCTGGATGAACTTATTGCGGCGGCGGAGGAGATCGGCTTCCCCATCTTCGCCAAGGCGGTAGCCGGCGGTGGCGGCCGCGGCATGCGGCGCGTCGAGACGCGCGAAGCACTGCCCGAAGCCCTGCAGTCGGCCATGCGCGAAGCGGACGCCGCCTTTGGCGACCCCACCATGTTCCTTGAGCAAGCCGTGCTTCGTCCCCGCCACATCGAAGTTCAGATCCTGGCCGATGCCGAAGGCAACGTCATGCATCTGTTCGAACGTGACTGTTCGTTGCAGCGCCGCCACCAGAAAGTGGTGGAAATTGCCCCGGCGCCGAACCTGGACGAAAACATCCGGCAGGCGCTCTACCGCGACGCGGTCGCATTCGCCAAAGCACTGAACTACGTCAATGCCGGAACCGTCGAGTTCCTGGTCGACACCGAAGGCGAGCGTGCCGGCCAGCACGTCTTCATCGAAATGAACCCCCGTATCCAGGTGGAGCACACAGTCACCGAGGAAATCACCGACGTCGACTTGGTGCAGGCCCAGATGCGCATCGCCTCGGGGGAGACCCTGGCAGATCTGGGATTGAGCCAGGAGTCCGTGTCCATCAAGGGCGCAGCCCTGCAGTGCCGCATTACCACGGAAGACCCTGCCAATGGCTTCCGCCCCGACGTCGGCAAGATCACCGGTTACCGTTCTGCCGGTGGTGCCGGTGTAAGGCTCGACGGCGGTACGGTCTACTCAGGTGCCGAGATCAGCCCCCACTTTGACTCGATGCTCGTGAAGCTGACCTGCCGCGGCCGTGATTACCCCGCTGCCGTTGCACGTGCCCGCCGTGGCCTTGCCGAGTTCCGTATCCGCGGTGTCTCCACCAACATCCCCTTCCTGCAAGCTGTCCTTGCAGACCCGGACTTCAACGCCGGCAATGTCGCCACGGACTTCATCGACAAGCGCCCCGAGCTGCTCAAGTCCCACATCTCCGCAGACCGGGGCACCAAGCTCCTGACCTGGCTCGCCGACGTTACGGTGAACAAGCCCAACGGCGAACTGCCCGTCCACACGGACCCTGCCAGCAAGCTGCCGGTGATAGATGGGCCCGTCCCCACCTCGGGTTCGCGTCAGCGTTTGCAGGAGCTCGGGCCGGAGGGCTTTGCCAAGGCCTTGCGTGAGCAGAACGCCCTGGCAGTCACTGACACCACGTTCCGGGATGCCCACCAGTCGCTGCTGGCAACCCGTGTCCGCACCCGTGACCTCGTGGCTGCGGGACCGGCCGTGACGGCGCTGCTTCCCGAGCTGCTTTCCGTTGAGGCCTGGGGTGGTGCCACCTACGACGTCGCCCTCCGCTTCCTGGGCGAAGATCCTTGGGACCGTTTGGCAGCGCTGCGCAAGGCCCTGCCGAACACCTGTATCCAGATGCTTCTGCGCGGGCGCAACACCGTCGGGTACACGCCCTACCCGGAAGTGGTGACCGAAGCCTTCGTCAACGAGGCCGCGGCCACCGGCATCGACATTTTCCGTATCTTTGACGCCCTCAACGACGTCAACCAGATGGCCCCCGCCATCCGGGCCGTGCGGGCAACGGGAACGGCCGTAGCCGAGGTGGCCCTGTGCTACACCGGCAACCTCCTGGATCCCAACGAGGACCTCTACACGCTGGACTACTACCTGGACCTGGCCCAGAAGATCGTCGACGCCGGTGCACACATCCTCGCGATCAAGGACATGGCCGGCCTCCTGCGCCCGGCCGCTGCGGCCAAACTGGTTACCGCGCTGCGTGAGCGGTTCGACCTGCCTGTGCACCTCCACACGCACGACACCGCTGGTGGCCAGCTGGCCACACTCTTGGCGGCCGTGGACGCAGGCGTTGACGCCGTTGACGTTGCTGCTGCTTCTCTGGCTGGAACCACCAGCCAGCCTGCGGCTTCCGCTTTGGTGGCTGCCCTCGCGAACACTCCGCGGGACACGGGCCTCAGCCTGGAAAACGTCGGTGCCATGGAGCCCTACTGGGAAGCCGTCCGACGCGTCTATGCACCGTTTGAATCCGGTCTTCCCGGTCCCACGGGTCGCGTCTACCAGCACGAGATCCCCGGCGGTCAGCTGTCCAACCTCCGCCAGCAGGCAATTGCGCTGGGGCTTGGCGAGCAGTTCGAGGCCATCGAGGACATGTACACGGCAGCGGACCGCATTCTCGGCCGCCTCGTGAAGGTCACACCGTCCTCCAAGGTGGTGGGCGATCTCGCCCTGCACCTTGTTGGCCTGAACGCGGATCCCGCGGACTTCAACGAGAACCCGCAGAACTACGACATTCCGGACTCTGTCATCGGCTTCCTCTCCGGTGAGCTCGGCGATCCTCCCGGTGGTTGGCCTGAGCCCTTCCGCACCAAGGCTCTCCAAGGCCGCAGTGTGAAGGTCCGCGATGTGGAGATCAGCCCCGAGGACAGCGAGGCCCTCAAGGGCGATTCGAAGACGCGCCAGCAGACGCTGAACCGCCTCCTCTTTGCCGGTCCCACCAAGGACTACCTGAAGAGCGTGGAAACTTACGGGAACGTCTCCGTGCTTGACACCCGCGACTACCTTTACGGTTTCCAGCACGGTGAAGAGCACGTCATTGAGCTGGAAAAGGGTGTTCGCCTTATTGCCCAGCTCGAGGCCGTGTCAGAAGCCGACGAGAAGGGCATGCGCACGGTCATGTGTACGCTCAACGGCCAGTCCCGCCCGGTGGTTGTCCGTGACCGTTCCGTGGTGAGCAACGTCAAGGCTGCAGAGAAGGCCGACCCCGCCCAGCCCGGGCAGGTCGCAGCGCCGTTCGCCGGCGCCGTGACCGTCACCGTCAAGGCAGGTGACACCGTCAAGGCCGGCGACACCGTGGCCACCATCGAGGCGATGAAGATGGAAGCTTCCATTACGACGCCGGTGGCGGGCACCGTTTCGCGCCTGGCCATCTCGGCTGTGGAGCAGGTGCAGGGCGGTGACTTGTTGCTGGTAGTCAGCTAACGGTCCGCACCGCAAAAGGAACCCCTCCCGGACTTGGTCCGGGAGGGGTTCCTTTTGCTTTCGTGCCTTGGCGCAGGCGCTGCCGGCTACGACGCGCGCGGAGCGGAATACATTTCCTCGATCACTGCGTCAAAGTCCTTCATGACCTGGGCGCGCTTGACCTTCAGGGACGGTGTGAGGTGGCCGGAGGCTTCTGTGAAGTCCGCCGGGACCACGCGGAAGGACTTGATGGCCTCGGCCTGGGACACCGACTGATTTGCCTTGCTGATCAGTTCCTGCACAGCAGCCTTCACGACGGCGTTCTCGGTGGCCTCTTCCAAGGTCGTGGTCGAAGGCAGGCCGTGGCGTTCCAGCCAGCCAGGCAAGGCTTCTTCATCCAGGGTGACCAGGGCGCCGATGAACGGACGGTTGTCGCCTACCACCAGAACCTGCGAGACCAGGGCGTCGGAGCGGATTTGGTCTTCCAGCAGGGCGGGCACCACATTCTTGCCGCCGGCCGTGACGATGATTTCCTTCTTGCGGCCGGTGATCTTCAGGAAGCCGTTGCTGTCCAGTTCGCCGATATCGCCGGTGCGGAACCAGCCATCCTGAGTGAACGTCTCTTCGGTGAGGTCCGGGCGCTTGTAGTAGCCGCGCATGACGCAGACGCCCTTGGCGAGAATTTCGCCGTCGTCCGCAATTTTGACCGAGTTCCCCGGCAGGGGAGCCCCTACGGTTCCGATCCTGATCATGGAAGGGGTATTGACGGAAATGGGAGCCGTGGTTTCGGTGAGTCCGTAGCCCTCGAGGATCTGCAGTCCGATGCCTTGGAAGAAGTGGCCCAGGCGTTCGCCCAGGGGGCCGCCACCGGATACCGCATGGGCGACGTGTCCACCCATGGCCGCCCGAAGCTTTCCGTAGACCAGTTTGTCGAACACGGCGTGCTTGATCTTCAGGCCGAGGCCGAGGCGTCCGTCCTGGCGTGCCTTGGAGTACGCGATCGCAGTGTCGACGGCCCGGTGGAAGATGGCGCCCTTGCCACCGTCTTCGGCCTTGGTCAGTGCTGAGTTGTAAACCTTCTCGAAAACACGCGGGACAGCGAGGATGAACGTGGGCTGGAAGCTTTGGAGGTCGCCCAGCAGGTTCTTGATGTCCGGGGTGTGGGCCACCTGGACGCCACCGGCCACGGCCAGGACGGAGATGAAGCGGGCAAAAACGTGGGCCAGCGGCAGGAACATGATGGTCTTGCCGGACTCGTTGATGATCTCTGGCAGGGAGGCCCGCGCATTCTCGGAGAGTTCCACGAAGTTGCCGTGCGTCAGCTCGCAACCCTTCGGCCTGCCCGTGGTGCCGGAGGTGTAGATGATGGTGGCCACATCCCTCAGGCCGGCGGCGGAGCGGCGGGACTCAAGTTCGTCGTCGGGAACCCCTGCGCCGGCGGCGCGCAGGGCATCGAGGCCGGCGCCTTCGAGCTGCCACACATTGGCGACGGAGGCAATGTCCTCCGCGACAACCGCCTGCCGGATGATGTCCTCATGGTGGGCGGATTCGCCGAACGCAGCTACGGCGCCCGAGTCTCCGAGGTTCCAGGCAACCTGCGACGGCGATGACGTTTCGTAGATGGGGACGGACACGGCTCCGGCAAACCAGATCGCGAAGTCCACCAAGGACCATTCGTAGCGCGTCCTGGACATGATTCCCACCCGGTCGCCCTGGCCGACACCGCTGGCGATGAGCCCTTTTGCCAGCGCTCGGACGTCTTCCAGGAACTCCGTGGCCCGAATGTCCTTCCACTGGCCGCTGCTGTCCAGTTTGGAGAACAGCGGTGGGTTGGAGGCCTTTCCCGCCTCCCGAAGCACGAAGTCCGTGATGTTGGTTTCAGGGGAGATGTTCACGAGGGGAGGAACACTGATTTCACGCACGGTAGCTCCTTTGATATCCACGGGCCGCGAGGGGCTTCTTTTCACTCTAGTATGCCCGCTCGCAGAGGTGTGTTCTATTTCACCTACTCGCGAGTAACTTTACGGATTCAGCATCATTTCAAGCAACTCGGGGACTTCCGGCGCCCTCGATGCCGGGGCGCAGCGGCTGGCGGAATAGGATGAGGGGATGCCCGCATTCCGGTCCAGCACCCGCGTAAACTCCAGGCCCCCGGCCGCCGCATGGAAGGACGTTCCATGGGCTGCCCGGCGAAGCCACCTCGGCCGCAGGGGACTGGCCATCGGGATCGACATCGGGGGCACCAAAGTGGCAGCCGGCGTGGTGGATGCCGAGGGCAGGGTCCTTGCCGAAGCCCGGAGGTCCACTCCCGGGGCCGATCCGCGGGCCGTGGAACAGACCATTGTGGAGCTCGTGGACGAACTCAGCGCCGGTCACCGCGTCGCTTCGGTGGGCATAGGCGCCGCCGGTTGGATGGACCTCGACGGCGGTACGGTGCTGTTCAGCCCGCATCTCGCCTGGCGAAATGAGCCCCTGAGGGCCAGCCTGCAGAAACTGCTCAGGCGCCCGGTCCTTCTTACGAACGATGCCGATGCCGCAGCGTGGGCGGAATGGCGCTTCGGAGCAGGACACGGCGAGAGCCGCCTCGTGTGCATCACCTTGGGCACGGGCATTGGTGGTGCCATGGTGATGGATGGCCGGGTTGAGCGGGGCCGATACGGTGTGGCCGGCGAATTCGGTCACCAGATCATCTTCCCTGGTGGTCACCGCTGCGAATGCGGCAACCGTGGATGCTGGGAACAGTACGCTTCCGGAAATGCGCTGGGCCGTGAAGCCCGACAGCTCGTCAGGACCAATTCACCCGAAGGCCGGGCGTTGCTGGAACGTGCCGGAGGGATTGCGGAGAACATTACGGGTGCGGCAGTCACTGCCCTCGCCCTTGCCGGTGATGTCACATCCCGGGAGTTGCTGGCGGACCAAGGTGAATGGCTGGGCCTGGGCCTTGCCAACCTCGCCGCTGCCCTGGACCCAGGCATGTTCGTGATCGGCGGCGGGCTGTGCGATGCAGGAGAGCTGTTGGCAGGACCTGCCCGCGACTCCTTTGCCAAAAACCTCACAGGCCGAGGATTCCGGCCCATGGCAAGGATTGAACTCGCTGCCTTGGGTCCTCGGGCCGGCATGATTGGTGCCGCCGACCTGTCGCGTGTCAGCGGAAGGACGCACAGCTAACGCCACTGAGAACCACCCGGCGTCGGCACTTAGATGCGGGCGCCGTCGTCGTCCTCGTTCTTCTCCTGCGGAAGCCTCATGATGAGGAAGACCACCGACGCCACAAAGGCGGCAACGATTCCGAGGATGGCTGCCAGCGGAGCTGACCGCCAGAACATGGCGGTGAAGAGCAACGCGATGGGACCACCCACAGCGCCAACCCACGCCAACATCGTCAAGGGTTCGGTACCGGCCAGGCTCGGCGGCTCCTCCGGGACGAACGGTTCCTCGTCGTCGTCCACCTCAAAGTCGCGAGGGCCCAGCCGGCGGCCTTGTTCATCGGCGGCAGCATCAGGTGAGGGCACTGCAGAAGGCGCCGACAGGCCCAGCGGGTCGAAGTCGCTGAAGCTCTTCCCGGCTCCTGGCTTTGGTTGTCCGGCCTCCGCGACATCCGGTTCCGGTTTGTCGGGAGCGGATTGCGTCGCTTCCAGTCGCGCTACCAGATCCTGCCACACGGCGTCGTCGTCCTTGTTGGCGCTCTGGTCGGCTGAGTTGGGATCAGGCCTGTTCATGGGCTGCATCCTTATCGGGGGAGGGCCCGTGCCCGGCCAAGGCAGCTACGGTCTGGTGGATGAAGTCGACAGTACCGGAGAAGATTTCGGGTGCGTCATTGTCCAGCGTGGCGACGTGGTGGCTGTTGTGGAGGTAGTTGATCTCCACCGGGGCCTGCACGCGGGAGCGCAGGAATTCCAGGCTGGCGTTGGATATCACGTTGTCCACTGTGGACTTGTAGACGCGCACGGGTGCCGTGATACGTGGCAGGATCATGGCGGTGTTTTTGTACATCTTCTTGAGCTCGTGGGCCGCGGCGACGGGGGTTCGAGCGTAGGCGCCTTCGTCCTGGTCCGGTTTGAGGATGTCGTTTGCGATGGCCGGAGTCGTCTTCACCACGTACTTAAGCGCGGCAACAATGACGGCCCGTGGATCGTCCAGCACAAGTCCGGGATTGACCACCACTGTTCCCGCAACAGGCCGCGTGGCTGCTATCCGCAAGGCCAAGGTGCCGCCCATGGACAGACCCGCAGCGAAGACGTACTCGCATTCGGCCGCCAATTCAAGGTAGGCGTCATCGACCGCGCGGTGCCATTCCTGCCACGAGCGCTTGGCCATATCCTGCCAAGTAGTGCCGTGACCGGGCAGCAACGGAAGCCTCACGGCGTAACCGGCAGCGGCCAGATGCTCAGCCCAGGGCCTCACGCTGTGGGGGCTTCCAGTGAAGCCATGCGACATGACCACACCAACGCGCGGACCAGTTCCGCTCCAGTTGCTAAGGAACGGTGAGAAATCCGGGAGCATTTTCATGATGACTCCGAGGCTACTCTGTGATGGGCATGTTGGCGGAAAAATGCCGCGGATTCTTCGAAAATGGTCGGCGCGTCAACATCCAGGGTGGCCACATGCCCGCTGTGCGGAAGGGTCACAACTTTCAGACGCGTCGCGTCAATGTTCTTGCGGATGGTATCCACCGAGCTGGGAGGAATAACGCCATCCACCGTCGACTTGAAGACCAGGGTCGGTGCCTTCACGTGCGGCAGTCCCCGGGTGGCGGACCGAAACAGTTTCTTGAGCTCATGCACGGCCGTGAGGGGTGTCTTCGAGTAGTCGCCTGCCTCGGTCAACACTGGTGCTGCGGAGTCTTCCACGATGGGCTCGGTGGTCCGCATGACGTATTTCAAAGCACCGACGTACTTCACGCGCCGGTCGTAAAAGCTAAGGCCCGGATTGACCAACACCACACCTGGGACGTCGTGAAGGGAGGCCAGCCGAAGGACTACGGCTCCGCCCATCGACAGGCCGGCAACGAAGCAGCTTTCAGTGGTGGCCGCGAGTTCCAGGTAGCTGTCTTCGAACGCGTTATACCAGTCCTGCCACCGCGTTGTGGCGAGATCCTGCCAGCTGGTGCCGTGACCTGGCAGGAGGGGAAGTGTTACAGCAAAACCCTGCGCGGCCAGGTACTCAGCCCACGGAAGCATGCTCAAAGGGCTGCCCGTGAAGCCGTGACAGATCGCCACCCCTGTTGAGGCGTTCGGTCCGTGTCCGGCGTAGTGGAAAGCGGTCGCTGCTGGTGGGTTGCGTTCCGTCATGCGTTCCATCGTGTCACTGTTCCGGATATTTCTCACTGGAGTAGGGTTGCAGTTGAGTGCCGGCCGGTGGTGCCGGAAGCATGCCAGCCAACGGCCGTGAGAGGACAAGCGTGTTCTATTGGGTCATGAAGAGGATCTTTCTGGGTCCAATCCTCAAGCTCCTGTTCCGTCCCTGGGTCAAAGGCCTGGACAATGTTCCCGAGAACGGGGCGGCAATCCTGGCATCGAACCATCTGTCCTTCTCGGACTCCATTTTTCTTCCCTTGATGGTCCGTCGTCCCGTGATTTTCCTCGCCAAGTCGGAATACTTCACCGGCAAAGGGCTGAAAGGCCGGCTCACAGCGCTGTTCTTCAGGCTGAGCAATCAGCTCCCCATGGACCGTTCCGGAGGGGCGGCCTCAGAGATGTCACTGCAGGCGGGCAAGGACGTGCTCACCTCCGGTGGCCTCCTGGGAATCTACCCCGAGGGCACGCGGAGCCCGGACGCCAAGCTCTACCGTGGCAAAGTGGGGGTTGCCAGGCTGGCACTGCAGACCCGCGTCCCGGTGGTCCCCGTTGCCATGATCGGAACCGAAAAAGTCCAACCCATCGGCAAAAGACTCCCTAACATCCGCCGCATCGGGATCATCTTCGGACAGCCGCTGGACTTCAGCCGCTACTACGGAATGGAAGAGGACCGTGGCGTTCAGAGGGCGGTTACGGACGAAATCATGTATGAACTGATGCGCCTCTCCGGCCAGGAATACGTGGACGAATATGCTGCCGTGGTCAAAGCCAGGCTCGCCGGCAAGGGCCCGGAGCCGCTCCACAAGCTTGAGGGTACGGAAGAGGCCACGAACGACATCGCAGAAGACAGGGACGAACCCCGCGCCGACGGCCAGTGAACACATGGAAACTGTGACGCAACCGGCAGCATCAGTTACGCCTCCAGTGCCTCAACCCTGCCCGGGGCCACTACTCTTGAAGGGTGACTGAGCTTACCGCAAACACCGCACTTCCCACCGCAGATCCACTCGCCAGCACCGCCCAGAGCGGAGCAGCAAACTATCCCGGACTCGACGCATGGCGCGAGCTGCCGATTTCGCAGCAGCCAACGTGGTCGGATGCAGAGGTCTTCAAGGCCTCCGTCAAGGAACTTTCCATCGTTCCGCCGCTGGTCTTTGCGGGAGAAGTCGATGTCCTGAGGGAGCGCCTGGCGGCTGCGGCACAAGGCAAAGCGTTCCTGCTCCAGGGTGGTGACTGCGCGGAAACGTTCGAGGCTGCCACGGCAGACAAGATCAGCGCTCGCGTCAAGACCATCCTGCAGATGGCAGTCGTGCTGACGTACGGCGCCGCTATGCCCGTGATCAAGATGGGCCGCATGGCCGGACAGTTCGCCAAGCCGCGCTCGTCCAACGATGAGACCCGCAACGGCGTCACACTCCCGGCATACCGCGGCGACATCGTCAACGGATACGACTTCACCCCCGAATCCCGCGCCCACGACGCCGGCCGGATGCTCCAGGCGTACCACACCTCTGCCTCCACGCTGAACCTGATCCGCGCGTTCACGCAGGGTGGTTTCGCCGACCTCCGCCTGGTCCACCAGTGGAACAAGGGCTTCACCGAAAACCCGGCCCACGCGCGTTACGAGTCCCTGGCCCGCGACATCGACCGCGCCATCAAGTTCATGGACTCTTGCGGCGCCGACTTCGAGGCGCTCAAGCGCGTCGAATTCTTTGCCAGCCACGAAGCGCTGCTGCTGGATTACGAGCGCGCCTTGACCCGCATCGACTCCCGCACCGGCTTGCCTTACGACACTTCCTCCCACTTCCTGTGGATTGGCGAGCGGACACGCGAGCTGGATCACGCCCACGTCGACTTCCTCTCCCGTGTGCGCAACCCCATCGGCGTCAAGCTGGGCCCGACCACCAGCGGCGACGACGCCTTGCGCCTGATCGACAAGCTGGACCCGAACCGCGAACCCGGCCGCCTGACCTTCATTACCCGTATGGGTGCGAAGAACATCCGCGAGAAGCTGCCCGCCGTCGTCGAACGCGTTACCGCTTCCGGCGCCCAGGTCCTCTGGGTGACTGACCCGATGCACGGGAACACCGTGACCTCGCCCAATGGCTACAAGACCCGCAACTTCGACGACGTCATTGACGAAGTCCGTGGCTTCTTCGAAGTGCACCACTCGCTGGGTACAGTCCCGGGTGGCCTGCACGTGGAGATGACCGGCGACGACGTCGCGGAATGCCTCGGTGGTGCGGACCCGATCGACCAGGACGCATTCCTGGACCGCTACGAGTCCGTGTGCGACCCGCGCCTGAACCACATGCAGTCGCTGGAGATGGCCTTCCTGGTAGCCGGAGCCCTTTCCAAGCGGTAGGTGGTCCACCGAACACACACCATAAGGGCGCGGCCCGGGTTTCCCCGGGC
>NZ_JBHVQI010000042.1:0-20261 GCF_042886835.1 Paenarthrobacter sp. NPDC057981
GAGTAGGACACCGCCGGACAACCATTAGGTCGAGACCCCCCAACCCACGGTTGGGGGGTCTCCCACACTTAAACAACACACCAACACTGAAGGCCCCAACCACGACCGTTGGGGCCTTTCATCTTTAACAAACCAATCCCCGAGACCACCATCCAAGCGAGCACGCACGAGCTCAGTTGGTTGTGAGACTTGCCACGGGATGGCCGAAAGCCGCTTCCCAGGTTCAGTGGCTCTGGTGGCGTCGAATAGAATTGCATAAGACATACGAGTCGGTAGTTCAGTGCTGCCGGCGGCGTGACAACGAAATAAGGGTTATGAGCGACTACGCACGCGCCAGTGGTCGGCTCGCAACAGGAGGAATCCACCATGGCTGAGCACAACGGCGGCAATCGCGGCGGCAATCGCGGAAACTTCGGCGGCAACAGGGACGGCCGCGGTTCGTTCCGCGCCAACAATAGTTCCGGAGGGGACCCCAGGGGCTTCCGTTCCAGGGAAAACCGGGATGGCAATGATCGTCCCTCCCGCGATGGTGAGCGCCGCTCGTTTGGCAGTGACCGCAGTGACCGCGGCGATCGCAAGCCTTTCGGTGAGCGTCCCGAGCGCGGCGCCCGTAACTTCGATGGCCCTCGCCGCGACAACAACGATCGGAAACCCTTCGGTGACCGCGGTGATCGTCCGGCACGTGATGGTGACCGCCGCTCGTTCGGCAGTGACCGCAGTGACCGCAGTGACCGCGGTGACCGCGGCGACCGCAGGCCCTTCAACAGCGACCGTAAGCCGTTCGCCGATCGCGGTGACCGTCCCGCCCGTGACGGTGATCGCCGCTCGTTCGGCAATGACCGTGGTGACCGTAAGCCGTTCGGTGATCGTCCTGAGCGTGGTCCGCGGAACTTCGATGGCCCTCGCCGTGACAGCAACGACCGCAGGCCTTTCAATAGCGACCGTAAGCCGTTCGGCGATCGCGGTGACCGTCCCGCCCGTGACGGTGATCGCCGCTCGTTCGGCAATGACCGTGGTGACCGTAAGCCATTCGGTGATCGTCCTGAGCGTGGTCCGCGGAACTTCGATGGTCCCCGCCGTGACAGTGGCGACCGCAAGCCCTTTGGTGGCCGGAACGACCGCGGGTCCTTCTCCGACCGCGGAGACCGCGGTGATCGCCCGGCACGCGATGGTGAGCGCCGCTCGTTCAGCAATGACCGTGGCAACTCCTGGGAAGAACGCCCCGCCCGCGTTCCCAACGCCAAGGACATCCGCAGCTCGAACCGTCCCGACCGCGAACGTTCTCCCGAGATTGACGAGGATGTCACAGGTAAGGAACTGGACCGCGCGACAGGCCACCAGATCAAAACCCTTGAGGAGCAGAGTGCCGGCTGGGTTGCCAAGCACCTGGTTATGGCTGGCCGTTTGATCGACATTGAACCCGAACTGGCGTTCCAGCACGCGTTGGCTGCCAGTCGTCGTGGAGGCCGTCTCTCCGCGGTCCGCGAGGCAGTGGGTCTCACGGCCTACGCCGCCGGCCACTATGGCGAGGCCCTGCGTGAATTCCGGACCTACCGTCGCATCAGCGGGTCCAACGTCCACCTGCCAGTCATGGCCGACTGTGAGCGCGGCCTTGGCCGCCCTGACCGTGCTTTGGACATGGTGCGTTCTCCTGAAGCCCAGGATCTCGATGCCCCCGGCAAGGTGGAGCTGGCGATCGTGGCGTCCGGTGCCCGTGCGGACCTTGACCAGCTCGATGCAGCTGTCAGCGAGCTGGAGATCCCGCAGCTTGATATCAACCGTGCTTTCTCCTACAGCCCCCGCCTCTTCCGCGCTTACGCCGAGGCATTGAACGCTGTTGGGCGGACGGAAGAGGCCGACAAGTGGGCCCGCCAGGCAGTGGTTGCTGAGAACGCCCTGGGCGTCGGGGACTTTGCTGAACCTGAAATTCTCGACCTCGGCTGGGACGAGCAGGAAGAAGAAGCCGCGCGTAAGCCGCGCTTCCAGAAGCCGTCCCCGGAGACCGACGTCGAGCAGCCTGAAGCGGAAACGGTCATCGCGGAAGCTGCCGCGGCTGACGTGGCCCACGATGAGGTTGAGCTCGACGACGCCGAGTCGGACTACTTTGAATCCGACGACGCCGAGTCGGACGTAGACTCTGCCGAAGACGACGAAGAAGCAGAGGACGCAGAAGCGGACAACGAGGGCACCGACACCCAGCATGGCTGATTCACTGATCTCATCATTTGATGCTGTCCTCTCCGACTTGGACGGGGTGGTCTACGCGGGACCGCACGCCATCCCGGGGGCTGTGGAGTCGTTGCAACGCCTCGAAAGCGTGGGCGTTGGCCTGGGGTACGTCACCAACAACGCTTCCCGGACTCCTGCCCAGGTGGCCGCGCACCTGCGTGAGTTGGGCGCGCCGGCAGAGGACCATCAAGTGGTGAGTTCGTCGCAGGCGGCAGGGGAGCTCCTTGCTTCCATGCTGCCGGCGGGATCGCATGTGCTGATCACGGGCAGCGCGGCCTTGGCCCACGAGATCGAACTTGTGGGACTCAAGCCCGTCCGCAGCGCAGCTGAGGCCCCTGTTGCAGTCGTTCAGGGATTCAATCCCGAGATTGGCTGGAAGGATCTCGCGGAAGCCGCGTACGTTGTCGCGGGAGGTGCCACGTGGTTCGCCACGAACACGGACATGTCCATTCCGCAGGCACGAGGCATCGCGCCGGGCAATGGGACGCTCGTGGCAGCCGTAGCTGCAGCCACCGGGAAGACACCCTTGGTGGCAGGAAAACCGGAAGCGCCACTGTTCCATGCTGCTGCCAAGCGGCTCAAGGCTGAACGGCCGCTGGTGGTCGGTGACCGTCTCGACACGGACATCCTCGGTGGCAACCGCGCAGGATTCGCGACGGCGGCCGTGCTCACCGGCGTTGATACCACCAGTACCATCCTTGCTGCCCGCACCGATGAACGCCCTGACTACCTGCTCGCAGACCTGGAAGGCCTGTACGCTCCGTACCCGGCGATCACGGACGACGGCGGCACCTTCCGTTGCGGTGCTGGTTCGGCTTCCGTTGTGGACGGCACGGTGACCGTGATCGGGCATGAGGATGACCTCGACGCCTGGCGTGCGGCCTGCGCTGCATGGTGGGCTGCCGTTCCCGATGCTGCGGAAGCGACGGCCCCGCAGGTGGAGTGGCGTACTCACTAGACTGGTGCGATGACCGAAATTCCCGCACCGGAGCCGGACGACAGCAACGTGCAATGGCCTGAGCCAGCCCACGCCACAGGGGATGCCCTGGTGGACAAGGCTCTCAGCATCCTGGACGGTGTTCCCGATGTCCCTCTGGAGGACCACGGGGAGCTCTACACCCGGATCCATGATTCGTTGTTGGAGGCCCTGGATGCCGAACCGGGACTCCCAACGATCCAATCCAGCCCCCAACGTCCGGAAGGCAGCAACTGATCCATGGCACGACTCGATCAGGAACTGGTCACCCGAGGGTTGGCGAGGTCCCGGACCCATGCCGCGAAACTGATCAGTGACGGCAAGGTTTCCTCCAGTGGGGCTGTCCTGGCAAAACCGGCACTCCAGGTCGATGGCGGCACTGAGCTGACCGTCCAAGCGCACCTTGAGGATATCTACGTCAGCCGAGCCGGTCATAAGCTGGCTGGCGCGCTCAAGGCCTTTCCCGCCGTCGTGGTTTCCGGGAAGCGGTGCCTCGACGCCGGTGCCTCCACGGGCGGTTTCACTGACGTGTTGCTGCGGCAGGGCGCGTCGAGCGTGGTGGCGGTGGATGTTGGCCATGGACAGCTGGTTCCGCAGCTGCGGGAGGACCCCAGGGTGGAGGTCCACGAAGGACTCAACGTCCGGTATATGACTCCCGGACAGATCGGTGGACCGGCCCGGCTCACAGTGGCGGACCTGTCCTTTATCTCGCTGACTCTGGTGCTGGAAGCGCTGGCGGGGTGCACGGAACCCGGCGGGGATCTGCTGCTCATGGTCAAGCCACAGTTCGAGGTTGGCAAGGAGCGGTTGAGCCGGACGGGAGTGGTTGCCTCCGAGAACGAACGACGCCGGGCGGTTGCCCAGGTGGCCACCGCGGCGATTGATTCCAGGCTGGATCTTCGGGGCCTGGCTGCCAGCCCGCTGCCGGGCCAGGACGGAAATGTTGAATACTTCCTGTGGATGACGCGCAGGATGTCCGCCGCGTTGCCTAAGATCGAAGAGCGGGACCAGCACGTAGCTGCCTTGTTGAAGAACCTCTGGCCAAACCACTAGAAAGCAGAACCCGATGAGCAGGCGTGTACTTGTCCTTGCCCACACTGGGCGGGAGGAATCGCTCCGCGCTGCATGGGATGCCTGTACGCAATTGCACTCGTCAGGTTTGGTTCCTGTGCTGCAGAAATCTGAACTTGCCGATATCGAACGCTTTTTCGGTGCTTTGGACACTCCCATTGAGATTTTGAACGACCACGTCAGCCTCGAGGACGTGGAACTGGTCATGGTCCTCGGCGGTGACGGCACCATCCTGCGTGCTGCGGAACTGGTCCGCGAGGTTGATGTACCGCTGCTCGGAGTCAATTTGGGCCACGTTGGCTTCCTGGCCGAGAGCGAGCGGGCCGACCTCGCCCAGACGGTGGAGTGGATCGCGAGCCGCCAATACACGGTGGAAGAACGCATGACCATCGACGTCCAAGTGTGGATCAAGGGCCAAAAAATCTGGCACACATGGGCGTTGAACGAGGCCGCCATCGAGAAGGCGAACCGGGAGCGGATGCTGGAAGTGGTTACCGAAGTCGATGAGCGTCCGTTGACGTCCTTCGGCTGCGATGGCGTGGTGATGGCCACGCCTACGGGGTCCACGGCCTACGCTTTTTCGTCGGGCGGACCTGTGGTGTGGCCCGAGGTCGAGGCCCTGGTGATAGTCCCCATTAGCGCACACGCGCTCTTCGCCAAGCCTTTGGTGGTTTCGCCGCGTTCAAAGCTTGCGGTCGAAATCATGAACCGGACCGATGCCCAGGGCGTTCTCTGGTGCGATGGCCGGCGGTCAGTGGATCTGCCTCCCGGCGCCCGGGTGGAGGTGACCCGCTCCGCGACCCCGGTGCGGCTCGCCCGGACCCATAAGACCCCGTTCTCAGCCAGGTTGGTCCGTAAATTCGAACTTCCCATCCACGGTTGGCGCGGCCCGGCCCCACGCCGGGGCGAAGTCCACACGGGTCCCATCCCTGTCATCAGAACCTTGTCACCGGCGCCTTTGCCCAGCCCGAGGGATATGGATGCTCCCCGGGACGGTGACCCCTCCGAACCCACGAATGCGAAGTGAAGCATGCTTGAAGAACTCCGAATCCGTGACCTCGGCGTCATCACCGACGCTGCCCTGCCCCTGGGCCCGGGGCTGAGCGTCGTTACCGGCGAAACCGGCGCCGGCAAGACCATGGTGGTCACCGCCGTCGGGCTTCTCCTGGGCGCCCGGTCGGACGCCGGTGCAGTGCGCAACGGCGCCAAGTCAGCGTCGGCCGAAGCGGTCCTGAAGCTCGATCCTGCCCACAGCGCCGTGGAACGCACCCGTGAAGCGGGTGGAGACGCGGAAGAGTACGACGGCGTCGCTGAGCTCCTGCTGGCCCGCACCGTCGGCGCGGACGGCCGCAGCCGTGCTTACGTCGGTGGCAGAACCGCGCCGGTAGGTGTACTGGCCGAGATTGGCGAAAGCCTGGTAGTTGTTCACGGACAGACGGACCAGATCCGTTTGAAGGGTGCGGCGGCCCAGCGTCACGCACTGGACCGATTCGCAGGTGCGTCCTTGGCCAAGTCGCTGGGGGAGTACCAGGACCTCTACAGGCATTGGAAGTCGATCCAGGCCGAACTGGAGACGCTGCGGACTGAAGCCCGCGAGCGGCTGCGTGAGGCAGAGTCCCTGGACGCCGCCCTGACCGAGATCGATGAGGTTGATCCCCAGCCCGGCGAGGACGAGACCTTGAAGGCGGAGGCGGTCAAACTCGCCAATGTCGAGGAACTGCGGATTGCCGCTGCTTCGGCGCACGAGTCCCTGATCGCCGAGGAATTCGGCGAATCCGGAGATGCCACGTCCATGGTGGACGCAGCGAAGAGGACCCTTGAGCATGTGGCCGAGCACGATGAAACACTCGGCGCCGCTGCGGCCAGGTTGGCTGAAGTGGGGTTCCTCCTCAATGACATTGCTGCTGAGCTCTCCAGCTACCAGGCCGCGCTGGACACCGAGGGTCCGGAACGCCTGTCGGAAATCGAGGAGCGCAGGGCGGCCCTCGCCAAGCTCATCCGCAAGTACGCTCCCAGCATTGATGAGGTCCTGGAGTGGGCGGCCACGGCGCGGAAAAGGCTGGATGAACTGCAGGACGATTCGAGCCGGATCGAATCCTTGGACGCCGAGGTGGCCTCTACCGAGGTGACTCTGCGCAAACTGGCCGCAGCCATCAGCAAGGCGCGTTCAAAGGCGGCCAAAGACCTGTCAGGGCGCGTCAGTGCCGAGCTGAAGGCCCTGGCCATGGCTGATGCCACATTGGTGATTGAGGTGGAGAGCAGCGATGTCCTGGGGCCGTGGGGGACCGACGAGATCGCCTTCCTCCTCCAGCCACACTCCGGCGCTCCCGCACGCCCCCTGGGCAAGGGAGCTTCGGGAGGTGAACTGTCCCGGGTCATGCTCGCCATCGAAGTTGTCCTCGCTGCGGTGGATCCCGTTCCCACCTTTGTCTTCGACGAAGTGGACGCAGGTGTGGGTGGGCGTGCCGCCGTCGAAATCGGGCGTCGCCTGGCCATGCTGGCACGTCACGTCCAGGTGCTGGTGGTCACCCACCTGCCACAGGTTGCTGCGTTCGCCGATCAGCACATCCGTGTCACCAAAACGTCGGTGCGCGGTTCCGACGGGAAGACGGCCACGGGTTTCACCTCCAGCGATGTGCAGCTGCTCAGCGACGACGAACGCGTCAAGGAACTGGCGCGCATGCTGGCCGGTCAGGAGGACTCGGAGTCGGCACAGGCGCATGCGCAGGAACTGCTCGACGACGCAAAGCTCCTACCCCAGCGCGCCTGACTCCTGAAGCCGGGGAGCGGAATTGAAAATGGGAGCACCATCACATCAACACTTTTTGGCCGCCATGCTCTTGATTGGATCGCGGTCCTGGGCAACTATTGACCATTTGGGGAATCCGAACAGGACGCTTGGAAGGCGTAATTGATGATAAGCTCGAATTCCGTGGTGCAGCGATCAAATTCCCGTGTAAATTCCCGGTTCCCGGGCTCGTCCAAGACGACCAAACACATCTTCGTCACCGGTGGTGTGGCGTCCTCGCTCGGTAAGGGTCTGACGGCTTCCAGCCTCGGCCATCTCCTGCGGGCACGCGGTTTGTCTGTAACTATGCAGAAGCTCGATCCATATCTGAACGTGGATCCGGGCACGATGAACCCTTTCCAGCACGGTGAAGTATTCGTGACGGATGACGGCGCCGAAACCGACCTCGACATCGGACACTACGAACGCTTCCTCGATGAGAACCTCGAAGGTTCGGCCAACGTGACAACGGGCCAGGTGTACTCCACCGTCATCGCCAAGGAACGGCGCGGCGAATACCTCGGAGACACCGTCCAGGTCATCCCGCACATCACCGATGAAATCAAGCGCCGCATGCGTCTGCCTGCCGAAGGCAAGAATGCTCCGGATGTCATCATCACTGAAATCGGCGGCACCGTAGGTGACATCGAGTCCCAGCCGTTCCTCGAGTCGGCCCGCCAGGTCCGTCAGGACGTAGGCCGCAACAACGTCTTCTTCCTGCACGTTTCCCTGGTTCCGTACATCGGTCCTTCCCAGGAACTGAAGACCAAGCCCACCCAGCACTCCGTGGCTGCACTGCGCTCCATCGGTATCCAGCCTGAGGCCATCGTGATCCGTTCGGACCGCGAAGTCCCTGATGCGATGCGCGAGAAGATCGGCCGCATGTGCGACGTCGACATCGACGCCGTGGTCAACGCAGCCGACGCACCGAGCATCTACGACATTCCCAAGACCCTGCATTCCCAGGGCTTGGACTCCTACATCGTGCGGGCATTGGACCTGCCGTTCAAGGATGTCGACTGGACCAAGTGGGACAAGCTGCTTGAAGCCGTCCACAACCCGAAGCACCACGTTGAGATCGCCCTGGTGGGCAAGTACATCGACCTTCCGGACGCGTACCTCTCCGTGACTGAGGCCCTTCGTGCCGGTGGCTTCGCCAACGAAGCCAAGGTCAAGATCCGCTGGGTTCCTTCGGATGAGTGCGAGACCCTGGCCGGTGCCACCAAGGCCCTGGCCGACGTCGACGCCATCTGTGTTCCCGGTGGCTTTGGTATTCGAGGCCTCGAAGGCAAGCTGGGCGCTTTGAAGTTTGCCCGTGAATCCAAGCTCCCTGTCCTGGGCCTGTGCCTCGGCCTGCAGTGCATGGTGATCGAGTACGCCCGCAACGTGGTTGGACTCGAAGGGGCATCCTCCAGCGAGTTCGAGCCCGACTCCAAGTACCCGGTCATCGCCACGATGGAAGAGCAGCTGGACATCGTTGAGGGCAAGGGAGACCTGGGCGGCACCATGCGCCTGGGCCTCTACGAAGCCAAGCTCGACGAAGGCTCGGTCATCGCCGAAACCTACGGCACCACCACGGTCAGCGAGCGTCACCGCCACCGCTACGAGGTCAACAACAAGTACCGCGAGCAGATCGCAGCCGAAGGCCTGGTCTTCTCGGGTACCTCTCCTGACGGCAAGCTGGTGGAGTACGTGGAGCTTCCCCGCGAAGTCCACCCGTACTACGTGGCAACACAGGCGCACCCGGAGCTCAGCTCCCGCCCCACGCGCCCACACCCGCTGTTCGCAGGTCTGGTCAAGGCTGCCCTGGAACGCCGTGAAGGCAGCCCGGTGGCGACCAAGACCGGTGCCCGCACGGTAGCAGCGAAGTAAATACGGAAGCACTAACGAAGGACGGCGCGATGCCCGGTATTTCTGAAACCCCCCGCACATCAAGGCAGGTTTCGGACATGCCGAGCCCGCGCCGTCTTTTGTCTACCAGCAAGGTGTACGAAGGCCGGATCTGGGACGTCGTCAGTGACTCGTTCCAGCTCAGCGAAGGCACGGATACGCTGGTGCGTGATTACATCGACCACCCTGGCGCGGTCGCGGTACTGCCCATGAACGTTGACGGGGAAATCCTGCTGCTTAAGCAGTACCGTCACCCCGTCGGCATGGACCTGTGGGAAATTCCCGCTGGTCTGCTGGACGTGGAAGGCGAAGATTTCGTCGTCGGTGCGGCGAGGGAGCTCGCCGAGGAAGCGGACCTGACGGCGGCCACGTGGAATGTCCTGGTCGACTTCTTCAATTCGCCCGGCTCCTCCAGCGAGGCCGTGCGCATCTACCTTGCCCGTGGGCTCAAGGACGTTCCGGAAGCTGACCGCCATGTCCGCACGGACGAAGAAGCGGAGATCGAACTTCACTGGGTCCCCCTCGAAGAAGCCGTCAAGGCAGTTCTGGAAGGCCGTCTGCACAACCCCTCTGCAGTCCTGGGCATCCTGGCGGCCGCAGCTGCCAAGGCCGATGGTTTCACCAGTCTCCGCCCTGCCAACGCGCCGTGGCCGGCTCACCCGAGCCAGCGCTGAGCATGGCAGAGGCCGCAACCCGGCCGCTCAACGGGATTGACCGGGCCGTAACGGACTACCTGCAGCACGTAGGGGTGGAACGAGGCCTCGCGGCGAACACTTTGGCCGCGTACCGCCGCGACCTGGCACGATATGCCAACTTCCTGGCGGCCCAGGGTGCCGAGCGGCCCGGTGACATTACACGGCACCACGTGACAGCCTTTGTCCAGGCCTTGTCCGATGGGTCCGACGGCGGCGCAACCCTGGGCGTCCGCTCGGCGGCACGCACTGTGGTTGCCGTCCGCGGCCTCCACAAGTTTTGGGCGTTGGAAGGGACGACGACGGCGGATCCCGCCAGCGATGTCCACCCGCCTATGCCGGGCAAGCGACTTCCGAAAGCCATCAGCGTAGGTGAAGTGACACGCATCCTGGAAGCAGCAGGTTCTGACACAGCAACAGGGCTGCGGGACCGGGCCCTTCTGGAGTTCCTCTACTCCACCGGCGCCCGCATCAGCGAGGCCGTGGGCTTGGATGTGGACGACGTTTCCTTGGTAGACCCGGGAGCCGGGCCAGCCATCGTCAGGCTGTTCGGGAAAGGGTCCAAGGAGCGTTTGGTGCCGTTGGGCTCTTACGGTGCACGCGCGGTCGGGGCTTATGTTGTGCGCGGCCGCCCCCTGTTGGCGTCCAAGGGGAAGGGAACGCCGGCGCTGTTCCTCAACGCCCGCGGCGGCCGGATCAGCAGGCAGAGCGCCTGGACCATCCTGAAGACGGCCGCGGAGCGGGCGAACATCACCAAGGATGTCTCACCACACACCCTGAGGCATTCCTTCGCCACGCACTTGCTCGAAGGTGGAGCGGACGTCAGGGTGGTGCAGGAACTGCTTGGTCACGCCTCTGTGACGACCACCCAGGTGTACACGCTGGTTACCGCCGACACCCTGCGTGAGGTCTACGCGGCAGCCCACCCCCGGGCGTTGGGCTAGTCGCCGCCAAAAGGAGCCAGACCAGAACGGAGCTAATCCAAAGCGTTCAGGGTCAATTCGACCGCGTCCACGGACACCGCCAGCAGCGACGTTCCCAAGCCCGCCACCAGCAAGAGTCCAGGGTGCGCCAGGCCCACCACTACGCGTTTCAGCCGTGGCCGACCACGCAGGAACTTTTTCGGGACGCGTGTTTTGACCGGCACTTGGCGCCAGCCCCGCAAACGGCGCAGGAACCACGCACAACGCACAATGAAGGCCATCCACAAAACGGAGAGCACCAGGGGTACGGCCGCCACCATGAGGTTGAAGCCCAGGGCGGTGACTTCCTTTTCCGAATCGCCGACCACCGACTGGACCGTGGTGGAGATGGACGCGCTCATCACCACCGAAGCCGCCCACACCATGAATGCGGCCACCAAGGCCAGGAACCTAACAAAAAAGTGGCCCAATACCGTCGCGTCCACCGCACGGAGGTGGCTTCGTGGCGTCGCGTGCAACACCACCAGGGTGGAAACCAGGGTTGGCAGCGCCGCCATCAGGACCAGCAGGTACCAGGTCCATCCGGCCACATCCACCACTTCGTCAAGGACGATGAGGCCCGCCCACAGCAGGGTCCAGGCCCATCCCGCGTAGAGCGGATGCGCTACAAGCCATCGCGGCAGCCAACTGTCCTGATCCTTAGTGCTCTTGGCGGGAGCTGCCATACTGGCGCCCGCGTCACCCCCGGCTTCGCTCATGGGGTCACTGTAGCAATGGCGGGGCGCGGCAGGGGAGATCGGGTTAAGGTAGGCAGCATGACAGCAGCCCACGTGACCTTGTGCTTCCTCCTCCGCGAAGGCTCCGACGGCGAAGACGTCCTTCTCGGAACCAAGAAGACCGGGTTCGGGCGGGGCAAGGTAGTGGGCGTGGGTGGACATCTGGAAGCGGGGGAGACCGCCCTTGAAGCGGCGTGCCGCGAGGTGATGGAGGAAATCAACGTCGTGGTGGAGGCCGCTGACCTGGTCCCCGCGGGCACCGTCGACTTCGTGTTTCCGGCCAGGCCCGAATGGAATATGGCCACTACGGTCTTCCTGACGCGTTCGTGGATCGGGGAACCGTCCGAAAGCGAGGAAATCGCGCCCGCTTGGTTCCCCGTCCGCCAGCTGCCGGTGGACCGGATGTGGGCCGACGCCGAGCATTGGTTGCCGGCCATGATCTCCGGCCGCCGTATTGCCGTGCGGGTGGACCTGGCCGCGGACAACGAGAGCGTGGCGGACGTCCATACGGTGGAGTGGGTGGAACCCGGGCGTTAAGGAAACGACGACGGTCCGGTCGCCTGTTCGGTGACCGGACCGTCGTCGTAATTTTTCGGTGGACGAAGCCTTAGGGCACGTGCCGCTCTTCCGGACCGTTGTATTCGCTCAGGGGCCGGATCAGGGAGTTCGAGGCCACTTGCTCCATGACGTGGGCTGTCCAGCCGGTGATGCGGCTGGCGACGAACAGCGGAGTGAAGGTCTGCGTGTCGAAGCCCATGAGGTGGTACGTAGGCCCTGCGGGGTAGTCAAGGTTCGGCTTGATGGCCTTGGCCTCGTCCATGGCCTGCTCCAAACCGTTGTAGAGGCCAAGGAGTTCCGGTCGCCCGTAGTGGGCAATCATCTTGTCCAGGGCCGCCTTCATGGTGGGAACCCTGGAATCGCCATGCTTGTAGACGCGGTGCCCGAAGCCCATGACTTTCTTCTTCCGGGCCAGTGCGTCTTCCATCCAGGTCTTCGCGCGCGAGGCCGCATCTTCGAGTGACTCCTCGGTGCGGATACCGATCTCGTCGAACGTGTGCATGACGGCCTCGTTGGCACCACCGTGCAACGGACCCTTGAGGGCGCCGATAGCGGCTGTGACTGCGGAGTGCAGGTCAGCAAGGGTGGAGGTGACAACCCGGGCTGTAAAGGTCGAGGCGTTGAACGAGTGCTCGGCGTACAGGATCATCGAGACGTTGAAGGCCTCCACGACCTCGTCCACCGGTTCTTCGCCGAATGTCATCCACAGGAAATTCGCAGAGTATCCCAGGTCATCGCGCGGTTCCACAGGCTCCTGGTCCCGGCGTCGCCGCTGGTCGTAGGCCACCACGGCAGGCATGGCTGCCCACAGGTCGATGGCCTTCTTCATGTTGGCCTCAGGCGAGGAATCCTCGGCCAGTTCGTGCCTGGCACCATGCACGGACGCTGCGGTGCGGCAGACGTCCATGGGGTGGGCAGTCGTGGGCAAGGCATCAATTACCTGCTTGACCACCGGGTCCAGGGCGCGGCCTGAGCGCTCGCGGGCCGTGAATTCAGCCAGCTGGGATTCGTCGGGCAGTTCCCCATTCCACAGCAGGTAGGCAACCTCTTCGAAACTGCATTTGGCGGCCAGTTCTTGGACCGGGTATCCGCGGTACAGCAGGGAGTTGGTGTCCGGATTGACCTTCGAGACGGCGGTGTAGTCCACCACGACTCCGGCAAGGCCCTTTTTGATGTCAACATCTGCCATGTTGAACTCCTTCGTTCGTAGTGCGGGTGCGCCTGGAATATTCGGCGGACCCGCGTTCCCCTTGATGAATGCGGAACCTAGCGGACGCCAGGAACCTGGAAGTTGAAAACGCCGGTATCGAATTGGTTGTATGCCTCGTAGTCGACGAGTTCGTAGAGGCGCGCACGCGTGAGCATCTTGGCCACGTGCGCTTCCTGGGTCCCCTCAGCCTTGATCGATTCCAGAGTACGCTCTGCAGCGCCCATGGCAATGCGGAGAAGCGTGACGGGGTAGATGACCATGTTCACTCCGACACCTTGAAGCTGGTCCACCGTGAAGAGCTCGCTTTTGCCGAACTCGGTCATGTTGGCCAGGATCGGCACATCCACGGCGTCGCGGATGGCTTGGAACTCGCTCAAGTCACTCATGGCTTCCGGGAAGATGGCGTCCGCCCCGGCGTCCACCAGCGCCCTCGCGCGGTCTTGTGCGGCCTGGATTCCTTCGACGGCGCGGATGTCGGTCCGGGCCATGATGAGGAAGTTCGGATCCCGTCGGGCGTCGGCCGCGGCACGGATGCGCTTTGCGGCCGTGTCGACGTCCACCACGTTCTTGCCGTCCAGATGCCCGCAACGTTTCGGGTTGAACTGGTCCTCGATGTGGCAACCGGCCAGGCCCGCGTTTTCAAGTTCCTGGATGGTACGTGCCACGTTCATCGGCTCGCCGAAACCCGTGTCCGCGTCCACCAGGGAGGGCACGTCCGTCATCCGGGCGATCTGCCCAGCGCGGGTGGCCACCTCGGTGAGGGTGGTCAGGCCGATGTCGGGCAGGCCGAGATCGTTGGCCAGGACTGCGCCGGAGATGTAGACCCCCGCGAAGCCCTTCTCCTCAATCAGCCGGGCTGAGAGCGGGTTGAACGCACCGGGGAACTGTTGAACCGTTCCTGAACTGAGCAGTTCCCTGAGGCGCAGCCTTTTCTGCTCGGGCGTGATTGTGGAGTACAGCATTTAGAACAGTCCCTTCGGAGCTGCCGTGAGGTCGATCACGCCGGGTGCGGCGGTGATGTTGAGTTGGCCCAGTTCGCCGGCGCCAAGTTCGGTGACGCGTTCGACGGCGGCGAGGAACCTTTCGATTTCGGCGTCCTCGACCAGACTGGCGGCGAGGGTGCGGAATTTGTTGATGTATTGCTCGCGGGCGAAGGGCCGGGCACCGAGGGGGTGCGCGTCGGCTACGGCGATCTCGTCGGTGATGACAGTGCCGTCCGTGAGCGTGATTTCCACGGAACCGCCGAAGGCCTTCTCCGCGATGTCCAGCGAGTGGTACCGCCGGGTCCATTCCGGGTCTTCCACGGTGGTGACCTTGTGCCAGAGTTCCACGGTGTCCGGGCGGGCAGCGCGTTCGGGAGCGTAGGAGTCCACGTGGTGCCAGGCGCCGTCCTGCAGGGCGACGGTGAAGATGTAGGGGATGGAGTGGTCCAGGGTTTCCCGGGACGCGGTGGGGGAGTACTTCTGGGGGTCGTTCGCGCCGGAGCCGATGACGTAGTGGGTGTGGTGGCTGGTCTTGATCAGGACCGAGGCGACGTTGGCCGGATCCGTGGTTTCGGGGTGTTCCCGGTGCAGTTTGCGGGCCAGGTCGATCCAGGCCTGTGCTTGGTATTCGGCGGAGTGTTCCTTGGTGTAGGTGTCCAGGATCGCGCGCTTGGCTTCGCCCGGCAGCGGCAGCGGCACTTCGTAGGAGGCATCCGGGCCGTCCAGCATCCAGGCGATGACACCGTCTTCGCCTTCGTAGATCGGCACGGGGGAGGTCTGTCCGCGCATTGCACGGTCCACGGCTTCGACGGCCATCTTGCCCGCGAACGCCGGGGCATGGGCCTTCCACGTGGAAATCTCGCCCTTGCGGGACTGACGGGTGGCAGTGGTGGTGTGCAGGGCCTGGCCCACGGACTGGAAGATGGTTTCGACGTCCAAACCAAGGAGCGTGCCGATGCCGGCCGCGGCCGAGGGGCCGAGGTGGGCCACGTGGTCGATCTTGTGCTTGTGCAGGCAGATGGCCTTGACCAGGTTCACCTGGATCTCGTAGCCGGTAGCGATGGCCCGGACCAGGTCGGCACCATTGGACCCGACGTGCTGGGCGACGGCCAGGATCGGCGGGATGTTATCCCCGGGGTGGGAGTAGTCCGCAGCGAGGAACGTGTCGTGGTAGTCCAGTTCGCGCACGGCCACACCGTTCGCCCACGCGGCCCATTCCGGGGAGACCTGCTCGCTGATACCGAACACCTTGGCGCCCTCGCCGCCGGTGCTCGGTGTATGGGTCAGGGCTTGGGCCCGGGCCGCAACGATCGGTGCCCTGTTGAGGGAAGCGATTGCCACGGAGGCGTTGTCGATGATCCGGTTGATCACCATGTCAGTGACCTCTGCCGTCACTGCTACGGGGTCGGCGGCGACCTCGGCGATCTTGTGGGCCAACTGCTCCTCGCGGGGGAGGTTCTCTTCGCTCTTGTAGACACGGACGTGGTTGTTCTTGACCATGGTGCTCCTTCTAGGCAGGGGTGTGGGCGGCTTTGAGGTGGGTGAGGCTGCGGTGCAGGTGGACCATTGTGGCGGCTTCGGCCAGGCGTGGATTGCCCGCAGCGATGGCCTCAGCGATGGCGGCATGCTCCGAGGCCGCGGCGTGGAGCCTTGCTGAATCGTCGGCGGCCATACGGCGGACGCGGACCAGATGGACCCGCAGGCCGCGCATGGCATTCGCGAGGTAGGAGTTGGAAACTGCGCCGTCGATGGCCTCGTCGAGGCGGCCCACGAGGTCGTAGTACTCATGGCGCGCAGGATCGTCGTCGCTGATCAGTCCGGGCGCCTGCAACAGTTGCGCCTGTAAATCCGCAAAAACCCCGGGCTCGCCGCGTTGTGCCGCCAAGGAGGCGGCCCGGACTTCCAAGGTTTCACGAAGCTCGAACAGTTCGTCGATACTGTCGAGTGAGATATCGGTGACGACGACCCCTCGGCCGCCCGCCGCCGTCAGGCCTTCAGCGGTGAGCCGGGCCAGTGCCTCCCGGACCGGGGTCCGGGAGACTCCAAGCCGTTCGGACTGTTCCACTTCGGCGAGGACCGTACCCGGCGGCAGGCGCCATTCAAGGATGTCCTCACGAAGGGCAGTGTAAGCCCGATCACTGGCGCGCATGCCTTCAGTGTATACACCGAGCCTGCCAAAGGCCACAGTTTTTCATTTAGGGCCTATGAATGTATACATTCTTCGAACTAATTCCGGTTCCACCCGTACTCGTTCTCCGGCCTCCCGGGAGTGCCGTAGCGCGGCGCGCGGGTGACGGTGCCGGCGTCGGCGAGGTACTCCAAGTACCGTCGGGCCGTCACCCTGGACATGCCCAGAGCGTCCATGACTTCGCTCGCGGAGACGGGTTCATGCCGGGCACGTACCAGCTCCTTCACCGCTTCCAAAGTCGAGCCTGAAAGGCCTTTGGGCAGCGGCAGTTCCGTCGGGGCGCGGAGGCTCGCGAACGCTTGGTCCACATCGCTTTGCGACGCTCCGGCTTTGGAGATCCCGGACATTGAACCGGCCAACTGTTCCCGAAAAGTCCTGTAGCTGCGCAGTTTGTCGGCAAACGTTGCGTAGGTGAAGGGCTTGATGAGGTACTGCACGACGCCGATGGATACGGCGCTGCGGACGATGTTCAGTTCCCGTACAGCAGTGATCGCGATGATGTCGGCAAACACTCCGGCAGACCGCATCCGGCGTGCGACATCGAGTCCGTGCAGGTCAGGAAGGTTCATGTCCAAAAGGACCAGGTCGACCGGGGAGCCGGACGCCGCGAACTCACCCAGGATGCGCAGCGCCGATTGTCCGTCCGGTGCTGTTCCCACCAAGGTGAACCCGTCCAAGCGGCCAACGTAAATGGAATGTGCATCCGATGCTATCGGCTCGTCCTCAACAACCAGGACACGGATGTCTGTCATGCTTTCTCTTCCTCGGGAACGGGCGCGGGCAGCACAACATGGAACTGCGCGCCGCCGGGATTGCTGATGGTCATCGTACCGTTGAGTCGCTGGACGGCCTGGCGGACCAAAGCCAAACCCACACCCCGGCCGTGAGCGCCGCCCGCTGTCCCATCCAAGGACTTTGTGCTGAATCCATACTGCAGTACGTCATCGATCGACGCCGGATCGATGCCGCCGCCCGAATCGCGGACCGTGAATTCGACGGCGGCAGCACCGGCGTCGACCTCCAACTCCACCTGCCGCGGTAAATCGCCGGCCGCCGCGGCGTCGATCGCGTTGTCCAGCAGGTTTCCCAGGATGGTGACGAGATCCTGGATCTCAAGTCCGCGGACACCGCCGCTGCCCGAGGTCCGGACCACCAGTTCCACGCCACGCTCGTGCGCTTCGGCCGCCTTGCCCATGACCAGCGCGCTCATGACCGGTTCGTCCACGGAGGCCACCATGTCATCAGTGAGTTGTTGGCTCAGCTCCAGGTCCTTGGTGGCGAAGTCCAGCGCCTGCGGGGTCCGACCCAACTCCAACAAGGAAACGATCATATGGAGACGGTTGGCATGTTCATGGGTCTGGGCGCGCAGGGCATCCGAGAGCGTTTTCATCGTCTGCAGTTCGGTCCCCAAAGACTCGATTTCCGTCCGGTCCCTGATGGTCGCCACGGTGCCGTAGATCGCCGGTTTCTGCCGGCTGCGGGCCGGCACAGGGCCGATGGCCGGGGCCTGGTTGACCACTAAAATGCGGGAACCGGTGAGGTGGATCTCATCGTGCGCGGGCCGGCCGGATTCAAAGAGCGTCCGCAGGCTGCCATCGAACGGAAGCTCCGCCAGCTTGGGAGCGGCCTCCGGTGACCTGTCGGCGTCGGATGGTTCCAATCCGAGCAGTTCCGCCGCCTGGTCGTTGTACATCACGGCCTTGCCCCGGGTGTCGATGAGAATCACTCCTTCGCGCACAGAGTGCAGAACTGATTCGTAGTAGGCGAACAACTGTGCCAGTTGCTCCGGTCCCCAGCCACGGGTCACCGAACGCAGGTAGCGTCCCAGCAGCCAGGCAGCGAAAGACCCAAAGGCCAACACCACCAAGGCGATGCCGCCAATGACGCCGAGCCGGTCAGCAACGTCGGTATCCACCGTGCGGACCGTGACTCCGGCGGCGACCAAGGCTTTGATGGCGCCGTCCCCAGCCCTGACCGGGGCAATGGTGCGGACGGAGGGGCCCAACGTTCCGGCCGTGACTTCAGTAAAGGTCTCACCCCGCAAGGCAGGCTCGATGGTGCCGATGTAGGGCTTGCCCAGTTCCTCGGCCCGGGGGTGGGTCCACCGCGTGCGGTCCGGGGCCATGATCGTGATGAAGTCTGCGTCAGCGTCGTGCATGACTTTCAGGGCGTAGGGCTGCAGCACTTCCGAGGGGTTGGCGGTCGCAGCCGCGTCGAGCACCAGTGGGTTGTTGGCAATTGAGGTGGCAAGGGCCTGCATGCGCCCGCCGGCATTGTCGTAAGCCCTGTCCCTGGCCTCCACCACGGAAAAGGTCCCGAAGACCGCTGTCATTACCAGGACGAACAGCAGATTTGCCACAAACAATCGGCGGGCAATGCTCCAGCTGTGAAACACAAGGACCTCCATGACCAATATGACCGCAACGGTGATGTATGTCACCGACGGCTCAATGATGGATATCACACAAGGGCAGCGGATTGGACATCAGTGCAGGACCGCAGCGCCTTACACAGTATCCAGAAGGAGAATCCCATGACCTCTCAAAGAGGAGAGTCGGCAGTAGCTGCCAAAAGTGGACGCAAGGGACTCGACAAGTCGCACTATCTGTACATCGCGGTCATTCTGGCCGTAGTGCTCGGCGCTGTCGTCGGACTCTTGTTCCCGGAGGTCGGAAAGTCACTCAAACCGTTGGGGGACGGTTTCATCAAACTCATCAAGATGATGATCGCCCCGGTGATCTTCTGCACGATCGTGCTGGGCATCGGTTCCATCGCCAAGGCTGCGACCGTCGGCAAGGTCGGCGGCCTGGCCCTCGGCTACTTCGTGGCCATGTCCACCTTCGCGCTCGCCATCGGCCTGGTGGTCGGTAACCTCATCCACCCTGGTGAGGGCCTGAAGCTGACCCCGTACGATCCCAACAAGAAGGCGGCCACGGACAGCACCGTGGACTTCCTCCTTGGCATCATCCCGGGTGACATTCCTGTCCTGCCCACGCTGCTCGCCGCCATCCTGGTCGGATTTGCCCTTCAGAAGATGGGCAAGCAGGGCCAGCCGATCCTCAACGCCATCGGCCACGGCCAGCGCCTGGTCTTCCGCATTCTGATCATGATCATGTGGCTCGCCCCGGTAGGTGCCTTCGGTGCCATCGCCGCCGTCGTGGGTGCAACCGGCGCCCAGGCCATCCTGAGCATGTTCACCCTGATGCTGGCCTTCTACATCACCTGCGCACTGTTCATCGTGGTGATCCTGGGTACCCTGCTCCGTGCAGTCGCCGGCGTCAACATCTTCCGCCTCATGAAGTACCTGGCCCGTGAATACCTGCTGATCTTCTCCACGTCCTCCTCCGAAGCAGCACTTCCCCGCCTGATCGCCAAAATGGAACACCTGGGTGTCTCCAAGCCGGTTGTCGGCGTCACCGTCCCCACGGGCTACTCCTTCAACCTGGACGGCACGGCCATCTACCTGACCATGGCTTCCCTGTTTGTTGCCAACGCCATGGGCACTCCGCTGGACCTCGGCGCGCAGATTTCCTTGCTGGTGTTCATGATCATCGCCTCCAAGGGTGCCGCAGGCGTCACGGGTGCCGGACTGGCCACCCTTGCCGCCGGTCTCCAGGCGCACAAGCCTGAACTCCTCGGTGGCGTAGGCATGATCGTGGGAATCGACCGCTTCATGTCTGAAGCCCGGGCCCTGACCAACTTCACCGGTAACGCTGTGGCCACGGTGCTCATCGGTACCTGGGTCAAGGAAATCGACAACGGCCAGGTCGAGCGCGTCCTGTCCGGAAGCGAGCCGTTCGACGAACAGACGATGATCGCCCACGGCAGCGAGCAGGAGGTCGACGCCGAGGCCGAAACCCGGGCGAAGGCGACTGTCTAGCAGCACTTGCCCCAATGCGCTCCACAAGCGGCGAAGGCCGGCACACTGCTCGGACTCGGCCGCGGCCTTGACGGCTGCGTTGACTTCCTCAACCGTG
>NZ_JBHVQI010000043.1:0-19194 GCF_042886835.1 Paenarthrobacter sp. NPDC057981
TCGCCGCCGCGGCGGCGGACTGTACCGTCAGTCCCTGCACGAGCGTCCCGACCATGACCGCGGCCGCGGTCAGCGCGGTACCTCGTCCCCGTGTACTTTAATCCCACGTTGTGAGGCCCGTTGTGCGGGCTATTCCTGTGCGGGGGGGGCAGAGTGGGCCGCGCAATGTGGGTTGGCGTGTTGTGAGGCCCGCTATGCATCCCCGCCTCTCTTGCCTCGCAAGCTCGGCCAGGGAACCCTGGCGTTGTGGGCCCTGCTAAGGATTTAGGGCGCAGAGTGGGCCTCACAAAGGGGTGGGCCTGTTGTAGGGCCTGCTGTGCGGGCTTTTAGGGTGTTTTGGGGCGCAGAGTGGGCCTCGCAAGGTGGGGGAGAGGCCCGTCCGGATGTACCCGGGCGGGCCCACACTGTACGCCCATCACGTGAGTTTGTTAGTATGTTAGGACAAACTACTCCAGGAGGATCACAATGCCGCTTGTTCGAATCGACGTCAACCAAGGCCGTTCGCCCGAAGAGCTGACCGCCGTCAGCCGCGCCATCCATGACGCGATAGTCGCCGAATATGGAATTCCCGAGCGTGACTACTTCCATATCCTCACCGAGCATCCCCAGGGGCAGATCGTTGCGCAGGATGCCGGACTTGGATTAGAGCGGACATCCGGGGTGGTGATGATCCAGATCTTCACCCAGGAGGGCCGCAGCCAGGTGGCCAAGAGTTCCCTTTTTGAAGCCATTGGAAGCGGTCTGGCCGCGGTGGGGGTGGCTGGTGAGGATGTTTTCATCGGCTATGTGGAGAACACTGCCGGCGACTGGTCGTTCGGCTTTGGCCGCAGCCAGTATGTCACTGGAGAGCTCGCTGTTCCACGCCAATAAATCCAGTCTGTGTCATGTTGTAAATATGTCAGTACAAACCTTTGACAGGACATGCGATCTGGTGCACAGTAGTCATGTGGCCCCGCTCACTGAGGGGTGCAAGGCACCGGCGCCCAGCGCTCAAAGTTCACAAGAGAAAGGTCAACGATCACCGTGACCCACGAACTGCTCACGATCGGGCGCATCAGCGTTGATATCTACCCGAACGACATCGGAGTGGACCTGGAGGACGTGACGTCCTTCGGCAAATACCTCGGAGGTTCGCCTTCCAACGTTGCCGTTGCTGCCGCCCGCCATGGCCGCCGTGCCGGAGTCATCACCCGTACCGGCGACGACGCCTTCGGAAAGTACCTGCACCGCGAACTGCACAAGTTCAACGTTGACGATTCCTTCGTCTCCCCAGTTGCCCAGTACCCCACGGCGGTAACGTTCTGTGCGATCAAGCCCGCCACGGACGAATTCCCGCTGTACTTCTACGGTCGCTTTCCTACGGCGCCCGACCTGCAGATCAAGGCCGAAGAACTGGACCTGGATGCCATCCGCGAGGCTGGCATCTTCTGGTCCACCGTCACCGGCCTGTGCCAGGAGCCGAGCCGCAGTGCGCACATCGCCGCGCATCAGGCCCGGCCCCGGACCGGGCTCAAGGATGGCCAGTTCACCATCCTGGACCTCGACTACCGTCCTATGTTCTGGACCTCCGAAGAAGAGGCCCGTGCGGAGGTGGCCAAGATCCTCCCGCACGTCACGGTAGCGATCGGCAATGACAAGGAATGCGCCGTGGCCGTAGGGGAGGGAACCCCCGATGAGCAGGCAGACCGCTTGCTGGCGGCCGGCGTCGAAATCGCCGTGGTGAAGCTCGGCGCGGAAGGCGTCATGGCCAAGACCCGCACGGAACGCGTTGTTTCCGCACCGGTACCCGTGGAAACCGTCAACGGGCTCGGCGCCGGTGACTCCTTCGGGGGCGCCTTCTGCCACGGCCTGCTTTCCGGCTGGCCGTTGTCCGAAGTCCTGGATTATGCAAACGCCTCCGGAGCCATTGTCGCCTCACGCCTGTCCTGCGCGGACGCGATGCCGACGCCGGACGAGGTCACCTCGCTGCTGGCCGAACGCGGACGTCCGGTCCCGGGCGGAACCCCAATCGCAGCCGCCCCCATTGCAGAAGGAGCAGTGCGATGAGCATCAACGATGACCCCCGCCGCTATGAACACTTGAGCCGTATCCGGCTTGAGGACCCGGAGGCCGTGGCCCGCGCAGCTGCCACCCGCCGTCGTCATCCCGGCCTCAAGCATGGAGTGCAGAACTTCATCGTCGCGGCCGACCACCCGGCCCGTGGGGCCCTCGCGGTCGGCTCGGAGCCGATGGCGATGGCCGACCGCCGCGATCTGTTGGACCGCCTGCAGATCGCCTTGGCCAACCCTGCCGTGGACGGCATCCTGGCTTCGCCCGACATCATGGACGATCTCCTGCTCCTCGGCGCTCTTGAGGGCAAGCTGGTCTTTGGTTCCATGAACCGCGGCGGCCTCGCCGGCCTGGTCAACGAGTTCGACGACCGCTTCACCGGCCATACTGCAGCCGCGTTGGAAGCTCTGGGCGCTGATGGCGGCAAAATGCTGACCCGTATCTGTCTGGGTGACCCGGACACCGTTGCCACCCTTGAGGCCACAGCCAAGGCCATCGATTCGCTGGCCCAACGGAAGCTCATCGCCATGGTTGAACCGTTCCTCTCAGTCCGCGATTCGCACGGCAAGGTCCGCAACGACCTCCGCGCTGACGCCGTCATCAAGGCTGTCGGCATCGCCGAGGGCCTTGGATCCACCAGCGCCTACACGTGGATGAAACTGCCCGTCGTGGCCGAGATGGAACGCGTCATGGCTTCCACAACCCTGCCTACCGTCCTGCTGGGCGGGGACCCGGACGGCAGCCAAGACGAGGTGTTCGCTTCATGGCAGGCCGCCCTCGCCCTCCCCGGTGTCCAGGGCCTGACGGTGGGGCGCACCTTGCTTTACCCGCACGACGGCGATGTCGCGGGTGCCGTAGCGACGGCCGCCTCGCTGTTGAACAACACTTCGCCCGAGGCGGCTGTTGCTGCCGGGCTCACCTCGTCAGACCGTATTCCCGTGAAAGTATCGGAGTAGAGACCAGTGGGAGCAACCCGTCGGATGACCGTGGCGCAGGCCGTGGTCGAGTTCTTGTCCAAGCAGTACACCGTGGACTCTGTTGCCGGTGTTGATTACCGTGAGCGCTTGATTCCGGGAACGTTTGGTATTTTTGGGCACGGCAATGTGGCTGGAGTGGGCCAGGCATTGAAGCAGTACCAGGCCGCGGACCCGACCGTCATGCCTTACTACCAGGGACGTAACGAGCAAGCCCAGGTGCATCAGGCCGTGGGTTACGCCCGGCACACGCGCCGCCGCCAGACGTTCGCGATCAGCACCTCGATCGGTCCGGGCTCGTCGAACCTGCTGACCGGTGCAGCGCTGGCCACCACCAACCGCCTGCCTGTCCTGCTGCTGCCGAGTGATACGTTCGCCACCCGTGCCGCCGACCCGGTGCTCCAGCAGTTGGAGCTCCCATACGCCTACGACATCACGGTCAATGATGCGTTCCGTCCGCTCTCGAAGTTCTTTGACCGCGTCTCCCGGCCGGAGCAGCTGTTCTCCGCCTTCCACCACGGCCTGCGCGTACTGACGGACCCGGCCGAGACCGGCGCCGTCACCATCTCGCTGCCGCAGGACGTCCAAGCCGAGGCGTTCGACGTGCCGGAGGAATTCCTCGCGGAGCGCGAGTGGCGGATCCGCCGGCCCGAAGCCGAGGATGACGACATCCGCCGCGCCGTCGAGGCAATCCGCGCCGCCAAGCGCCCGCTGATCATCGCCGGCGGCGGCGTGCTCTACGCCTACGCCAACGAGGAACTCGCCAAGTTCGCCGAGCTCACCGGAATCCCGGTAGGCAACACCCAGGCGGGCGTCGGCGTCCTTCCATGGGACCACCAGTTCTCCCTCGGTGCCATCGGTTCAACCGGCACGACGGCGGCCAACGCCATCGCTGCCGAGGCGGACCTGATCATCGGCATCGGCACCCGCTACGAAGACTTCACCACTGCGTCCCGGACCGCGTTCCAGAACCCGGACGTGAAGTTCGTGAACATCAACGTCGCGGCAATCGACGCGTACAAGCACGGCACTACACTGCCGATCGTCGCTGATGCCCGCAAGGCTTTGGTGAAGCTGAACCAGGCCTTGGGCGGCTATCGGGTCGGCGCGGACCTCGAAGAGAAAATCGCGGCGGAGAAGAAGCGCTGGAACGCGATCGTGGACGAGGCCTTCGAAACCCGCTTCACGCCGTTGCCGGCGCAGAACGAGATCATCGGCGCCACAAACAAAGCGATGGACGACCACGACGTCGTCATCTGCGCGGCAGGTTCGCTCCCGGGCGACCTGCACAAGATGTGGCGTGTGCGGGACCCCTTCGGTTACCACGTGGAGTACGCCTACTCCTGCATGGGCTACGAAATCCCCGGCGGCCTGGGCGTAAAGCGTGCAGCGCTGGCCGAAGCCGCCGCTGGGGGCGTGGACAGGGACGTGGTGGTCATGGTCGGGGACGGCTCCTACCTGATGATGCACACCGAACTGGTCACCGCCGTCGCCGAACGCATCAAACTGATCGTGGTCCTGATTCAGAACCACGGTTACGCCTCCATCGGCTCGCTTTCGGAATCCCTCGGCTCGCAGCGCTTCGGAACGCAGTACCGCGTCCTGGACAAGGAACAGCACAGTTTCGACGCCGGTGAGCACCTGCCCATCGACCTCGCCACCAACGCCGAATCACTGGGCGCAAAGGTTATCCGGATCGAACCGGGCGAGAATGTCATCGAGTCCCTCGGCGCTGCGATCAAGGAAGCCAAAGCAGCTCCGGAAACCGGCCCGATCGTGATCCATGTCGAGTCCGATCCTTTGCTGGATGCTCCCAGTTCTGAGTCTTGGTGGGACGTTCCCGTCTCAGCGGTGTCGGAGCTGGAATCCACGCAGCAGGCCTACAAAACGTACACAGACCACAAGAGCCGCCAGCGCAAGCTGCTCGGCTGAACCCCAAGACCCCGCCACAAGAGCACTAAGACGAGGAAGTCCGCAGATGTCGACGACGACCACTTTGACCACCATCAACCACTTCATTAACGGCGCCGAGTCCGCCGGTGAAGGTGACCGCACCCAGCCGGTGTACAACCCGGCCACGGGGCAGGTCACCGCAGAGCTGCGCCTGGCCAACGAGAACGACTTGGACACCACGGTGGCCGCTGCCCGCAAGGCCGCTGATTCCTGGGGTGACATTTCCCTGGCCAAGCGCACTGCGGTGTTGTTCAAGTTCCGCGAACTCGTCGCAGCGCACGTCGATGAACTCGCCGAGCTGATCACCGCCGAGCACGGCAAGGTCCTCTCCGACGCCAAGGGCGAGATCGGCCGTGGCTTGGAAGTCATCGAGTTCGCCTGCGGCATTCCGTCCTTGCTCAAGGGTGACTACTCGGACCAGGTTTCCACCGGCATCGATGTCTTCTCCTTCCGGGAACCGCTCGGTGTGGTGGCCGGTATTACGCCGTTCAACTTCCCGGTGATGGTGCCGTTGTGGATGGCCCCGATGGCCATTGCCACCGGTAACGCGTTCATCCTCAAGCCCTCGGAGCGGGACCCGTCCCCGTCGCTGCTGCTGGCAAAGCTCTGGCAGGAAGCGGGTCTGCCCGATGGCGTGTTCCAGGTCCTTCACGGCGGCAAGGAAACCGTCGACGGCCTTCTGACCCACCCGGATGTGGACGGCATCAGCTTTGTTGGCTCCACCCCGATTGCCCAGTACGTCCACGAGACCGCCACCAAGCACGGCAAGCGTGTCCAGGCGTTGGGCGGGGCGAAGAACCACGCGATCGTGCTTCCCGATGCCGACCTGGACAACGCCGCCGACCACCTCGCCGCCGCAGCGTTCGGCTCCGCCGGTGAGCGGTGCATGGCAATTTCTGTTGCTGTCGCCGTCGGGGACGCTGCTGGCTTGCTGGTCAAGAAGGTCGAAGAACGTGCCCTGGCCGTGAAGGTCAACAACGGCACCGAACCCGGCGCCGAGATGGGCCCGGTGATCACCCCGGCCTCGAAGGAACGCATCGTCAAGATCGTCACCGAAGCAGAAGCCGCGGGTGCTGCCATGGTGGTGGACGGCCGTGACCTCGTCGTCCCGGGCCACGAAGAAGGCTTCTGGGTAGGCCCCACCGTGATCGACCACGTCAAAACCGAAATGACCGCCTACCAGGAGGAGATCTTCGGCCCAGTCCTGGTAGTGGTCCGCGTCGACACCCTGGAAGAGGGCATCGCGCTGATCAACTCCAACCCCTACGGCAACGGCACCGCGATCTTCACCTCCTCCGGCGCTGCGGCACGGAAATTCCAGCGCTCGGTGACCGTGGGCATGATCGGCATCAACGTGCCCCTCCCGGTCCCGGTGGCCTACCACTCTTTCGGTGGCTGGAAGGCCTCCCTCTTCGGCGACAAGCACATCTACGGCCCCGAAGGCGTTTCCTTCTACACCCGCGGCAAGGTCATCACCTCCCGCTGGCCCGAAACCCACCACGCCTCCGGCGCCTCCTACAACTTCCCCTCCAACTGAACCGCTGCAGAGAAAGACAACGCTGTCATGACTGATGTCGAGAACAAGCTCATCATTGGCACCGCACCCGATTCCTGGGGCGTGTGGTTCGCGGACGACCCCAAGCAGACACCGTGGGAGCGGTTCCTGGACGAAGTTGCCGAGTCCGGCTACAAATGGATCGAGCTCGGCCCCTACGGCTACCTCCCGAACGACCCCACCCGCCTGGCGGAAGAACTCAAGCAGCGCGATCTCAAGGTCACCGCCGGGACAGTCTTCACCGCATTCCACCGCGGCGCCACGCAGTACGACGAAGCCTGGGAGCCGGCCCGCAAGGTTGCCGAGTTGACGGCGGCAATGGGCGGCGAGCACATCGTGGTCATTCCGGCCATGTGGCGGGACGACGTCACTGGCGAGGCCGTGGAAAGCGGGGAGCTCAGCGATGAGCAGTGGGCTGACCTCTTCGCCGGTCACAACCGTATGGGCAAGGTCCTGTTGGAGGACTTCGGCCTGCACCAGCAGTTCCACTCCCACGCTGACTCGCACGTTGGTGCCCAGAAGGACATCGAGACCCTCCTGGCGGCGACGGACCCCGAGTACCTGAACCTTTGCTTGGACACAGGCCATGCCGAGTACTGCGGGGCTTCCAGCCTGGAACTCATCAAGAACTACCCGGACCGGATCGGCTACCTGCACCTGAAGCAGATCAATCCCGAGGTCCTGGCAGAAGTCAACGAGAAGAACATGACCTGGGCAGCCGCCAACCTGGCCGGCGTCATGACCGAACCGCCGAACGGCCTCCCGGACCTGCGCGCAGTCATCGAAGCCGTAGAAGGGCTCAACCGACCCATCTTCGGCATCGTGGAGCAGGACATGTACCCGGTAGCGTTCGACGTACCGATGCCCATCGCCAAGCGCACCCGCAACTACCTGCTCTCCTGCGGCTCCCGCACGCGGGTCCAGTAACCAGACCACCCCGACTTTTTCGAAGGATAGATACAGTGACCAAGACTCTCCGCGTTGCCGTCATCGGCGCAGGCCGCATGGGTGCCGACCACATCAAGCGTCTGAGCACGCGCATCCACGGCGCTGAAGTAGCCGCCGTCGTCGATGTCGACCTCTCCCGCGCGCAGGCCGCGATCGAAGGTATTGACGGCGCGGTGGCGCTGGCAAGCGCCGACGAGGCCCTCAACAACGGCGATGTGAACGCAGTCCTGATTGCCACTCCGGGATTCCTCCATGAGGAAATCCTCTACAAGGCGCTTGAAAAGGACTTCCCGATCCTGTGTGAGAAGCCTCTGACTCCGGACGCTGAGAGCGCTTGGAAGGTGGTTCAAGCTGAGCAGGCCTTGGGCCACAAACGCATCCAGGTCGGCTTTATGCGCCGCTTCGACGCCGAGTACTCGGCTTTGGGCTCAATCATCCGCAACAGCGAATTGGGGGAGCTGTTGATGCTGCACCACCAGCACCGCAACCCCACCACGCCGGAGGGTTTCACCAACGAGATGCTGATCAACGACTCCGTGGTCCACGAGTTCGACGCCATCCGATACTTCACCGGTGAGGAGATCACCTCGGTGCAGGTCCGCCTGGGGAAGGCAACACGCAACGCCCCGAACGGCCAGCACGATCCCCAGCATGTATTGCTCGAAACCGAGTCCGGTGTGCTGGCCGATGTCGAGATCTACGTCAACGCCAAGTTCGGCTACCAGGTGGCCACTCAGGCGTCTTTCGAGGATGGCATCGTGAGCATCGGCGGTGACTCGGGTCCGTACATCCAAACCGCGGGTAAGTGGGGCGGCAACGTCACCCCCGGTTTCGAGGAGCGTTTTGGTGCAGCGTACGACGTCGAGGTGCAGGCTTGGGTGGATGCTGCCCTTCGCGGCGAAATCGGCGGCCCGACCGCCTGGGACGGTTACGCTACCGCTGCCTGCTGCGAGGCCGGCGTCGAGGCGCAGAAATCCGGTGAAAAGGTCAAAGTCCAGTTGAACACCAAGCCGGATCTCTACAGCTAGGGGCTCGGGCATGAAAATCGCACTTGATCCCACACCGTTCCATCACAGCCACAGCCTGCTGGAGTTTCCCCGGGTTGCCGCCGATCTTGGCTACAAGTACCTGCAGATGACCCCGCACGCGGACCTCATCCCGTTCTTCAACCACCCCAAGGCTGACGATGAGCTGGTGGGCAAGCTGAAGGCCGCGTGCAAGGACGCCGGCGTTGAGATCGCTTCCGTGTTGCCTGTCCTGCGCTGGTCGGGTCCGGATGAGGACGCCCGCGAGGCCGCGGTCCGCTACTGGAAGCGTGCCATCCAGATCGCCGTGGACTTGGGCGTGCAGACGATGAACACCGAGTTCAGCGGTCGCCCTGAGAAGGCCGAGGAATCCGAGCGCGCCTTCTACCGCTCCATGGAAGAGCTCCTGCCCATCATCGAGCGGGAGGGACTGGATGTGCTGATCGACCCGCATCCGGATGACTTCGTGGAAGACGGCCTGGCTGCCCTGCGCGTGATCCGTGGCGTGAACTCCCCGAACATCGGCATGGTCTACGTTGCGTCACATACCTTCCACATGGGCAACAAGCCGCTGGAGATCATGCGTGCCGCGGGAGACAAGCTGCGCCTGGTGCATGTCTCGGACACCATGAACCACCATGCGTCGCACGGTCTGCGCTACATCACCAACCCGCCGGGCAACGCGGTGCGGGTCCACCAGCACCTCAAGATCGGTGACGGCGATGTCAACTGGACCGAGTTCTTTGGCGGGCTGAAGGAGATCGGGTTCCTCGACAAAGCGAACACTGTGATGGTCTCCAGTGTGTTTGCCGAGGACGAGAACGCCGAGGAAGTCTCGCGCTACCAGCTCAAGACGATGACGGACTACATCGCCCAGGCGTAGAAACCCCCGAGTTTTTGTACAGATAATGCCCCTAAGACGAGGTCTTAGGGGCATTATCTGTACAAAAACTCAGGCAGTGAACGGCAGTCGGGCATCCACGTCCTGGCCTTCCCAGGTCTGGCGAATCCAGCCGTGGTGCGGGTCGTCGCTGATGAGCCAGTCACGGACGCGTCCGGGGCCGGCCATGACGTTGAGGTAGTAGAGGTCGTAGCCGGGGGCTGCCATGGCGGGGCCGTGCCAGCCGTAGGGGACCAGGACCACGTCTCCGGTCCGGACCTCGGCGGAGACGTCAATGGGACGCTCGTCGGAAGCGTACACCCGGGCGTAGCCGATCGCGTCGGTTTCCTCCGGGGCCGGGGAGCCGGGAGCCACACGGGTTTCGAAGTAGTAGATCTCCTCCAGGCTGGTTTCGCCGTCCTTCTCCTCGTCGTGCTTGTGGGGAGGGTAGGAGGACCAGTTGCCGGCCGGGGTGATCACTTCGCAGACGATGAAACGGTCGGCTTCCAGTGCTGCGGGTGTGCCGAAGTTGTGGACCTGACGGGAGCAGTTGCCCGCGCCGCGCAGTTCGACCGGGGTTTCGGCTGCCGTGATCAGCCGGGTCGGGTACGACGCCTTGGCGGGCGCAGTCGCGACGGCGACCCTGCCGCCGTCGTTCGAGCTGATGGTGACGGCCTTATCGATTCCGGTGTAAAGGACATCGCTCGGCCCGTGGAAAACGGACTGCCGACCGGCCAGACTGTACGTCCCGCCGTCGACCGTTACCGTGAAGGAGCCGCTCAGCGGCACCACGATGCGCTCCTCCGGAGCGGCAGGAAGCTCGACGGCGGCACCCGGGGCGAGCGTCGCGGCCTTCAGTCCTGTGTGGGCCCAGCCGTCCACGGCGAGGCTCGAATCGGAGGTGCCGAGGGAGATGTCCCATTTGCCGTCGTTGGCGGTTCCCAGTGGGTAAACCCAGTTGGCCATAAGTAGAGTCCTTGCGTTAGCGCTGTACGAGTGTCATTTCAAAGCTGTAGGAATCAGCGCGGTAGACGTGGTGCCCGGTTTCCACCATGCGTCCTGTGTCGTCCACCGCGGTGCGTTCCATGGTGACCAGGGCGGAGCCGACCTCGGCCTCGAGGAGGGGCGCCTGGTAGTCGTTGGCGATCATGGCGCCGATGCGCTGCGAAGCCAGCCGGAAGTTGACGCCACCGCGGCGCAGGATGGCGTAGAGGCCTTCGCTGGCGAGCTGGGCTTCATCCATGCTGGTGATGTCGTCCCGGACCCAGTTTTCCATGAGGGCCAGGGGCTTCCCGCCCACCTTGCGTAGTCGTGTGAAGTGGTAGACCTTGGACCCGGCAGGCAGCTGGAGGGCTGTGAGCGTTGCGGCGTCGGCCTCGACGTGGGAGAAGCTGAGGACCTCGGTAGTGGGCTTTTTGCCGTTGTTGCTGAGGTCGTCGTAGAGGCTGGAGAGTTCCAGCGGCCGGCGGACCTGGCTGGCTACTACCTGAGTGCCCACGCCGCGTTTGCGGACCAGCAGTCCTGCCCGGACCAGCTCGTCCATGGCCTTGCGCATGGTGGGCCGGGACAGATTGAGCTGCGCTGCGAGGTCAATTTCGTTATCCAAACGGCTGCCGGGTTCCAGCACACCGCTGTGGATGGCGGCCTCGATGCCCTGTACTACCTGGTGGTAGAGGGGTACCGGAGACGAACGATCGATGCTGAGACTGAGTTGGTTCGTCACTGGTTCCTCCTGGACGCCTGCTGAAGGCCGGCGAGGGAAGCAGGATGCGGCTCCTCTGCCGGATGGAAGCGTATGTCCGCTCATGTTCGCTTGATAGGACATACTGCCTTTTTTGATGATAGCAGCCGGGGTATGGCCGTCAAGGATATGGGTGCAGTGAGGCCGCTCCTGAACATCTACTCGAGGGGAGTACGTAAAAACATCCTAATGTCAGGACAAACTATTGACAAAGTGTGAGGCGAGTCACCATGATCTGTGTAGTGGGGAGATCCGGATACGAGTCTCCGGACCCCTCAACCTGAAATCAAAGGAGATAACGGTGGCAAAATTCTCATGGCGCAAAGCGGCGGTCGTCGCTGCGGTGGTTCCCTTGGTGGCACTGAGCGCCTGTTCGAGCCAGGGCGGCAAGCCGGCGGATACCGGTGGGGGAGCAGCTGCAGGCCAGGTAGCCAGCACCGACCGCATCAAAATTGCCTTGATTACCCACGCTGCTGCAGGTGACACGTTCTGGGACATCGTCCGCAAGGGTGCTGAGGAAGCCTCCGCAAAGGACAACGTGGAGCTCCTTTACACCAGCGATCCCGAGGCAGGCCGCCAGGCGCAGCTGGTCCAGCAGGCAATTGACCAGAAGGTGGATGGCATCGCCCTGACCCTGGCTACGCCGGATGCGTTGAAGGATGTCCTGAAGAAGGCCACCGATGCGGGCATCCCTGTTGTGAGCCTCAACGCCGGTGAATCGGTCTCCGCCCAGCTCGGAGCCTTCACCCACTTCGGTTCCAACGAACAACTCGCTGGCGAAGCCGTTGGCACCAGGCTCGCGGCCGAAGGCTACAAGCACCCCGTCTGCGTCATCCAGCAGCAAGGCCACGTGGGCCTTGAGGCCCGCTGTGCCGGTGTGAAGGCCAAGGTTCCGGCCACGGAAATCCTCTACGTTGACGGCAAGGACATGACGGCAGTGCAGTCGACGGCAACGGCCAAGCTGCAGGCCGCCAAGGACGCCGACGTGATCATCGGACTCGGTGCACCGATCACGCTCACCTTGCTGAAGTCGGTTTCCGACGCCGGAAGCTCCGCCAAGGTAGCCAGCTTCGACCTCAATGCCGACCTGGCGCAGAAGATCGTGGACGGAGCGGTGATCTTCACCGTCGACCAGCAGCCATGGCTGCAGGGCTACATGTCCGTTGATTCCCTGTGGCAGGCAAAGCGTGGGGGCTTCAAGATCGGCGGCGGCCAGCCTGTTTTGACCGGTCCCACCATCGTGGACAAGTCCAACGCTTCCGACGTCCTCAAATTCGCCCAGCAGGGCGTTCGCTAGATCCCGGCATCAGGCTGCGCGGCGGATGGCCGCCGCGCAGCCTGGACAACAAGGAGTCACTCCCATGGCAAACACAGCAACCCTGCCGCCGGCGACATCGCCAGGTGATGAACGGGTAGGCCGACGCAACCCCTTCCAAAAATTCCTCGCCAGGCCTGAGGTCGGCGCCCTCGTAGGTGCCGTGGTCCTGTTCATCTTCTTCGCATCGGTGTCGCAGACGTTCACCCAGCCGAATGCCCTCGCTACCGTTTTGTACGGTTCCTCGACCATCGGCATCATGGCGGTGGGTGTTTCGCTGCTGATGATCGGCGGCGAGTTCGACCTCTCCACAGGTGTAGCCGTGATCTCGTCGGCGCTGACGGCCTCACTGTTCAGCTGGAACTTCTCACTGAATGCCTGGGTAGGCGTTGCGTTGGCCCTCGTGGTCTCGCTGGGCATCGGATTCATCAACGGCTGGATCCTGGTCAAGACCAAGCTTCCAAGCTTCATCGTCACACTGGCGACTTTCCTGATGCTGACCGGCCTCAACCTGGCATTGACCCGACTGATCGGTGGCAGCGTCTCTTCCCCGTCCATCTCCAAGCTTGATGGCTTCGAATCGGCGCGTGCGGTTTTCGCCTCCTCCATCAGCATTGGCGGCGTGGAAGTGAAGATCACGGTGTTCTTCTGGATTGTCTTGGTTCTGATTGCTTCCTGGGTGCTTCTGCGCACCCGCGTGGGCAACTGGATCTTCGCGGTGGGTGGCGATGCCAACGCTGCCCGCGCCGTGGGTGTCCCGGTCACGAAAACCAAGATCGGCCTGTTCATGGCCGTGGGCTTCTGCGGCTGGATCCTGGGCATGCACAACCTCTTCGCATTTGACGCCGTGCAATCCGGTGAGGGCGTGGGCAACGAGTTCCTTTACATCATCGCCGCTGTGATCGGTGGGTGCCTGTTGACCGGTGGCTATGGCTCGGCCGTAGGTGGCGCGATCGGTGCCTTCATCTTTGGCATGGCCAACAAGGGCATCGTGTACGCACAATGGAACCCGGACTGGTTCAAGTTCTTCCTGGGCTTGATGCTCCTGCTGGCCACCATCGTCAACCTCATCGTCAAACGCCGGGCAGAGCTGAAGTAAGGGGCCGGAACCATGAACGCACAACAGATCGACCAGCAGACCCTGCTGAAAGACGAGAAGGACCCCTTGACGCACACACCGGTGCATCTGCTCTCACTGGACGGCATAGGCAAGCACTACGGCAACATCATCGCCCTGCGCGATGTCACCATGGCCGTGGACAATGGACGCGTCACTTGCGTCCTCGGCGACAACGGCGCCGGCAAGTCCACCCTGATCAAGATCATCGCCGGACTCCACCAGCACGATGAGGGCACGCTGCAGGTGATGGGGGATGCCAGGAAGTTCAACTCACCCAGGGACGCCCTCGACGCCGGCATCGCCACCGTCTACCAGGACCTCGCCGTGGTGCCGTTGATGCCCATCTGGCGGAACTTCTTCCTCGGTTCGGAGCTGACCAGCGGGTTCGGCCCGTTCAAGAGCATGGATGTCCAGAAGATGAAGGACATCACCAAGAAGGAACTCGCGGACATGGGCATCGACCTGCGCGATGTCGAACAGCCGATCGGCCAGCTTTCCGGCGGTGAACGCCAGTGCGTCGCCATCGCCCGGGCAGTGTACTTCGGGGCCAAAGTACTGATTCTCGACGAACCGACGGCCGCGCTGGGAGTCAAGCAGTCCGGCGTCGTACTTCGCTACATCCTGCAGGCCCGCGACCGTGGCTTGGGTGTCATCTTCATTACCCACAACCCACACCACGCGTATCCCGTCGGTGACCGGTTCCTCCTGCTCAAGCGCGGCAAGTCGATCGGCTACTACGACAAGAAGGACATCAGCCTGGATGAGCTGACGGCGCAGATGGCCGGCGGTGCGGAGTTGGCCGAGTTGGCCCATGAGCTGGAGCAGCTGGGCGGGCATTCGGCTGCGTTGGAGGAAGTCAAGGCCGAGGTGGCGGACGTCGCTGAAGCCGCACCGGAGCCGACTACAAAGCGCCACTAGGCTTTCTCGGCGAATCTCTGCCCGGAGCCCCTCAGTGGCTCCGGGCGGAGCCGTTTCCAGCGTCGGTTTCAGCCTCGGATCGACGTGGTTCCGCGCAACACCAGGGCAGGTTCGATCAGCGTCTGCTCGGGTTGGAGGGCGGGATCCTCGATCCTTTCCAGCAGCCTGCGGGCGGTAGCCACGCCTACGAGGTCGCTTCGATTGTCTATTGAGGTGAGGTCCAGGTAACGCGACTTCGCCAGGGGCGAGTTGTCGTAGCCGATCACCGATACATCGTTCGGAACTGAGAGGCCGCGCGCCTTGAGCGCGGCGAACGCGCCGACTGCCATGGTGTCGTTTGCTGCAAAGATCGCGGTGGTCTCCGGGTGGCTGTCCAGGAGTCGTACGGCTGCCTGATAGCCGTCCTCTTCCGACGTGCCAGCTGACTGGCTGATCACAGGTTCGACGCCGGCAGTCTCCACCGCGCGCAGGAAACCGACCCGCCGGTGGGCGGAGGCGCCGTCGGAACCTGAGAGGTGACCGATGCGGACATGACCCAACTCCAACAGGTGGTTCGCCGCCAGGCTGCCGCCGCCGTCGTCGTCGTTGGTGATCAGGTCCGCACCATCGGGGACGCCGTTGCGCCACCCGGCCACCACCGTGGGAACCCAGATTCCGGACAGCATGGCGTCGCTGGGCTCCGCGGCAAGCGCCAGCGCGTCCACGTGCATGGCCAGTAGCCCGTCGGTGGCTTCCTTGATGCGGTTCTCGCCAGGGCGGGAGTCGGCGAGCATCACCTGGTAGCCGAGGTCGGACAGGATCGATTCCATACCTCGCAGGAGGTCAACGAACCACGGGTTCCGGTAGTCGTCGATGACCAGGCCGATGCTTTTGGTTCGGCTGCTGGCAAGAGTGGTAGCGGCGCGGCTTGGGCGGTAGCCGAGGTCGGAGATCGCTTTTTGCACAGCTCCCCGGCGCTTTTCGCTGATCCTCTCGGGGTCCCTGAGGTACAAGGAAACCAACGACGGCGAGACGCCGGCCTGGGAGGCGACGTCGTACAGGGTGGGCCTCTTGCCCAGGGGGCTGGTGTGCGTTTCGGGGCTTTTCAATGGAATCTTCGTTGCCTTTCGTTCCTGCTTTCGAGGATAACCTCTGGAACATTGACAGGACATATGGACATGGCTACGATCGATCCAAGCGCAAAATTGTAGCGCTACAAATTGCCGGACAGTGCTCACGCTGCGGCGACATTTCAAAGGAGAAATCAATGGCTGAAAGCCTCGGCGTCGCCGTCATCGGCGCAGGCATGGCCGGCAAGGCCCACGCTGCCGCCTACCGTACGGCATCTGCCCTCTACAGCCCCGCACTGCCCCCGTTACGCCTGGTCTCGATCGGGGATGTCAATGCCGAATTCGGCTCCCTGGCCGCGCGGCGGTTCGGATACGAGCGCAACGACACCTCCTGGCGGGCTATTGCGGAGGCTGACGACATCGATGTGGTCAGCGTGGTCATCGCCAACTCACTCCACCGCGAAGTGGTTGAAGGGCTGTTGGCTGCCGGCAAGCATGTTCTGTGCGAGAAGCCGCTCAGTGACACCATGGCCGATGCGCGGGCCATGGCTGATGCTGCCCGGTCCGCGGAAGGCCGGGGGACCTTGGCCCGTATCGGATTCACGTTCCGTCGGACCCCTGGCATTGCCTACATCCGGGATCTCATCCGCAATGGCACCCTCGGGAACGTCCTGCACTTCAGCGGCCGCTACTGGACGGACTATGGTTTCAGCCCCGCCGCTCCTATGAGCTGGCGCTACAAGGGTGGGCCTGGGTCCGGTGCGCTCGCCGACGTCGGAAGCCATCTGACCTATATCTCCGAATTCCTGTGCGGCGACATCCAATCCATCAGTGGAGGTCGTCTGGCCACCTCGATCGACAAGCGGCCGCTGCCACTGAGTGCCGTGATGGGCCACGACCACGTGGCCGTGTCCGACACCTTTGAAGCCGTGGAAAATGATGATTACGCGGCGTTCAACGCCGAGTTCACCAGCGGAGCCGGCAGCTTTGAAGTCTCGCGTGTTGCCGCAGGGCACGCCAACAGCCTGCAGTTCGAGGTGTTCTGCGAGAATGGCGGCGCCAAATTCGACCAGCGCCGCCCTTCTGAGATCCAGTTGTTCTTGAACGACGACTCGGGCCTGCAGAACGGCTACCGGCAGGTCATTCTGGGCCCCGGACACCCTTACATTTCGGGCGGCCTCGCGATGGACGCCCCGGAGGTTGGTTTCGGCCAGAACGATGCCTTCAGCTACCAGGCCCGGGCGTTCCTGGAAGAGATCGCCGGCCTTCCTGCCGCGGAGTCGCTGCCACGTTGCGCCACCTTCGACGAGGGCGTTCGCAACATGGAACTCCTCGGTGCTGTTGCCGAATCCGCCCTGAACAACGGAAAGAAGATCACGCTATGAAACTCGGTGTCTACAACGCAATCCTGCATGACCGGTCCTTGCCGGAGGCTTTGAAGGTTATTGCTGACCTGGGGCTGACCGGGATCGAAATCAATACCGGCGGGTTTCTTCCGGCGGTGCATGTTCCTACGTTCGACGAGATCCTGGTTTCGGATGCTGCCAGGGACGATTACCTGGGCCTCTTCGAAGGCACAGGTGTCTCCATCGCCGGGTTGAACTGCAATGGAAACCCCCTGCATCCGCGCCGGGAAATCGGCGAAAAGCATGCTGAAGACATCCGCCGCTCCATCCGACTGGCCCACAGGCTGGGGCAGGATCGCGTCGTGACCATGTCTGGACTGCCCGGCGGCGAACCCGGCGCCACGGTGGTGAACTGGGTAGTCAACGCCTGGAACTCTGCGGCACTGGATGTACTGGACTATCAATGGGGTGTGGCGGCGGAATTCTGGAAGGAAACCGACCGGCTGGCCGCCGATCACGGGGTAAAAGTAGCCCTGGAGCTGCACCCTCAGAACATCGTGTTCAACACGGCCGATGTCTACAAGCTCATCGAACTCACCGGCGCCACGCATGTGGGCGTGGAATTGGATGCCTCGCACCTGTTCTGGCAGCAGATGGACCCGGTGGCTGTGGTCCGGGAACTTGGGCCGCTGGTGTTCCAGGCCGCCGCGAAGGACGTTCGCATCAATAAGGGCAACGCTGCTTTGTATGGGGTCCTGGACAACAGCTTCAGGCGGTTGTCACCCGAGGAGAACCGGACCAACCTTGGCGGAGACGAATGGGCCAATGAATGGCCGAAGAACTCCGCCTGGGACTTTGTTGCCCTGGGACGTGGCCATGACACCGCCTACTGGACCGAATTCCTCCGCGCACTTCACGAGGTGGACCCGAACATGCTGGTCAACATCGAACACGAGGATGTATCACTGGGGCGGATTGAAGGACTCGAAGTTGCGGCGAAGGTGTTGCGGGACGCGGACTGGGCTCTTGAGGCGTCGTTGCATGCAAATGTTTGACAGGACAAACTGACAAGCCCTAATCTCACATCAAGAGTCTCCTTGAGGAGAACAACTTCTGCTGCAGCGACGGAGACAGAAAAATGACAAAAGTAGTGACCCTCGGCCTGGTGGGTGTGGGCCGGATCGGCGTGATGCACGCCAACAACATCAGCGCCCTCAACGACGCGTTGACGCAGGACGGAGTGCAGGTGCGGCTGAAGCTGACGGACGTCGCGGAGAAGCATGCACGTTCAGTGGCAGACAGTGTCGATGCTGAATTTCTGGGATCTGTGGAGGAACTGATCGCCTCCGGCGTCGACGGCCTGGTCATCGCTACGGGTACAGCAACGCATCCCGACCTCATCAGGGCTGGAGTGGATGCCGGTATCCCCGTGTTCTGCGAAAAGCCCGTCGCCGTAAACGTGGCGGAATCGCTTCCGGTTCTGGACTTTATCCGCGAAAAGAACGGAGTAGTGCAGATCGGGCATCAGCGCCGCTTTGATGCGGGCTACCTTGAGGCCAAACGCGCCTACGAAACCGGGGAGCTTGGGTGGATCCATTCGGTGCGTGCGGTCACCTGCGATGTGACCCCGCCACCGGTCCAGTTCCTGGCCTCTTCGGGTGGTTTGTTCCGCGACTGTTCCGTCCACGACTTCGACATCCTCCGCTGGCTCACCGGTAAGGAGATCGTAGAGGTCTACGCCAAAGGCTCCAACAATGGCGACCCGGCAATCGGCGAGGCGGGCGACGTCGATACTGCTTTGGCGGTTGTAACCTTCGACGACGGCACGGTAGGCACCGTCTCGGCCAGCCGCTACAACGGGGCCGGGCATGATGTCCGGCTGGAACTCCAAGGTTCCGAACGCTCGGTGCTGGTGGGCATGGACCAGCAGATGGCCATGCGCTCTGCTGAGCTGGGAGTGGTGTTTCCTTCCGCAACGGCGCATGCCACCTTCGCTGAGCGCTTCGATCAGGCATACCGATCAGAGATGGCAGCGTTCGTGGAACTGGTAGTGGGGCAACGCAAGAACCCTTGCACTCCCGAGGACGCAGTGGCCGCATCCAAGGTAGCCGATGCAGCACAGGAGTCCCTGGAAACAGGTTTGCCGGTCAGGGTTTCTGCCTAGACGATCCATGTTCCCTGTGTCCCTGCTTATGTTCTGAGCGGTGGAGACTGTCCGGTAAACACTGTGTGGTGGTGGTTGCGGCGGGGTGTTTGGTGGGGGTCGATGTGGGGTGGGGGGATGAACCAGGGTGTGCCGGTTTTCATGTCGATGCGCCATT
>NZ_JBHVQI010000044.1:0-12297 GCF_042886835.1 Paenarthrobacter sp. NPDC057981
GAGCACCCCGCCGTGGCCTTAGGGCCGGGTGTTACTTGTAGAGGCCCTCGCCGCCAACGCGGACGTTGGTGGGGAGGTAGCCGAACGGGCCGAGGCCGTTCTGGCCGAAGCTGCGGTCAACCTGCGTCACGCCGGCTTTGAAGTTCATCTTCACGGTGGGTGAGAGGGAACCGCCGCGGACGCCGTCCACGTTGTCGATGAACGACTGCACCAGGCCACCGGGCTGCACGTAGTGCGAGTAGGCCTGGAACTGGCGGCCGTTCTGGCGCGGGTCCGGACCTTCCGGCGCGTTGGCCGGCATGTTCAGGTCCGTGGGTGATCCGAGAGCCAGTCCGCTGTTGTTGACGGGCTGGTAGTCGGAACGGACGCCGTCGCCGACGAAGCCGTAGACGCCGTCGGGGCCGCGCATGCCATCCGCGTACGTGAACTGGTGGCTGATGGTGAACAGGTAGTACTTGTTCTTGCCATTCTCGTTCTGGATGAAGATCTGCGGGCGCTCCGTCTGGTCATTGACGCAGTTGGCGGACAGGAGCGGCGGGAGGAAGCTCCACTTTGTCAGGTCCTTGTTGTCGGCCACAGCCAAGCCAACGTTGGCGGTCTGGTACCAGGCGCCGGTGGTGCTGTTGACCTGGTCCACGGACTCGGCGTGGGGATCGCCAGGGCGGTAGCCGAGGTCCTCCTGCTTGCACTTGTAGGAGCCGCGGGTGCCGCCGGTGTTGCCTTCGAACACCATGAAGGTCTTGCCCGGGTGGGCAGGGTCACTGAAGGTGTACGGATCACGGAAGGCGAAGCCCGGGTTCTGGGCTTTGTTCTGGTACAGCTTTCCGTCCGGTTCCAGCAGCTTGGTGTGCTGGAAGCCGTCGAAGCTGACGCCGTCCTTGGTGGCGTGGATGTTGCCCAAGGCTTTGGCGATGACGGCATCCGGGGCAATCCCGCCGCCGCCTGCGTTCCGCTCGGCGACGTCGTAGAACGTGGTGGCCGTGTAGAAGACGTTGATCTTGTTGCCCTGCATCAGGCGCGTGGAGCCGGACCATTCGGTGTTGCCGATGGAGGTGTTGGGCAGGAAGAGATGTCCGCCGTAGTTCCACTTGTCCTTGGCGGGATCGGCGTTGGTCTTCCGGAAGAAGTAGCCGATCCGTGCGTTCCAGTGGCGCTGGTCGAAGCCGTAGCCGGCGTGGCGGTCGGCCACCAGGGCGAAGATAACGTCCCAGCCCTTGTAGCTGATCTGGTTGGCATTCTCGTCAGTCAGCGACCACGTATCCCAGACCCACACGTCGTCGTTCATTGCCGGGAAGTCCTTGGGAATCTCCGGCATGGTGACGTTGGGGCTCATGGAGTTCTGGCCGGGCGAAACGTTGGGGTTGCTCTGGGCCATGATCTGCTTGGCGTCGGCCCGGGTCCACTTCGAGGTGAAGTTGGCGGCGGGATCGTAGGCCTGCTGGGTGTGCAGCGACGGCAGCGGGAAGCCGGGCGTGGGTGCCGGCATGGTGCTCGACGGCGGGTCGGCAGGCAGGTTCGCCTGCGCGGCCGGCGTCACCAGCAGGATGGTGCCCGCTACGCTGGCAGCCGCTGCGACGGCTACTGCCCGTCGCAGACGCCGCCGAGGCCGTTGGGGGTTTGAGTGCGTGTTCATGCTTGCTCTTCTCGCGGAGTGTTGGACTTCGTGGAGTGGGGCGCATGCCCTGTTCCCCGGTTGGGGTCTCGACTCAGTCGTCCATCGATCCGCTGGTGGCGTCATCGAAGGACGCCATCGTTTCGAGGTGGCGGTGAGTCCCGGAAGGAGGCTCACCACGGGTGGTTCCGGCACGTCGACTTACCGGAACAGACTCCACGCTAGACACGTGTTAGGCCGCAAATCAAAGGGTGTTTCGGAGGCCCAAACAGCTACTCGCCAGTACATGCGCAAGCGCTTACATTGCCAACGTGCGCGCGTGGCATATGCCGCCGTCGAGAATCAAATGTTGCGCAATAAATCTGTTTTATTCTGTGAATTTACTGTGCGTTTACGCCCCCGTTAAAAACAACGCGGGGTCACTTACGGCCCATGTTTGTCGTAAACATCGGCCATAAGTGACCCCGCGTTGCTCGGAGGGAGCGGTTACAGCTTGGCGATGATCTCCGCCAGAAGCTTCGAGATCCGCTTGCCAGCTGCCTGCCCGGCTTCCAGAACCTCCGCATGGCTCAACGGCACCGGGCTTATGCCTGCGGCGAGGTTCGTGACCAGCGAGATGCCAAAGACTTCCATGCCTGCGTGCCGGCCGGCGATGGCTTCCAACGCCGTGGACATGCCCACCAGGTCCGCACCGATCCGCTTGGCATACTGCACCTCGGCCGGGGTCTCATAGTGCGGGCCGGTGAACTGTGCGTACACGCCTTCCTGCAGCGAGGAATCGACCTCCCGGGCCAGCTGCCGGATGCGCGGGGAGTAGAGGTCCGTGAGGTCCACGAAAGTTGCGCCCTCAAGCGGTGAGGTTGCCGTCAAGTTGATGTGGTCACCGATCAGCACGGGGGTGCCAGGCGTCCAGTCCTCGTTCAGCCCGCCACAGCCGTTGGTCAGCACCAGTGTCTTGCAGCCTGCGGCTGCAGCCGTACGGACGCCGTGGACAACCGAGCGGACGCCGCGGCCTTCGTAGTAGTGCGTCCTTGCACCCAGGACCAGGGCGCGCTTGCCCTCCTTGGTGAGTACGGAACGGATGGTGCCCACGTGGCCCACCACGGCTGGTTTATGGAAGCCCGGCACCTCGGAGGCATTCAAGGTTGCTGTGGTCTCGCCGATGAGATCGGCGGCTTCGGCCCAGCCGGATCCGAGCACCAGCGCTACGTCGTGGGACTCGACGCCGGTCTCGGCGGCTATGAAGTCTGCGGCGGCCTGGGCGGCTTCAAAGGGGTCTGTGTTCATCAGCTCAGTGTTACTCACTGGTACAAGCTACCTTGCGTCAACCGCAATCAGGTAGGGGCAGAGGTGAGGGTGGGCTGAGTGGCAGCCTGCGGGGCAATAAGCGAGAATTGAGGATTGTGACCACCCAAGTTGACTTCAGTGCCCCCCGTATCGCGATCCTGGGAGGTGGTCCCGGCGGATACGAAGCCGCCATGGTAGCCGCCTCACTGGGTGCCCACGTCACCATCGTCGAGCGCGCCGGCCTCGGCGGATCCGCCGTGCTGACCGACGTCGTGCCCTCCAAGACCCTGATCGCCACCGCCGACCTCATGACCCGCGTCGGTGAGGCGGACGAGCTGGGAGTCAAGTTCGACGGCGACGGCGCGGCCTCCAAGCCCCGCGCCGACCTCAAGCACATCAACGACCGCGTCCTGAACCTGGCCCACGGACAGTCCAACGACATCCGCGCCGGCCTTGAGCGTTTGGGCGTGGAAATCGTCATCGGCTCCGGCAAACTGCTCGACAACAACACCATCGAGGTCCTGACCCTGGAAGGGACCCGCACCATCGACGCCGACGCCATCCTTTTGGCCGTCGGCGCCCACCCGCGCGAACTCCCCACGGCAAAGCCCGACGGCGAACGCATCCTCAACTGGGCCCAGATTTACAACCTGGACGAACTGCCCGAGGAACTGATTGTGGTGGGATCCGGTGTCACCGGTGCCGAATTCGCCTCCGCCTACAACGGCCTGGGCTCCAAGGTCACCTTGATTTCCAGCCGCGACCAGGTCCTCCCCGGCGAGGACACGGACGCTGCCAAGTTGCTGGAGGGCGTCTTCGAACGCCGCGGCGTCCGCGTTTTGTCCAAGTCCCGCGCGAATGCGGTTGAGCGGACGGACGACGGCGTGAAGGTCACCTTGGGTGACGGTTCCGTGGTGACGGGCTCGCACTGCCTGGTGTGCGTCGGATCCATCCCGAACACCGCAGGGGTCGGACTCGAAGAAGCCGGCGTGACGCTGACCGAATCGGGCCACATCAAGGTCGACGGCGTTTCCCGCACCACTGCGCCCAACATCTACGCCGCCGGCGACTGCACAGGCGTCTTTGCCTTGGCGTCTGTGGCTGCCATGCAGGGCCGGATCGCCATTGCGCACTTCATGGGCGACGGCGTGAAGCCGCTCAAGCTCAACCAGGTGGCGTCGAACATCTTCACCTCTCCGGAGATTGCCTCCGTGGGCGTGTCCGAGGCTGATCTCGCCTCTGGCAAGTACCAGGGCGACGTCGTGATGCTCTCGTTGCTCAGCAATGCCCGTGCCAAGATGCGCAACACCAAGGACGGCTTCGTCAAGATCATCGCCCGCAAGGGATCCGGCACCGTCATCGGTGGCGTGGTGGTGGGACCGAACGCCTCGGAACTGATTTTCCCGATCTCTGTGGCTGTTACCCAGAAGCTGCACGTTGACGACGTAGCAAGCGCCTTCACCGTGTACCCGTCACTGACCGGCTCCATCTCGGAGGCCGCACGCCGCCTGCACGTGCACATGTAGCCCGCTGCTTCACGGGAGTCCGTTTCGGGGCTTCGCTGCGCAGGGTGCCGTTTGCACGGGACTCTGCGCAGCCAAGCCATCGAAACGGGCTCTTTGTGTCTTAGGAGCCCAGTGCAGCCACCGCTTCGGCCAAGGGCATGTGCAGGGCGGGGCCGTGACCTGGGAGGATCACGTCAGCCTGCAGGCCTTCCAATTGCCGGGCAGAGTTCAGCGCCGCGGTCGGGTCCGAGTGGAACATCTTGTGCAGCATCTGTGGGCCTTCCTTGCTGCTGATCGGGTGCCCGCTGACGAACGTGTCTCCCACGGCGATCGCTCCGGCGTCCGGCAGCCGGAGGACCACGTTTCCGGGGGTGTGGCCGGGCAGTGTCATTGCCTCAGGCCGGCCTGGGAGGCCAGCGAGCCGTGAAGGGGTCCAGGCTTCGGCGCTTACGGCCGGCTTGGCTTGGAGGGCCTTGGCCTTGATGACATGGACCATCCAGCGGAAGACAGTTGGTCGCCACACCCTGGCCAGGACTTGGCCCATGGTGACCTGATGCTTCTCCTTGCCCTGGACGTGGGCCAGCTCCTCCGGGGAGCAGAGGACGGGCGTCCCGTAGCTCTCAGAGAAGAAGGCGGCGGAGCCAATGTGGTCCACGTGGCCGTGCGTGATGAGCATGGCCTTGGCCTGAGCAGGATCGAGTCCCAGCTGGCGGATGGAGTCGAGCACGAGGCCCTGGTCTGCGGGGTATCCGCCGTCGATCAGGAGGAAACCTGTCTCATCGCGGACAATGAGCCAGTTGGACGCGGGCCCTTCGACAAAATGGACGCCGGGGGCGGGTTCAGAGATGTTCACTGTCGGAATTCTAGTCCGCCGGGGCGTCCACGCGACTTCGCCGGAAAGCTGCGGGTACACCCGGAAGCTTCCGGCTAACCCGCAGCTTTCCAGCGATCCCGCGGCCCGCCCTTAGGCAGCAGCTCCTTGGAAGTGCTTCTCGATGAGGCCCTTGATGTCCTCGTGGCATCCACCGCAGCCGGTCCCGGCCCGGGTTGCTTTGGAAACCTCCGCCACGGAAGAGCAGCCCTCCACCACGGAATCCCCGATACTTGCGGCGCTGACACCGGCACAGCGGCACACGGTTCTTTGGGGGTCATTGTTCGCGGCACCGGCATCGAGTTGGTCCGGGCCATCGAGCCGGAGCAGCAAGGAGCGGTCCGCGGGCAGCTCGGAGGCGCGTTCGAACAGCATCACCAGTTCAGCGGCAGTCCTGGGCATGCCCACGGCAACCAGCCCTTCCAGCACACCGCCCCGGGTGGTCATCTTCACGTAGCGGCCGTGTTCGGGGTCTGCCCACTGCGAGATCTGCCGGCGGGCGCGGCCGGCAGCAGCCCCGGCCACAAGGAGTTCCTCGTCCCAAGGATCGGCCTGGTTGTCGCCCGCCACGGCCAGGGTGAGGCCACGGGCTTTCAACACAATGACACCGGGCTTTTCAGCGGCCAGCGGCTCCAGCGAATCCGCGGCGGTCTGTCCATCCCGGGCAAGGACCATCAGGTACTCCGCCAGCCACTCTGCCTGCCGCCACCCGGGACCAACAAGGCCGGAAGGACCAACGGCGTTTCGGCACTCAACGCAGGAGGCATCAGAGCAGCGGACTTCGGCGCAGTCACCAATTGCGAACATGTGTGGCTCGTGATGCGTACGGAGGTGGTGGTCCACCAGGATCCCGTCGGCAACAGGCAGACCGCAGCCCTCCGCCAACTCGATCCGGGGCCGGACGCCGCAGGACAGGACCAGCAGGTCGCCGTCGATCGCGGAACCGTCGGCGAGCAACAACGCCGAGAAAGACTCGTCAGGGCCCGCGGTTTCGACGCCGGTGGAGCGGGCGTTCCCGGCCATGCGGACTCCGTTGGCGCGCAGGCTGGCAGTCAGGACCGAGCCACTGCCGCGGTCGATGCTGCGGCCCAGCGGAAACGGTCCGTTGTGGACCACGGTTGCCTGGGCACCTTCCTCGGAGACGGCCAAGGCAGTCTCCAAGCCGAGCACGCCGCCGCCGAGGACAACAACGCGCTTGCGCCCGGCTACCGCCGAACGCAGAACGGCAGCGTCCTTCAGGTCACGGAGCGTGATCACGCCACGGGGCAGTACCGGCCCGGAAGGATCGGGATTGAGTCCGGTGAGGTTGGGGATGACGGGCCGTGAACCTGTGGCAAAGACCAACCGGTCGTAGCGCTCAGCGCTGCCATCGCAAAGGACAACCGTCTGGCGGGCGCGGTCAATGCGCCTGACCGTGGTGCCAAGCCGGATTTCCACACCGGAAGCTTCCAAGTCAGCAGCATCCGCCATGGCAAGGGCACCGGCCGTTGTACGCCCCACCCCAAGCTCGGCGACCATCACGCGGTTGTAGGCAGCCTCGGTTTCCTGTCCTACAACGAGCAGCTGCACCAAGCCCGAACGAACGGAAGGAAGCAGCTCGTCCACCAGACGAGCGGCCACCGGCCCGAATCCAACAACAACAATGCGCTCGCTCACAATGCCTCCTTGGCGTGCAATGACAGTCCCGCGTCTGCGAGAACGGCGGGGACCGGGTTGGAAACTGCGCGTCGGACCCACACCCGGCTGGTCTTGAATTCCGGCATGCCGGAGATCGGATCGGTTGCGGCCTCAGTGAGCCGGTTGGCGTTCTCCTGGCCGGGGAAATGGAATGGCAGGAAAACAGTGTCAGGCCGGACGTTGTTGCTCAGCTCCGCACGGCACAAGACCTCGCCGCGCGCGTTCGTCACCGTGGCGTAGTCGCCATCGGCGATCCCGCGGGAGGCAGCCGTGGAGGGGTGGATCAGCAGGCGCGCCTGTGGCTGAGCGGCCAACAAGTCAGCAACCCGCCGTGTCTGCGAACCGGACTGATAGTGCTCCAGCAGCCGCCCGGTGGCCAAGGCCAGCGAATCATCGGCGAATGAACGCACGGCCCTCTTGGACGGGGTCACGGGAACCATCACGGCCCGGCCATCGGCGTGCGCGAAGCCATCGGCAAACAGTCGGGGAGTGCCGTTGGTGCCCACGGGGTACGGCCAGTAGGCAGCTTCGCCGCGGTCCAACATGGCGTAGTCGATGCCGGAATAATCGGCCAAGCCACCGGCAGAAGCCAAACGCAGTTCCTCGAACACAGTCTGGGGATCGTCACTGAAGGTGGATGGCGCTTGTAGAAGCTCGGCGAGACGCGCCATCATCCACAATTCGTTGCGGACACCAGGGGGAGGGGTCAGCGCACGGCGACGCCGGATCACGCGTCCCTCAAGGTTGGTCAGCGTTCCCTCCTCCTCGGCCCATTGCGTCACCGGCAACACAAGGTCCGCCTCCATCGCCGTCTCCGACATGAAGAAGTCGCAGACCACCAGGAAGTCGAGGTCCCTGAGCCCGGCAGTGACGGCATTGGTGTCCGGTGCCGAGACCACCACGTTGGCGCCGTGCACGAAAAGGCAACGGACGCCGTCGGGCTTTCCGAGTGACTTGAGGAGTTCGACGGCGGGCAGTCCCGGACCGGGGATGAGCGACTCGTCGATGCCCCACACGGAAGCGATATGGGCGCGTGCCGCGGGATCGGTGATCTTGCGGTAGCCCGGTAGCTGGTCGGCCTTCTGGCCGTGTTCTCGTCCGCCCTGGCCGTTGCCCTGTCCGGTGAGCGTGCCGTAGCCGCTTCGCGCCGATCCGGGCAGGCCCAGGAGGAGGCTGAGATTGATGGCGGCCGTGGCAGTGTCTGTACCGTCCACGTGTTGTTCCACCCCGCGGCCGCTGAGGATGTAGCTGCCGCCGGCCCGTGCACCTTGGGCGAGACGGCGTGCAGTGTCCCGGATGAGGTTCGCAGGGACGCCGGTGATGGACTGGACCCGTTCCGGCCAGAAAGCGTTAAGGCTGCGCACCACCGCCGGGTAGCCGGAGGTGCGGGCAGCCACAAAAGCAGAGTCCACCAAACCCTCATGGACCACTACGTGCGAAATGCCCAAAAGGAGCGCCAAATCAGTACCTGGCGTCGGCTGCAGGTGGAGGCCGCCGCCGTCGGACGTTAAGGCCGCAGTAGCCGAGCGGCGGGGGTCCACCACGATCAGCCCGCCGGCGTCGCGTGCGCCTTGCAGGTGCTGGACGAACGGCGGCATGGTTTCGGCGACGTTGGAACCAAGCATGAGGATGACGGCGGCGGAGTCGAGGTCCGCGACCGGGAAGGGGAGTCCGCGGTCCACGCCGAACGCGCGGTTCCCGGCGGCTGCGGCCGAGGACATGCAAAACCGGCCGTTGTAATCGATTCTTGAAGTGCGAAGGGCCAAACGGGCGAACTTGCCCAGCATGTAGGCCTTCTCGTTGGTGAGGCCGCCGCCGCCGAAGACCCCCACGGCGTCGTTCCCGTAATGCTGCTGCGTCTCCTTGACGGCGGCCGTGATGAGCGTGAGGGCTTGCTCCCAGGTGATCGGTTGGTGGACGCCGTCGGAGCCTTTGAGCAGCGGCTCGGTGACACGGCCGTTGTGACGCAACAACGACGCCGACGTCCAGCCCTTGCGGCACAGCCCGCCCCGGTTGGTGGGGAACTCGCGCCCGGAAACTTCGAGGGGCGCGGCGGGTTGGGCAGGCGCGGCGGCCGCTGGCGCCTGGCCCGCCACCTCAGGGGTGGCCGGGCTCAGCGTCATGGCGCACTGGAGCGCGCAGTAGGGGCAGTGGGTATCGGCGCCGTTGGGCATCTAGATGTGTCCGATCGTGTTGCGCTGGCGGGCGGGGCGGATGTAGCAGACCCAGCAAACGGCCAGCATCAGGACATAGGCCGCCACGAATCCGTAGAACGCCGGGGTGTAGGAGCCGCTGGCGGTGTTGGAGGCGTTGAGCACCTGCGGAATCACGAAGCCGCCGTAGGCGCCGATCGCGGAGATCAGGCCGAGGGAAGACGCTGCGAGGCGTGCCGTGGCGGCGCTGCTGGCACCGGAACGGGCTGCCCGGCTGGACGTCGCGAAGATGACCGGGATCATACGGTAGGTAGCGCCGTTTCCGAAGCCGCTGGAGACAAAGAGCAGGAGGAACAGGCCAAGGAAGAGCCAGAAATTCTTCAGCGGCAGCGTCCAGATCATGGTGAGGGTGATCATGGCCATCGATGCGAACGCGGTGATGGTCATGCGTGCCCCGCCCATGCGGTCGGCCATGCGTCCGCCGTAGGGCCGGGCGAGGGAGCCAACCAGCGGCCCAAGGAAGGCCAGGGACAATGCCACTGCACCGACGTGGATGGAGGAAAACTCCGGGAAGTAGTCCTTGATCAGCTTGGGAAAGACACCTGCGAAACCGATGAATGAGCCGAAAGTGCCGATGTACAGGAACGCCATGATCCACAGGTGCGGTTCCTTCACCGCGGCCAGGGAGCCGGCCACGTCACCCTTGGCGCTGGTGAGGTTGTTCATGTACTTCCAGGCGCCGAAGGCGGCGACAATGATCAGCGGGATCCAGATGATGCCAGCCATGGGCAGGTTTACCGTTCCGGCCGCCAGCAGGGTGATGGCGATGGGGACGACAAGCTGTGCGACGGCGGCACCCAGGTTTCCGCCTGCGGCGTTCAGTCCCAGGGCCCAACCCTTTTCGCGGGCGGGGTAGAAGAAGGTGATGTTGGCCATCGAGCTGGCGAAGTTGCCACCACCGAAGCCTGCCAGGGCGGCCATGAGGAGCATGACGCCGAACGGAGTCTGCGGGTTCGAGACACAGAGCGCCAGTCCTGTGGTGGGGATCAGGAGCAGCAGTGTCGAGACAATGGTCCAGTTCCGGCCACCGAACCTGGGAACCATGAAGGTGTAGGGGATACGAAGTGTTGCGCCTACGAGGCTGGGGATGGAGATGAGCCAGAAGATCTGGTTGGTGTCGAACGTGAAGCCGGCCGCGGGGAGCTGCACAACCACGATGGACCACAGCTGCCACACAACGAATCCGAGGAATTCGGCGAAAATGGACCAGTACAGGTTTCGCTTCGCGATGACCCGGCCTTCGGCTTCCCACTGGCTTTTGTCCTCGGCATCCCAGTTGGCAATCCAGCGGCCGGGGCGGTGTTCAAGAGCGGTGGTGGCGGCAGCAGTGGACTGGACTGGAGCCAGTGCATCTGCGGTGCTTTCAACAGTCACGGAGTGCCTCCTTGGTGGGGGTCGTTGTTCTTCCAAGGTAGGTTTGGCGCATTTCGCGGACGGTCGCTGTTTGTAAACGCGCTGTGACATTTCCCTATCAGAGCGGTCACCGGCGCGTGAGGCGTCGGTGAGGCGTTGGTGAGGTATTGTGGCGCAGGCCACATATTGGGATTTTCCGATGTGTCCGCATGCTGGACATTGTTGTCCAGTGAATGGACGGCGGGAACTATTATTGAACTCTCAAATAATCCTTCTCCGGGTGGTGCGCTCAGGCACCGCACGGCGTGAACGAAAGCTGCTACTACATGTCTTCCACTGCACCATCCAAGGAAGGCGAGTCCACTCGACCGGTGAACTCGCGGGGGCGGGTGATCTTCGCCAGCCTGATCGGCACCACGATCGAGTTCTACGACTTCTACGCGTACGCGACGGCGTCTGTGCTCGTCTTCCCGAAGCTCTTCTTCCCCGATGCCACCGACATCAACGCCCTGCTCAGCGCCTTCGCCATCTTCGGCGTCGCCTTCTTCGCGCGGCCTATCGGCGCCGTGGTCTTCGGGCACTTTGGTGACAAGATCGGCCGAAAGGGAACCCTGGTGGCTTCCTTGCTGACGATGGGTATTGCCACCTTCCTTATCGGCCTTCTCCCCGAAGCATCGTTGCCCGGGTGGGCCATCCTTGCGCCGCTGCTGCTTGTGGTCCTGCGGTTCTTCCAGGGTCTGGCCCTGGGCGGCGAATGGTCCGGTGCCGCCTTGCTCGCCACCGAGAACGCGCCCGAGGGAAAGCGCGCCATCTACGGTACGTTCCCGCAGCTGGGTGCCCCGATCGGCTTCATCATCGCCAACGTGATCTTCATCTGGATGAATGTTGCTCTGACTCCCGAACAATTCCTGGCATGGGGCTGGCGAGTGCCGTTCCTCGTGAGCGCCGTGTTGGTGATTGTGGGCCTGTACGTCCGACTCAAGCTCGTGGAGAGCGCATCCTTCACCAAGGTGGTCCAGCAGGACAAGGTCCAGAAGCTTCCCCTGGGTGCCACGCTCAAGAACCACTGGCGCCCCGTGGTCGCAGGCACGTTCATCATGTTTGCCACCTACGTGCTGTTCTACATCATGACCACCTTCACCCTCTCCTACGGCACCAAGCCGACGTTGGCAGGTGCGCAGGCGGCTGCTGAGAAGGCCGGCAAGCCCATGACCGCGGAGCAGATTGCCGCGTTCGTGCCGGGTCTGGGGATCTCCCGTTCCGACTTCCTGTGGATGCTGATCATCGGTGTGATCTTCTTCGGTATCTTCACCGTTGTCTCCGGGCCGCTGGCCGAAAAGTGGGGGCGCCGCAAGTTCCTGCTGGGCGTCACCGCAGGCATCTTTGTCTTCGGTGCCCTCTGGTTCACCATGTTCGGTCCTGGCCAGGCGGCTGCCATGGTTGGTCTCATCGTCGGCTTCACCCTCATGGGCCTGACCTTTGGTCCCATGGCGGCCATCCTGCCCGAGCTGTTCCCGGCCAACGTCCGGTACACGGGCTCCGCTGTGGCGTACAACCTGTCCTCCATGATCGGCGCGGCACCTGCGTCCTTCGTGGCCATCGCCCTGTGGTCCGCAGCGAACGGAAGCACCTGGCTGGTGGGGGTCTACATGGCCGTCGCTGCGGTGGTCACGTTCGTCGCTCTGTGGTTCACCCGCGAAACCAAGGACACGGACTACGAGAACAACGTAGCCTAAGCAGCCCTTGACGACGCCGGCCCCGCACCGAAAGGTGCGGGGC
>NZ_JBHVQI010000045.1:0-8847 GCF_042886835.1 Paenarthrobacter sp. NPDC057981
TGTGTGGCTGACAGGAATTACTTTGCCGGGCCCGGATCAAGAACAAATCCTGCAAACCCGCAACACTTCCTCAGGAAACCCTCAAGAAAACCGCAGCCGCCCTCAGCACCAGGTGAAACACCCATTTTGAGCCCTTGAACGGCACCGGAAACGGCCGCCGTCACGTTGTCCGCCGCAGTGAATGTCAGGTGTTCAGCAGCCCAAGCACCGGCAAGGCAACCGCCGTCGACAACGCCATTGCGGCAGTATTGCCGATCACCGGGTGAAATCCGACCGGCAGCCGCGCGGAAATAGCCCGGGCGATCGGGGGCGCCAGGACAGCGCCCAATACGGCCCCGCCGATGATCCCCGTCCACGAACCTCCCGAGGCCAGAACGGCAGCGGGAGCCACCGACACCACGGATGCGTACGTCGCGGCCCAGCCTTCGTCCCGGTACCAGCGCCGCCACAGGACGACACCGACAGCTGAGGTCAGGGCTTGCGCGAACAGGATGTGGGGCAGCAAGGCGGAACCGTACGACGGCAGTCCGGGATCGATCACGAACGCCGCGGACACACCCAGGATCACTCCCAGAGCGGCCAGTTCATTGGCGAAGAAGTGCGTTTCCGTGAAGTCCTTGAGGACGCGGCGCGCGGCCCGGGCGGCGTCATTGAGGACTGATTGGTCAACGCCCGACGCCGGGTGGTTGCCTACCGGTGCAGGCCGCGGTCTCCGCAGGACAAGCCAAGGCAGCTGCCGGGCAATCGAGAATGCGATGACGGAGCCAGTTGCCATTGCCAGGACGCTGCCGACGACCGGGGGCAAGCCCAGCGGGGTGGACAGAACAGCGATGAAGAACAACGCCAAGGGCGTCACGATGCCGGCTCCCAACACTGCCCCTGTGGCGCAGGTCCGCCACCCGGGACCATAAAGGAGGACCATGGCGGGCGCGACGCAAACGAAAGGGGCGAACGTTGGCTGCCAGCCGCCGTCGAGCATCCATCCGAACGCGAGGTTGGACAGCAGCAGGCTCAGCGACGCCGACCCCAGCACCCAGGGCCACAGCCCGGTGTCATAGCTCAGGGAGCCGGCCCACCTCTTGCTGGCGCGGGCAAGCCGCCAAGCCAGCGCGGCGCCTGCGAGCAGACCCAACGCTGCCATCTCCGACTTGTAGAACAGGGGTTCGGTCATGTCGCCGAGGAACCATCCCAGGCTGGACCACAGGGAGTCGTTGGCCGCAGCCGGCCCTGACATTGGAAGCGTCCCGGATGAAGGCTGCGCCAGAAGCTGGAGAAGCAAGGACAACAGGCCCACTGCTGCGGCCATGCCGAACGCCCCCAATGCCGTACCCGCTGCGCCGTAGCCATGGATGTTTGCCGGAGCCTCAGCTGTTTCAAGAGCCCGAGCTGTTGCAGGAGCCTGTCCTGTTTCGGGAGCCTGTTCTGTTTCAGGGAGCGCGGCGGCGGCAGGCGTGTCGGCTGAAGAGTGCGTCATTGGTGACCCTTGGCGTGCGGAAGTGTGGTGACTTCGAGCAGCGTAGCGGAACTGTTGATGCCACCCGCAGTCGCCGCCGTACGGGGTATTTGTGACCGTAAAACCGCCCACCAAAGCAAAAAGGCCCTGGCCCCGCAGCGTGAGCCGCGGAGCCAGGGCCTTTCTGGAAAGCTACGCCTTCTTGCGGGTCAGCAGTCCCCAGATGATGAGGACCAGCAGAGAACCGCCGATGGCGAGAAGCCACGTCGAGAGCGACCAGAACTGGTTGATGCCCACGTTGAAGAGCGCGCTGCCGATCCAACCGCCCAGGATGGCCCCGACGATGCCGAGCAGCAGCGTGGCGATCCATCCGCCGCCCTGCCGGCCGGGCTTGATGGCCTTGGCGATGGCTCCAGCAATCAAGCCCAAAACAATCCAACCGATGATGCCCATTTTCCATTCTCTCTTTCGTAAGGAGGTCCCAGTCCGGCATAAGGACGCATGCCGGATGTTGACCTGATTGTTGGCTACCAGCTGAGTCGTCGGAACATTCCGACAACCTGGCTGGCAGACGGCCTGCCGGCAGGTTCGGGGTCGGTCATGGCATGAAGCACCATGGACCAGCGCCGCCGGACCGTGCCGGGAATACGGGGTTCCCCAAGAGTCCTTGCAACCATGGACTCAAGGGGAGGGCCAGGAAATGCTTTCGTACCGGTCAGGCACTCGAGGGCAACCAGACCGAGCGAATAGATATCACTGGCAGCTGTGGACGTTCCGCCACGGACCTCTTCCGGACTGAGGTAATGCGGGGTGCCGGAAGACGAGGACGTTGTGGAAGGAGCGCCGCTGATGGCAATTCCGAAATCTGTCAATTGCGCGACGCCGGGGCCACCGCGGTCCGCTGCGAAGTTCACCAGGATGTTGCCGGGCTTGATGTCGTTGTGGACGATCCCCTTGCGGTGGATGTAGGCGAGTGCTCGTGCAATGCCGCCCATCCACTCCGCTGTTTCACGCGGCGTTGCCGGCTGCTGGTGCAGGATGCTCCGCAGATCCTTTCCTTCCGCCAACTCCATCACCAGGAAGTTGCGGCTCTCTGCGCCGTGATCTTCCCCGGTGGCGCCGGAATCGAGGACCCGAACGATGTTCTTGTGCCGCAGCCGCCCGTGGATACCCACTTCCCTGCGGAACGGGACATCACTGACGGGGTCAGGGTTCCTGAAGATCTTGACGGCCACGGCACTACCTGTGTGGAGGTCGAGCGCCTCTTTGACGTAGGCTTCCGAGCCTCCACCCAGGGGACCAGCCAGACGGTACCGGCCAGCGACCACTACCTCCGGGTGCGCCGCGGCTCCGGGGTGCACAGCGCATTCACTTGCGGCTCCGCGATCAGCGCGGACAGCCGCAACGTCGAGCGTTGTCACCCGAGGAGGGTTTCGATTTCGGCAGCAGGGATTCCTGCTACCTCTGCAAGGGCACTGGGGTTGACGCCGGCGTCAACCGCCTTCTTGAAGGCCAGCGTGAGGGTGTTCTGGGAAATGGCCAGCTCGTGCTGGAGGCTCTGCCTGCGAAGGGCCGCGATCCATACGGCGCTCACGGGATCCAGGGCATCGATGTCCATCCGGAAGCCGCATCCGCAAGCCCATTCGGGCCAGATGGGTTCCACGGAGACCCACTTCATGGCGTCGTAAGCGGGTCCGGCGGAGATGGCCATGTGCGACCCACAGTGCACGGGTCCCATGGGAACTACTTGGTCCGTGAGAACTTCCACGGCGGTTTCAGCCACTGGTGCGGAGCTTTGTTCACGCAGCGAAACTGTCATCGTTCTTCCACACATTCACTAGTAAGTAGCTTGGCTATCTAGTTATATGTGTACTTATGAATAATGTCCAGTCCGGCCGGCCCGCTCAGGCCGGGTTTCCGTCATGCAGCAGCGATGCCGTCGATCGCCTTTCTCATGCGCCGGAGGAACTCCACTACCAGCGCAGCATCCTCGCCGCTTAGGGCCTCAGCGGCCTCCATCATCCGTGCATGCATCTCCCCCAGCGTGCTGCGCACTTCCTCGTCCGATCCCGGGGTGGGGCGCAGGATGAGGGCGCGCCGGTCAGTGGGATGGGGCTCCCTGACCACGTACCCCGACCTCACCAGACGATCGACGAGCGAGGTCATGGACGCGGACGTTACGCCGAGCCGGACGGCAAGCTCCTTGGGTCCGACGTCGCGGCCGGCACGCTGGGCTTCAAGAAGGTACCGCAAAGCCAGCAGGTCGGTTTCACCCATCCCCATGGATGCGCGCGTGCGGCGCCTCATCTCCGCTTCCGCGGTCCGGTAGTCCCTGAGTGCGTTCAGGACATCCACCGCGCCCATCTGCTTGCGGCTCTCCAGCCCGTACCAATAGCCCTGACGTTCGCTTATGTCGGTCATCACCAGTCCTTTGGTAGACATGTATCTCGCTTGTCTAACCAATTAATACTAGGCGATGTCGTTGCTTTTTGCTTGTCGAGTGACTAACGCAACTCCCTCAAGGGGCGTGGTGACGAATTCTTGCACGTCGCCAGACAGCGGGAGCAAGCACTACTCCAACGCCGACGGCGGCACCAATGACGGTCTCCACAATGCGGTCGCGCAGCAACAGTGCCGGATCCACCGGAGCGGCAAGGAGCGTGGCGAACAACGCCAACGGTGTCACGAACACCTGCGCCACGAGGTACTGGCGGGCGATGAACATTTCCGCACCAAACTGGCACACCGCAATCACCAGGACCATGGCCCACGGCGCGGGATTCAGCCACAGAATGCCGGCCAGCAGCACGAGCCCAAGCACAGTACCGGCGATTCTTTGGATGCCGCGGCTGACCCTGTGCCGGGTTGAGTGGCCCACCAGGGGAACCACCGCCGCAACCATCGCCCAATACGTGTGACCGAAGCCGAGCCGCTCCCCCACCAGCGTGGCGATCGTTCCCGCCAAGCCGGCAGCCACCAAATAACCGCCGCCTTCCAACCAGATCGCCCGGCGCTCGGCGGGGGTGTGCCGAATGGGTGGCGGACGTTTCCACGGAGTCCTGTGACTCTTGACCACGCGGGCCGACATGCCGATCAAAAGGCAAAGAACCGTGGTCCCCACAGCGACCAGGAGGGCTTCCCCAAGCGGGGGCTGGGCCGGAATCGAGGCGATGGCGGCAAAGGCGAAGATGTGAAAGAGGGAGCCGCCCGGCCGCAAACGCCACGCAGCCACCACCACCGAACATACGCCAGCAACGACGGTCGTAGCGCCGGTCAGAAACCATGAATAGGCCGCACCTTCGATGCCCCATGCATGGGCAAGACGGGCAGTCAGTGTGGCCAGGAGAATGATGAAAAGCATGAAACCGCCGGCCCGCAACTGGCTCCGGAACCGGACGCTATGGGGTTCGTTGCGCCCATAGATACCCGTAAAGGCACCAAACGAGGCAAACACCGCGAGGTCCAGGCGGCCGATCAGCATCAGCGTGATCAGCGGGACGAACACACCTACTGCGCAGCGGAGGGCGGGATGGTGGTCCTTGTTTCCAGGACCCATCGTGAACATTTCCGCTACAGCCTTCAAGGGGCGGCTCGCCTTTCGTCGCAGGATCAAACGTACGACGGCGGCGCTGGCGTCCGCTCTCAAGGTTACGCCCGGGCTGCTGGGCTACTGCGGCTTACGGGGCGGATAGTGCCACGCATCACGAACTTGTGGTGCGTGGCCGTCTGGGTCTAAAAGCCACCCGGGGATGCGTTGGTAAACGTTGTGGGGTTGAGAGGGTTGCCTGCGATGTCGGTGAGGACCGATGCGGCGGTGAGGGTTGCGGCAGCTGCTGCTACTGATGTGTTTGCAGTTCCCGAGGCTCCACCCAGCGTTATGGTGAGCGTCTTGACCCCGGCCGCCGGGTTCCAGATCACAGAGGACGCGTTACTGCCGTTTCCTCCAAAGGTCATGGCACTGCCTGCGTAGCCACTGGTCATCGCCAGGCTTCCGAGATTCAACGTGCAGGCGTTGGTGGTGACTGTGAGGACGTTCTCGGCGCTCACATTAACCGTCACCTGTCCGTTGCCGCCGAGGGTCTGCGTGCCAGTGTTACTTGTCCAGGCGTTGCAGATGGTGCTGGCCTTCAGTGACTCCGAGAAGGTAATGGTGACGGTATCGTTCTTATCGATCTTGCCGGCGGTTCCACCGTTGCCCAGCTGGACATTTGTAATGGTCGGGGCTGTCGCATCCTTGGACGACGTCGCAGTTCCGGCGACGCTGACGTTTCCGGCCGCGTCAGTGGCCTTGGCCGAGTAGTTGATCGTGCCGTCGGCAAATCCCCTGACATCAACCGACGCGGCCGTCCAGTTCCCTGAACCATTCACCGTGATCGTCTGCGATATCGGCTGGCCACCTGTACCTGAAACAGTGAGGGTGACCGACGAGTTGGCCTCGGCGGTGCCACTCACCGGAACCTTGTCCGCGAGGGCCGCATTGATCACGGCGACGGCGTTGATCACCGGGGCGTTGGGCGGCGTGGTGTCCGTGATGGGGGTGGTCCCCGCACTACGGGCGCTCTCGGCACCCTGCCAGAGGGCCAACATGGGCGTCACAGCGTAGTACCAGGTGCCGGCCGGGACGTTGGACTCGGTGCAGGAAAGAGCGGAAATCGTACCTTGGCACGTTCCTGTGGCGGCCACCCGCGTACCGCCGCTGAGCGAACTGTAGCGGCCGATGCTGTAGCCGGTCACTGACTTGCCGGCCGCCGTCGTACTGGCCGCCCAGTTGACCGTCACGGTGGTGCCGGTGACGATGGTGGTCGGCTTTGCCCCTTGGGCCACGGAGTCGGCCTTCGCGGCGCCGAAGCCGCTGCTGACGGAACCCCAGAAGGCGCTGGCCGCAGGGCTGGCAAAGGAGATGAGGAGCATGCCCAAGACAATGACCATGAGGCGGTTCCACCGTCCCATGGTGATGCGCGAAGGCTGACGGTCCTGGCTCACTTCCGTACCTCCAGCGTCACGGGGATGGCGAATTGGGCGCCTTGGCAGGCGGACATGGATGTGGCGCCCATGCTGGCTGCACCCTGCAACGTCACCAGGATGGAGCTATTCGCCGCGATGGTGATGGGCGGGCTGAGCGGCGCGGCGGGGGGTGTGAAAGTTACTCCGGTGGTGGTGCAGGACGCGTGGGCGTCGTCGACAGAAACAGTCCCGTTGGCTGCGAATCCGTAGATCGTGACCGCATGGGGATTGGGGTTCGTGGCGCGCACCAGGACGTCGGCGCTTCCTCCGGGAACCAAACTGGTTTGCACGGTGTCCCCAGGGACAAGGGCGCTCACCGTAACATTCTGCATCGTGCCATTGGTAGAAGACCCGCTCCCGACGCCGGAAGCGGTCCAGTAGGCGTAGGCCGTTCCAACCCCACCAAGCACACACAGAGCTACTGTGGCTGCGGCGGTTCGTGCAAGTCGGCCAGATGCGGCGATACGCGGTGTCCGGGCTGTGGTCTTCATGTCAGTTGCCTTGTCCCGTCCCGGAGTACGTGAGCTGGATGGTGGCGCCTTTGCAGCCATCCTGGAGTTTGGGAGTGTCGAGCATGGTGATCCGGGGCCAGCTTGATTCCGGCACGCGGAGCGCTGAAAGTGTTCGAACACCGGGGTCCACTGCCAACGGATATGCGCCGGAGTATTGGGTGAGTTTGTAGTCAGCCGTAGTGCAGGGAAGGTTGGCCGCGATTGCCGCCTGGGTTCGGACCACCTGGCTGATGGACACGGAAAGATTGGTCACGGCGATGCTCTTTTTCTCCGGGTTGGAGATCTCCAGTTCGATGGACTGTGAGACACCCGGTGCGAGCAAGCCCTTCACTGTCCCCGTTACGCCGAAATTCCGCTTGACTTCCAGGACCTGCAATTGGCCGGGTGCCGTGTTGGACACGACCGTTCCGCTGCTCGCCTTGACCGTGAAATCGGTCTTGGCAACCGGCGTCGTGGTGGCAGTGCCGACGGTCAGCGTCGCCTGGGCGGTGCTTCCGGAGGTGAGGTAAACCGACGCCGGAGCGAAACTGGCGGTGGCGCCGGCCGGCAGGCCGCTGGCTGAAAACGCAACAGTTCCGACGAATCCCCCCGTTGACGTGGCCGACACCGTGAACGTGGCAGCTTGTCCCTGGTCAACCGTCCGGCTCGACGGCGACAACGCCACAGTGATGCCCACCGGCGCTTTTGCCGCGCTTCCCTGCCCGCTTCCCTGGCCGTTGCTGGCAGCGAGGGCCGCAATCGGCGTGACGGCCACCAGCAGGGCCAGCAGCAACGCACGCAGGACTCCACCTCGGTGGAACGGTACGGTGCGCTCTGGGCGGTGGTCCATGGAAGCTCTTTTCGGACGTTGGCTTGCGTGCTTTTGGAGAAGGCGGGGAACAGAATGGTCCGGGGTCCGCCTTCACAAGGCGGACCCCGGCGTCGAGGTCTTAGAGGCTGCCGACGGTGACCGTCACGATGGCCGACTTGCAGGCATCCTGGTTGACGGTGGTGCTGTCGTTGAACTTCAGCGTTCCGGAACCGACCTGGGTACCGGTGCTGTTGGCCGCGACGGGGCTGTTGGACGTGACGGCGGTGACTTCGAACCACGCAGGCAGACAGCCGGCCACATTGGTGGTCACCGAGGCGTTCAGCGCGCCCACCACGGTGCTTGAGGTGGTGGAGTTGTCAGCGGTGTACGTCACCGGGACGGAGTTTCCCGGAGCGAGGCCGCCCGCGAAGGTGGCGTGCAGGGTGACGGTTCCGCCGCCGGACGAGTTGGTAGCCGTTCCGGTGCCTGAGCCTGTGGTGGTCCAGTAGGCGTAGGCGGCTCCGCCACCCACTGCTACCAGTGCGACGCCTGCGACTGCGGCGGTGACCCGGCTCTTCTTGGAAAGCTTGCGCATGATGTGACTCCTTGGTTGATCTGGTCCGGGGAGCCGCAGTGCAACCCCCAGCATCCGGCCTTTGCTGGCGGATGAAGCGATGCACCCAATGGTTCAGGCATGGCAAGTCCGATGGCCAGGAATCGGAATACCTCAATTTTTCGTTCGAACAAGGCACCTCAATACCCACCTGCGGGATGCGAGTACTCGCCTTCTCGGCCCGGACTACTTAGTAAGGCTGCTGTCATCCCAGCCGTGGCGGGACAGGCGGTACTCGCCTTCTCGAAGGGTGTCCAAGTAGTGGACGGCGCCTCGGCATAGGCTCTGGGCAGCAGCCCGGCGTTGCTGCGCCAACATTGTGCTCATCTTGAGCAAAAATTGCGCTGGTGTTCGATGGTTTCGCCGCCGTGTCATAAACCACGACGGCGGTCGGTCGCCTTGTTAAGGCGACCGACCCCCCGCGGAAACTTTATTATTTGGCAGACCCGCACCCCCCCCCCGGCTTCGCAGCCGG
>NZ_JBHVQI010000046.1:0-8505 GCF_042886835.1 Paenarthrobacter sp. NPDC057981
TCCAAACCCCCACCGGACACGACTACCAATCCACAGCCCCACCCCTACCCGGACACCAACCCGCCACGGTCGGATGAACCATGTCGAGGCTCTGGCGAAGAGCTTTCAAAAAGTTTGCGCTTTCGCGTAACCCTTTGGTGTGCCCCGACGATTACGTCTGTGAAAGGGCCGAGCTGGAATTTGTCCCCCATCATCTTCCAGCTCGGCTCTTCCATGTCCGGGAGTTACGCCGGCTCGGGGAGTTCTTCCTTTGGCTGGCCCGGCCGAGCAGTTACCCTTGGTGAGGTCGTCCGTTGTGAAAGGCGGATGATCTGGCTCCCAGCCTGGACCAGCCGCCGATCGAAAGTCCCAATTCTGTGACCGACGCATTGACCGACGAAGCGCTTCACGCACTCCAAGGCAATAACGCGGAACTGTTCAGCGCCGTTTACCAGGCGTATGCAGGTCAGGTTTTGGGATATTTGACGGCCAAGGGCGTCGCTGATCCGGAAGCAACCACACAGGATGTTTTCCTCGCCGTCTTGCCTAGGTTGGATGGGATCAGCGGGGGCGTCAGCGGTCTGAGGACCTTTATCTTCTCGGTAGCCCACGCTCGTATGGTCGATGAGCACCGGAAGGAAAGCCGGGCTCCGGACCAGCATGAGTTTGAGCCCGAGCGGGATGCGAGGGAATCGAGCTCTGCTGAAGCCGAAGCCATGCTGCGGTTCGCGCCCTACGAGGTAATGGCGCTCTTGGAACTCCTGGGCGAAGAGCAGCGGGAAGCCCTGACACTCCGCATTGTGGCCGGTCTCACTGTGGAGCAAGTGGCCGGAATCATGGGGAAATCTGCCGGCGCAGTGAAGCAGCTGCAACGGCGGGCACTTATCGCACTCCGTGAGCATTCGGCAGTAAAGGAATACGTGTCGTCGTGACATTCAAGGATTTGGAACGCGAGAAGATGGTGGACGAGCTCCTGCTCGACGCCGATCTTGGCGACGCCACGGACCTTCGCCAAGCGCTTCTGGTGGTGGGCAACTTTGCCGATGCGGCCGCACCTGAGCCCGGCGAAGAGTTGGCAGCCATGCTCGCCGGGCCCCACGATGACGTCTCCAAGCGCCGTTGGAGGCACAAGCACCGCACTGCGGTGGTTGGCGTTGCCGTGGTGGCAGCCATGGGACTCGGTGTCAGCGGCGTCGCCGCAGCGAGCTCCGGATTTACGCGGAGTCCATCCTTTGCGGGACTCTGGGAGGGCCTTGCTTCCCGGAAGGCTGCAGAGACTCCTGTCTTGCTCGCCCCCGATGCCCCCAAGGTGAGCACCGTGCCTGCTCCATCTGTAGATCCAGCGGCGATCCCGGAATCCGTGCAGCAAGCCCAGCCCGTTCAACCAATCCAGCCTGTGCAACCAAGCCCCCTTTTGGTGGCCGGAGTCCCGGTCCCGGCGCAGGTGCCCGCCGCTGCACCGCAACCGGTCCAACAGAAGCCGGTCACCGCCGTCGAACCGGCGACGCCTCAACCGGCCGCCACTGGCCCGGTGGCCGCTGTCCCCGGCCCGGCGACGCCGAAGGCAGCCCCCTCGCCGCAGAACCAGCCTGCCGCTCCCGGCCTCGCCCTTCCCTCAGTTTCCGAACAGCTGCCCGTGGGGCAGCTGAAAGCCCAGGCCGCAAAGCTGAAGCAGGCAAAGAATCCGGTGGAACGGTGAGGAGCCGCCACGGGCATCACCTGTGATTTCGCTGCGTCGGCGGCAGTAGGCTGGGCTCATGATGCATGTCAACGATCCCGCCGTCGTCGAGCGGTTGATGCGGACAAAAGGAACGTGGGCCGTGGTTGGCCTTAGTAACAACGAGTGGCGTTCTGCCTATGATGTTTCGCTGTATGTAAGGGACAAGATGGGCATGGAGATCATTCCCGTCAACCTCAAGGGTGAGGACGTCCACGGCGAGAAAGGCTACAAGAGCCTGGCCGACATTCCCGCCGAAAAACACCCGATCGACGTCGTGGATTGCTTCGTCAATTCCGAGCGCGTAGGTGCCGTTATCGACCAGGCCATTGCGGTCGGGGCCAAGGCCGTGTGGCTCCAGCTCGGCGTGTTTGACGACGACGCCACCCAGCGCGCCCGGGACGCGGGCCTGGACGTCGTGGTCAACTCGTGCCCGGCACGTGAAGGCTGGCATTACGGCCTGTGATTGGTGGTCGTTTTCTTCTGCTAGATTGCTGCTGACTCATCTCTCTAGCCCCGGGGGAAAGCCATGTGTGGCGACCATTCTGCAGTGCCTTCATCCGTTCCCAGCAGGCGGGCCGCCTTAGGTCTCCTTGGCGCTTCCGTAGTGGCCGGCCTGACTGCCTGCACCCCGGCCGCAGGGGCGGAAAGTTCGACGGCGGACCCCACTCCCAGCGATGCCGCAGCACCCACTGCTTCGCCTTCGGTGACGCCCACTCCTTCTCCAACTCCCACAGCGACCAAGCGGATCCGGCGGACCTTCATTCCGGACTTCCAGCTCCCACCGATTGTGGGCGGCCTGGCGTCGGTGATCACCAAGATTCCTACCAAGCATCCTGTGGTTTTCCTGACTATCGATGACGGGAACATCAAAACCCCGGAGTCGGTCAAGCTCATGGCCGAGTACGACTACCCCGCCTCCCTGTTCCTGACCAAGGACACCATTGCGGACAACCCAGCGTTCTTCAATGCGTTCAAGGCCCAGGGCAGTCTGGTGGAGAACCACACCGTAACCCACAACATTAATATGGTGCGGCAGTGGGGATATCAGCAGCAGCTCAACGACATGATGGGCATGCAGGAGTACGCCCTCCAGCAATACGGTCGCCGGCCCACCCTCTTCCGTCCGCCAGGGGGTGCCTACTCGACTGTGATGCGCCAGGCCGTTGCGGACGCTGGAATGAAAGCGATCATCACCTGGGAAGCCAAAGCGAACGCGGGAAAAATGGACTACCAAGTGGGCAACTCGCTCCGTCCCGGCGATATAGTGCTCATGCATTTCAGGGCTGAGTTCGCCGCTGACCTCGCTGCTTTCCGTGCAGCACAACTGGCCGCGGGGCTGGAAGTGGTGTTGCTTGAGGATTTCCTGGGGGTGGCGTAGGAGTGTCTGCAGCGGTGACAAGCCAGTAGGCTCCCTCCATGGATGTTTCCCAGCTCCGTGAGATCTGCCTTGGTTTTCCGGGCGCCTTCGAGGACTTCCCGTTCGGTCCAGAGACGTCTGTGTTCAAGGTTCGCGCGGCGGTAGCCGGTGGTGCCAGGCACGAAGCGAAGATGTTCGCGCTCTCCGCCATGGACCCGGGCAACTGGTCCGTGAGCCTGAAGTGCGAGCCTGCCCTTGCCGAGCAGCTGAGGGCCGCGCATCCGGAGATCACTGGCGCTTGGCACCTGAACAAGACCCATTGGAACGGCGTCCGCCTGGATGGCGCCCTGCCGGATGACATGGTCAGGGACATGGTGGAGGACTCCTATGACCTGGTCGTGGCCACCCTGAGCCGAAAGCAACAGGAACAACTCGGGTGGGCCCGGCTGGCACGTCCGAAGGGAAGCTGACACGCCTCCATCGACCCCTCCCCACGGCGCTGACATGGGACTAGATTGATACTGCGTACCTTGGGACCTCAGCCGGTGGCTGGTCAGGAGCGGTGTGATGCTTGATAAGAAGACGCGGGACCATCTGCGAGTTGTCCTGCGAGTGCACTGAGTCGAAAAACCATGTTCAAAGCCCCGGAACATGCCACCATTGCTGCGAGTGAGCGAAGCAAGCCATGGATGATTGCTTTGCGCACTGCCTCGAAAGTGTTTCCGAACGGTAAAGGGAGCCTCACGGCGGCAGCCGAGGGGCTCTCCGGGGGTGCAAATCCGGCGGAAAGACAGGGAACTTGGCACTCCAGGGCCTTGGCCCGCCACGTGGCGACCGAGTGCGGCCAAGCCCTTGCGGAGGGGCCGTGAAAAGATCACGCTTTGACAAATGTTGATCGAAACTGCTGAGAAATATTGATTTTCGATCATTCGTGGTGAAGTATGTCACACGAAGGTTGGTGCTGCCAGAGCGTCAGCCCAGACTGTCCGACTGGACGGCCCCCAGCCGCCGGAGTCGGCCTTACGAGTCACAAAGGGGTATTGAAATGACCATTCAGCACCAGTCCGTCGGCCGCCGTGGATTCCTGCGCGGAGCACTCGCAGCAGCCGTACTCGTGCCCATGGGGGGAACCATTGCATCCTGCGCTGCCGGAGGCGGCAGCACGACCACCGGACCCACCGGCACCGTCTCTGACACCAACCCGTTCGGAATGGCGGACAAAGCCACTCTGGATGCCGTGATCTTCAAGGGCGGCTACGGCATCGACTACGTCGATTTCGCCGGCAAGATCTTTGAAAAGACGCACTCGGGCTCCACCGCCAAGATCGCCCCGTCCACGGATATCGCCCAGGAACTCCAGCCCCGCTTCGTCGGCGGAAACCCGCCGGACCTGATCGACAACTCCGGCGCCAAGGCCATCGGCTTCAGCACCATCCTGGCCCAACTGGAAGACCTGACCCCCGTGGTGGAGGCGAAGAACCTCGAAGGCAAGGTCATCAAGGACACCCTGTACACAGGCGTCCTGGCTCCGGGTACCTTCGATGGCAAGCTCGCGGCCCTGAACTACGTGCTCACCGTCTACGCCGTCTGGTACTCCGATTCCCTGCTCAAGGAAAACGGTTGGACGGTTCCCAAGACGTGGGATGAAATGTACGCGCTCGGCGAGCAAGCGAAGGCCAAGGGCAAGTACCTGTTCGTGTGGGGCAAGGAAGCCGCCACCTACTACCAGGAACTCGCCATCGCCTCCGCCATCAAGGAGGGTGGGGACGAGGTCCGCCTCGGGCTGGAAAACCTCAAGGAGGGTTGCTGGTCCCACCCGGCCATCCAGTCCGTTTTCACGGCGCTGGACAAGATCGTCAAGGCCGGGTTCTTCAAGCCGGGCGGCTCGGGCACCCAGTTCACGGCCGCCCAAGCACAGTGGAGCAACGCCCAGGAGGCAGTGTTCTACCCGTCCGGTTCCTGGATCGAAAACGAGATGAAGGACCAGACCAAGGCAGGCTTCAACATGATGGGTGCCCCGGCCCCGTCGGTCACTGCCAGCCCCAAGATGCCGTACACCGCTATCCACAGCGCCGCCGGCGAGCCCTACATTGTCCCGTCCCAGGGCAAGAACGCTGCCGGTGGCAAGGAAATGCTCCGCATCATGCTGTCGAAGGAAGCAGCCACCAACTTTGCCAAGACCAAGTTGGCACCGACCATCGTCAAGGACACCGTCCCGGCCGACGGGTTCGGTTCCACCGCCCTGGTGTCGCAGACCAAGATGCTGGGCGACGCCGGCGACAAGGTCTACACCTGGAACTTCATTGACCTCTACGGGACCAACAAGGACCAGCTGGTTGTCTGGAACACCTTCCTGGACGGCAAGTCGGACGTCGCAACCCTGACGTCCGCCCTTCAGAACATCACCGACAAGGTCCGTAATGACAGCTCGGTCAAGAAGATCGAAGTGAAGTGACCGTAGTGAAAACAAAGCAGAGCCGGAACGACGACGGCCTGGCCGCCGTCGTTCCGGCGATGGCGCCACCGCAGTTGGTCAAGAGGCGGCGGAAGCCGCTGACCTGGGACAAAGTCAGTTTCTTTGCGGTGTTCCTCGGGCTGCCGCTGGCAATCTACCTTTTGTTCGTGATCTGGCCTTTCATCCAGGCCTTCCAGTACTCGTTGACTGACTGGTCAGGCTTCTCGCCCAACCCGAACTTCATTGGCTTTGAGAACTACACGAAGATCTTCACGGACGACATCTTCATGAAGGCCATGTCCAACAACATCCTCTTGGTTATCGTCCTGCCGATCGTCACCATCATTTTGAGCCTGGTCCTCGCGACCATGGTCACGGTGGGCGGCAGCAGCAAGGGCCAGATCAAGGGGCTGCGGAACTCAAGCTTCTACCGTGTGGTTTCCTTCTTCCCGTACACGATTCCGGCCATCGCCATCGGCATCATGTGGGGCCAGATCTACGATCCTTCGGGTGGCCTGCTCAACGGCATCCTTCGGGGGATAGGCCTGGAGCAGTTCAAGGACTTCGCCTGGCTGGGCAACAAGGACACGGCCATGATCGCCACGATGTTCGTGATCGTGTGGGGCTTTGTCGGCTTCTACATGGTCCTGTTCGTGGCGGGTATCAAGGGCATTCCTGCCGAGCTTTTCGAAGCCGCGAGGATTGACGGCGCCGGCCGCTTCCGGACGGCTGTGTCCATCACCATCCCGCTGATCCGCGACAACATCCAGACCGCCTACATCTACATGGGCATCCTGGCCTTGGATGCCTTCGTCTACATGGCTGCTTTGAACTCCGGCGGTGGTCCGGACAATTCCACGCTCGTCATGGCCCAGCAACTGTTCTTCACGGCCTTCAGCAAGGGCCAGTTTGGGCTGGCGAGTGCCATGGGCGTCGTCCTGGCCATTACCACCCTGATCTTCTCCGGCCTGGTGTTCGCGGTTAACAGGCTCACCGGCGGCGACAAGGATGTGAGCAACTGATGACTACCAAGGTCGCATCTCCGGAAATGAAATCCCTGCACTTCCAACCACGGACGCCGGCAACCACGCCCGGCGACAAGGTGGTCGGCGCCGTCTCGCACGCCGCTTTGACCATCTGGTCGCTGATCGTGATCCTTCCGCTCCTGTGGACGTTCATGTCCTCGTTCAAGACCTCCAGTGAGATCTTCGCCTCGCCATTCGCGCTCCCTTCCGTGTGGCGGTTCGACAACTACGTCAAGGCCTGGAGCGAAGCAGGGATCGGAAGCTACTTCCTGAACTCCGTGATCGTTGTAGGCTCCGCACTGGTAATCGTGATGGTCCTCGGCGCCATGTGTGCCTACGTGCTGGCGCGCTACACCTTCCCTGGCAGCAGGGCCATCTACTACCTGATGCTCGCCGGCCTGACCTTCCCGATCTTCCTGGCCATGGTGCCGTTGTTCTTCGTCCTGAAGAACATGGGACTGCTGAACACCTTGCCCGGCCTGATCCTGGTGTATGTGGGCTTCGCCTTGCCGTTCACGGTGTTCTTCCTGTTCTCCTTCTTCAAGTCGCTGCCCCACGAAATCACTGAGGCCGCAGCATTGGACGGTGCAGGGGAGTGGCGGACGTTCTTCCAGGTCATGTTGCCGATGGCCAAGCCGGGTCTCGCCTCGGTGGCTATTTTCAACTTCCTGGGCCTCTGGAACCAGTTCCTCATCCCGGTGTCCATCAACGCGGCCGGTCCGCGCGTCCTCTCCCAGGGTTTGGCGGCCTTCGCAGGCCAGATGGGTTACGCCGTCGATTTCGGGGCTTTGTTCGCTGCGGTAACAGTCACTGTGGTGCCGGTACTGATTGTGTACATCATCTTCCAGCGCCAGCTCCAGGGTTCCGTCTCGCAGGGCACCATGAAGTAAGTGGGGAGCCCTGAACTGGCCCGTTTGGGTTAAAACGCTCGACGGCGGTCCGCACCTTGGGTGCGGGCCGCCGCGCGTTGATTTACCATGGGCTGATGTTCGAACCCTGCCTGCTGCGCGATGATGTCACCATGCGTTTGCTGCGTTCCAGCGACGCTGCCGCACTCGCTGCTGCGTATGTGCGCAACCGCGACCATCTTGCTTCCTGGGAGCCCATGCGCTCCGAGGAGTACTTCACCGAGGAGTGGCAAGCTGCCGACATTGCCAAGCGCCTGGCTGCTCATGAGGCCGGGGAGCAATTTCCGCTGTCCTTGGCGGCAGGCGACGAGATTGTTGGCAGGTTCAATCTGGCCGGCATTGTTCGTGGTCCATTCCAGAGCGGAGGGGCTGGGGTACTGGGTCGACAAAGATTACGCCGGCGGCGGGTTGGCCAGTGCCGCTGTCAGGGTGATCGTGGAGAAGTCGCGGAGCGAGCTGGGGCTCCATCGACTGGAAGCCGGAACCCTCCTGCACAACGTTGCCTCCCAACGGGTGCTGTTGAAGGCGGGTTTCCGGAAGATCGGCATGGCGCCGAACTACCTCCACATCGCCGGGGCCTGGCAGGACCACAACCTGTACCAGATCATCCTGCACGACTAAGCATCCTTAGCTTTCTGACAGGATGGTAGGGAATCGTAGTGCAACGAAAGGCAGCAACCGTGATCTTTATTGTGGTCAAGTTCAACGTCAAACCCGACTGGTCCGATCGCTGGCTGGACCTGGTGGGAGATTTCACCGAGGCCACGCGCGCTGAACCGGGGAACCTGTGGTTCGACTGGTCCCGCAGCGTGGACAACCCGAACGAGTTCGTCCTGGTGGAAGCCTTCCAGGACGACGCCGCTGAGGCCCACGTCAACAGCGCGCACTTCAAGAAGGCCATGGTCGACATGCCCCAGGCCCTCGCCGAGACGCCCCAGATCATCAGCCGCCAGATCGAAGGCAGCGGCTGGGACCGAATGGGTGAGCTGACCATCGCCTCCTGATACAGCAACGCGGGGTCACTTATGGCCCATCCCAAGGGGATTTATGGGCCATAAGTG
>NZ_JBHVQI010000048.1:0-3812 GCF_042886835.1 Paenarthrobacter sp. NPDC057981
ATTTTTTGGCATGGCCTTTATGGTGGTGTCCTGGTGCCAGTACGGCAGCTTAGCCCTTTGGGGTGTGGTTGTTGGGAACGTGTCCGGGGTGCTGGTTGTGGGGGTTGTGTTTGGCGCACTGTTGGGTCCTGAGGCAACAGGACCTTTTTGCAGCAATGCAGGGAGAGACCGTTCTGGTGTTTCTTTTGTTCCTGCTTCCGGTACTGTCGGGCCCTTGTTGGGGTGTGGTGGTCTGGTTGATGGGGTTGTTGTTTGAGAACTACATAGTGGACGCGAGCATCTAGGGACACACGCACGTTGTGGGTGTGTTTCTACAGCAATTTCTTATGAATGAACCTGGCCCTTGTGGTCGTGGTTCTCTCGAGTAAGTTTTTGATCATGTTTGTGTGGTCAAGTTTTTAAGGGCACACGGTGGATGCCTTGGCATTAGGAGCCGAAGAAGGACGTAGGAATCTGCGATAAGCCTGGGGGAGTTGATAACCGAGCGTTGATCCCAGGATGTCCGAATGGGGAAACCCCGCACAACGCTGCAAGGTGATTGTGTGACCCGCATCTGAACACATAGGGTGCGTGGGGGGAACGCGGGGAAGTGAAACATCTCAGTACCCGCAGGAAGAGAAAACAAGAGTGATTCCGTTAGTAGTGGCGAGCGAACGCGGATCAGGCTAAACCGTTTCCATGTGTGATAGCCGGCGGGCGTTGCATGGGCGGGGTTGTGGGACTTTCCGTTCTGGTTCTGCCGGGCCAGTGAGGTGAGAGTGCGTGCATAGGTGAACGGTCTTGAAAGGCCGGCCAGAGAGGGTGTGAGCCCCGTAACCGTAATGTTGTGTGCCGCCTGGAGAGTATCCCAAGTAGCACGGGGCCCGAGAAATCCCGTGCGAATCTGTCAGGACCACCTGATAAGCCTAAATACTTCCTAATGACCGATAGCGGACCAGTACCGTGAGGGAAAGGTGAAAAGTACCCCGGGAGGGGAGTGAAACAGTACCTGAAACCGTGTGCTTACAATCCGTCGGAGCCAGTTTGATTCTGGTGACGGCGTGCCTTTTGAAGAATGAGCCTGCGAGTTAGTGTTACGTCGCGAGGTTAACCCGTGTGGGGTAGCCGTAGCGAAAGCGAGTCTGAACAGGGCGAGTGTAGTGGCGTGATCTAGACCCGAAGCGGAGTGATCTACCCATGGCCAGGTTGAAGCGACGGTAAGACGTCGTGGAGGACCGAACCCACTTCAGTTGAAAATGGAGGGGATGAGCTGTGGGTAGGGGTGAAAGGCCAATCAAACTCCGTGATAGCTGGTTCTCCCCGAAATGCATTTAGGTGCAGCGTTGCGTGTTTCTTGCCGGAGGTAGAGCTACTGGATGGCCGATGGGCCCTACAAGGTTACTGACGTCAGCCAAACTCCGAATGCCGGTAAGTCAGAGCGCAGCAGTGAGACTGTGGGGGATAAGCTTCATAGTCGAGAGGGAAACAGCCCAGACCACCAACTAAGGCCCCTAAGCGTGTGCTAAGTGGGAAAGGATGTGGAGTTGCGAAGACAACCAGGAGGTTGGCTTAGAAGCAGCCATCCTTGAAAGAGTGCGTAATAGCTCACTGGTCAAGTGATTCCGCGCCGACAATGTAGCGGGGCTCAAGTACACCGCCGAAGTTGTGGATTTCACACAGTACCCTAGCCTTCGTGGTTCAGGGGTGTGGAGTGGTAGGGGAGCGTCGTGTGGGCAGTGAAGTCGCGGTGGAAACCAGCGGTGGAGCCTACACGAGTGAGAATGCAGGCATGAGTAGCGAAAGACGGGTGAGAAACCCGTCCGCCGAATGATCAAGGGTTCCAGGGTCAAGCTAATCTGCCCTGGGTAAGTCGGGACCTAAGGCGAGGCCGACAGGCGTAGTCGATGGACAACGGGTTGATATTCCCGTACCGGCGAAAAACCGCCCATGCCAAGCGGGGGATACTAACCGCCCGGAGCCTGCCCGCTCACCCTTGTGGTGTTGTGGGTTTTGGCCGAGCGCGGGACCTGATCCCGGGAGGTAAGCGTATTAACAGGTGTGACGCAGGAAGGTAGCCGGGCCGGGCGATGGTTGCCCCGGTCTAAGGATGTAGGGTCAGGGATAGGCAAATCCGTTCCTGTGTGCTTCGAGCACGTGCCTGAGATCTGATGGGACTCCCGTTTGGGGGGATCCGGTGATCCTATGCTGCCTAGAAAAGCATCGACGCGAGGTTTTAGCCGCCCGTACCCCAAACCGACACAGGTGATCAGGTAGAGAATACCAAGGCGATCGAGAGAATTATGGTTAAGGAACTCGGCAAAATGCCCCCGTAACTTCGGGAGAAGGGGGGCCTGCCCCGTGATGGAGACTTGCTCTCCGTGAGCGGGTGTGGGCCGCAGAGACCAGGGGGAAGCGACTGTTTACTAAAAACACAGGTCCGTGCGAAGTCGCAAGACGATGTATACGGACTGACTCCTGCCCGGTGCTGGAAGGTTAAGAGGACCGGTTAGCCCCTTGTGGGCGAAGCTGAGAATTTAAGCCCCAGTAAACGGCGGTGGTAACTATAACCATCCTAAGGTAGCGAAATTCCTTGTCGGGTAAGTTCCGACCTGCACGAATGGAGTAACGACTTCCCCGCTGTCTCAACCATAAACTCGGCGAAATTGCAGTACGAGTAAAGATGCTCGTTACGCGCAGCAGGACGGAAAGACCCCGAGACCTTTACTATAGTTTGGTATTGGTGTTCGGAGTGGCTTGTGTAGGATAGGTGGGAGACGTTGAAGCCCGGACGCCAGTTCGGGTGGAGTCATCGTTGAAATACCACTCTGGTCACTTTGGACATCTAACTTCGGCCCGTGATCCGGGTCAGGGACAGTGCCTGATGGGTAGTTTAACTGGGGCGGTTGCCTCCTAAAAAGTAACGGAGGCGCCCAAAGGTTCCCTCAGCCTGGTTGGCAATCAGGTGTCGAGTGTAAGTGCACAAGGGAGCTTGACTGTGAGAGAGACATCTCGAGCAGGGACGAAAGTCGGGACTAGTGATCCGGCGGTACATTGTGGAATGGCCGTCGCTCAACGGATAAAAGGTACCTCGGGGATAACAGGCTGATCTTGCCCAAGAGTCCATATCGACGGCATGGTTTGGCACCTCGATGTCGGCTCGTCGCATCCTGGGGCTGGAGTAGGTCCCAAGGGTTGGGCTGTTCGCCCATTAAAGCGGTACGCGAGCTGGGTTTAGAACGTCGTGAGACAGTTCGGTCCCTATCCGCTGCGCGCGCAGGAAATTTGAGAAGGGCTGTCCTTAGTACGAGAGGACCGGGACGGACGAACCTCTGGTGTGTCAGTTGTACTGCCAAGTGCACCGCTGATTAGCTACGTTCGGATGGGATAACCGCTGAAAGCATCTAAGCGGGAAGCTCGCTTCAAGATGAGATTTCCATACACATATTGTGTGAGAGGCCCCCAGCCAGACCACTGGGTTGATAGGCCGGATGTGGAAGCGAGGACTAAAGACTCGTGAAGCTGACCGGTACTAATAGGCCAACAACTTACACCACACAACACACACTGCACGCGTCCACTATGTGGTTCCCAACCAACAACCCACCCCCGAACGGGGCACGGTCACAGGAACCAACAACTCAATAACAACACCACAATGTTGTAACCACAGTCTTCCCACCCACCCCCGCACGGGGCCAGGGTCGGGTAACAAGGTTACGGCGGTCATAGCGTGGGGGAAACGCCCGGTCCCATTCCGAACCCGGAAGCTAAGACCCACAGCGCCGATGGTACTGCACCCGGGAGGGTGTGGGAGAGTAGGACACCGCCGGACA
>NZ_JBHVQI010000049.1:0-2839 GCF_042886835.1 Paenarthrobacter sp. NPDC057981
GGCCGGGGCTCGTGCGGCCCTCGGCGCCGGCTCACTGGTAGGCGTAGAACCCGGAGCCCGTCTTCCGGCCCAGCCGGCCCGCCTCGACCATGCGCTGGAGCAGCGGGGGAGCGGCGTACAGCGGCTCCTTGTACTCGGCGTACATGGAGTCGGCGACCGAGGCGACCGTGTCGAGGCCGATCAGGTCGGCCAGCCGCAGGGGGCCCATAGGGTGGGCGCAGCCGAGGACCATGCCTTGACGATGGTGCCCTGCATGGGAGAGGTCAGGGCGTCGCCGCCGGCGGCAGCCGCCGCGGCACCGGCCGAGCGGGAGCGCTTCTTCGACTTGCCTGCCTTGGTGCCCGTCCCGGTGGAGGCAGTGGCGACGCCGGCACCCAGGCCGGAGGGCAGGACCACCTCAAGGCGCTTGCCGCCAACCTCGACGACGACGCGCTGGCGCTCGCCGGCGTCGGGCGTTTCAGCGTTGGCGCCTGCAGCAGACCAGGCGGGGATGCTGTTGACGAATTCCGTTTCAATCCAGCGGGTGTGGACCTGGAAGGGGCCCTCAGTAGGAGCAAATGCGGGATCGGTGACAACGGCGAGGTCGAATGGGATGACTGTGGGAATGCCCTCAACCACCATTTCCTCGAGGGCGCGGCGGGAACGCTGGAGCGCCTGCTCGCGGGTGGCGCCGGTGACGATCAGCTTGGAGAGCATGGAGTCGAAGTTGCCGCTGATGATGTCGCCTTGCTCGACGCCTGAGTCCACGCGGACGCCGGGGCCGGTCGGGTTCTTCAACGTGCTGATGGTGCCGGGCGCGGGCATGAAGTTGCGGCCCGGATCCTCGCCCGTGATGCGGAATTCGAAAGAGTGTCCGCGGACCTCGGGGTCGTCGTAGCCGAGCGCCTCGCCGCGGGCGATGCGGAACTGTTCGCGGACGAGGTCGATGCCGGTAACTTCCTCGGAGACGCAGTGCTCCACCTGAAGGCGGGTGTTCACTTCCAGGAAGGAGATGGTGCCGTCCTGGCCCACCAGGAACTCGCAGGTTCCGGCGCCGAGGTAGTTGGCTTCCTTCAGGATGGCCTTGGAGGATTCGTAGAGGCGCTTGTTCTGCTCTTCGCTCAAGTACGGAGCCGGAGCTTCCTCGACGAGCTTCTGGTTGCGTCGCTGCAGGGAGCAGTCGCGGGTGGAGACAACCACCACGTTGCCGAAGGAGTCCGCCAAGCACTGGGTCTCGACGTGCCGGGGGGCGTCCAGGAAGCGTTCGATGAAGCACTCGCCGCGACCGAAGGCTGCTGTGGCTTCACGGACGGCGGACTCGTAAAGCTCCGGGATCTCGTCCATGGTGCGCGCCACCTTGATACCGCGGCCACCGCCGCCGAAGGCGGCCTTGATGGCGACGGGGAGGCCAAACTCCTCGGCGAACTTGAGGATCTCGTCCGCGTCCTTGACGGGGTCGGCTGTGCCGGGAACGAGCGGAGCGCCGACCTTCTCGGCGATGTGGCGGGCCTGGACCTTGTCGCCCAGGGCCGAGATGGCTTCGGGGGAGGGGCCGATCCAGGTGATTCCGGCGTCAATGACCTTGGCGGCGAATTCGGCGTTTTCGGCCAGGAAGCCGTACCCGGGGTGGATGGCGTCAGCGCCCGACTGCTTGGCGACGTCGATGATCTTGTCCATCACCAGGTAGGACTCTGCGGCCGTGTTGCCGCCCAAAGCGTAGGCTTCGTCGGCGAGGCGGACGTGCAGGGCGTCGCGGTCCGGGTCCGCGTACACGGCCACGGAGGCAATGCCTTCGTCCCGGGCGGCTCGGATGATGCGGACCGCGATTTCGCCGCGGTTGGCAATCAAGACCTTGGTAAGAGGGCTGGAAATGGGCTGCGCCGGGTTAGCTGACAAGTTGTTGACTCCTTCTGTCCTTCAGGGAGCCTAGCGTGGTTGTGAGGGTTCCGCCCATATTGATGGGGGATTCCGTGTGTGAACCGCCGTTCCTTTGTAGGGTTGCTACAAAGTGTTCTCCTGAGTGTCCGACGCCCACAGTTCCGTGACGCTCACCTTCGCGTGGACCAGGAGGTCCCGAAGGGTGGAGATGGAAAGCCCGACGACGGCGTGCGGGTCGCCGTCGACCTTGCGGATGAACGCCCCACCCAAGCCGTCGATGGTGAAGGAACCGGCACAGTGGAGCGGTTCCCCGGTGGCGATGTAGGCATCGATTTCTTTTTCGGACATCTCCGCAAAGTGTACTTCCGCACTTGAGACGGCACCCAGGGTGGCGCCCGTGCCCTCGGCCGTCTCGTCGTCGTCGACGCCTACTGCAGTCTCCCGGCAGTCCACCAGCCAGTGCCCCGTGTGGAGGACGCCCTTGGAGCCGCTCATGCGGAGCATGCGCGCCTTTGCGACGTCGGCAGTGTAGGGCTTGCCGTGGGACTCGCCGTCGAATTCGAAGACGGAATCGCAACCGATCACCAGCGAGCCCTCCGCTTCGGGAAGGGCGGCGACCGCCTCTGCCTTGGCGCGGGCCAGCAGGAGTGCGGTGTCGTGTGCATCGGTGACGCCGTACCTGGCCTGGACCGCGTCCTCATCCACGTCCGAGACCACGATGTCGTGCGCGATGCCCGCTTCCGTGAGGAGCTTGGTGCGGGCGGGGGACTGGGAGGCGAGGATCAAACGGGTCACGCCCTCCAGCCTAATACGGACGCCCTCCCACATCCCTACGGCTTCCGGCCAACCCTCTTTCACATCCCACCCCCAAATGCCTGACGCTCTCTCTGCGGTCGTCAATTTCTTGAGACAGGTTCGTTGTTTGTTTTGGGTTAGGCCGCCAGGGTTTGCTGGGCGCGGGTTTGGTAGTTGGTGTGGGCTT
>NZ_JBHVQI010000050.1:0-2834 GCF_042886835.1 Paenarthrobacter sp. NPDC057981
GGGGGTGCGCAGCAACCTGGCATAAAATTTCAACCAATCAAAAAACAATCGGTATCAACAAACTTGGCACACTATTGAGTTCTCAAACAACAGACCCCCCAAAACATCACCCCGACCGGAACACCACACAAAGCAGCGCACCACAACAGGGCCATTGGAAAAGAAGAGTTATTTTTGGCCGCCTACCGAACCGTACACACCTTCCGGCTTTCCGTTTCGCACCCGGCGACTCAGAAAACAATACACGCCCCACAACCCCAACGCAAATCCACCACCCAACACCCCCACACCAACCCCCAAAACCCCACCAAACCGCCGTCGAACACCGGGGCGGCGCGCCCGCTGAAGCGCTCGAGGGAGCCATAGTGAGCGGCCTGCCCCCAATCAGCTGAAGGCCCCACGGAACCCGATTCAGCCGGATACTCTTGCCGATTTGAATTGTTAGTGACTAACATCAGCCCATGGAGTCACCACACCAACTAAACGCGCGGGCCTTGCGCACACGGTCCAGACTGATCGACGCTGCGCTGGAGCTCTTCGAACGCGACGGCTACGAACAGACCCCTGCGACCGCGATTGCGGCAGCCGCAGGGGTCACTGAAATGACCTTCTTCCGGCACTTCACCACCAAGGACCAGCTGCTGCTGGATGATCCCTACGACCCACTGCTTGCTTCCTCCGTACGTGACCAGCCGCCGGGGCCTCCACTACGCCGAACCATCCACGGAATTCGAGCCGCCTGGCGCACGCTCCCCGAGCCGGCGGATGACTTCACCAAAAGGCGTATTCGCATTGTGGCGGCCACGCCCGGACTGAGAGCTGCCGTTGCCAGGAACAATGCCAGCACTGAAACGGCCCTCTCCGATGCCTTGATCGCCGACGGCAGCGATCCCCTGCAGGCGCGCGTGGCGGTTGCAGCGGTCATAGCGGCCATGTCCGTTGCGCTCATCGAGTGGTCACAACAGGAGAAAGCTACCCTCGGCGAAACGATCGATACCGCCCTCGACGTTCTGGAGGCAAACCATGGCTGAGATCCTGCTCGCGGCGCATTGTGTTTCGCGCTCGTTCGGCTCCGGCGGCGGTGTTCACAAGCTCGACCTCGACGTCGCCGCGGGTGAGATCCATGCCTTGGTCGGCTTGAACGGCGCGGGCAAGTCAACGCTCATGAGGCTGCTGCTGGGCCTGCTGGTCCCCGACTCCGGCGACGTGACAATCTTCGGAAACACGGTGAGGGCCGCCCCGTCGCACACATGGAGCCGTGTGGGGCAGCTTATCGAGTACCCGTTTGCGTACGGCGAGCTGACAGGACGGGCCAATCTGGAGATCGGGGCCCGCCTCCGCGGCATCCCAATCTCTGACATCAAGGCAACCGTGGACGATGTGCTCGATGAGCTGGATCTGCGCCGTTATGCCCCCATCCCGGCTCGCTCACTCTCGCTCGGAAATCGCCAGCGGCTGGGACTCGCTTCAGCCCTCCAACACGACCCTCAGCTCATCGTGCTGGACGAACCGACAAACGCCCTGGACCCTGCCGGCGTCATCCTTCTGCGCGAAAGCCTGCTGCGGCGTGCTGCACGGGGGGCCGGGGTCCTCGTCTCCAGCCACCATTTGGATGAGGTGGCACGGGTGGCCAGCAGGGTGACCGTCATCAATGCGGGCCGCGTCATCGGAAGTATCGATCCAAAGGGCACAGATATAGAGCGGGAATTCTTTGCCCTGGTGCACAGCGACGACGCCCGCCATAAAACCAGGAAGCCGGAGATCTCTGCATGAATAAGCCATTGGAAGGACTCCACGCCGCACTCGACGTCGAAGTCCGCAAGACGCGATCTTCCCGGACAGTCATCGCAGCCGGAGCGATCCTGTTCCTTGGGGTCAGCGCACTGGCTTCGGGATTCACGCTGGCTGCGCGCTCCGGCAATCAGACAGCACTTGCGAAGATCGGTCCACTCGCCTCACAGGAAGGCTGGGCGGGTTACCTCTCCTCTGCCCATCAGATTACTGCCGCTGGCAGTGTGCTGGCGTTCGGCATTGTCCTCAGCTGGATGTATGGCCGGGAATTCACGGACGGCACCATTTCCGGGCTATTCGCACTGCCGGTCCGGCGGACCACGATTGCCCTGGCCAAGCTCATTGTCTACGCTGGCTGGTCGGTCGTCGTGGCAGCCCTTTTGACCGCGGCCTTGTTGGTGTTGGGTCTCGCTCTGGGCTTCGGTTGGCCTCAAGCTGCTGAATTGGAAGGGCTGTCCCGGCTCCTCCCACTCACCGTGCTTTCAGCGCTGATCGCAACTCCGGCCGCCTGGTCGGCAACCCTCGGCCGCGGACTGCTCAGCGGAATTGGCCTTACCGTAGGAGTCATGGCCGGGGCACAGGTGGCGGTTCTCGGAGGTGCCGGCCCCTGGTTTCCTGTCTCCGCACCGGCACTGTGGGCGATAGCACCCGGCACCGTTCCGCCTGCGGCTCTCGCCCTCACCCTCGCGATTCCGCTCGTCTTCGGAGGTTTGACCCTTTGGAGCTGGTCGCGGCTTCAGCTGGACCGCTGACCCCGACGCTACGCCGCATGCGGTTGGGCGTGGAACGCTCGACGGCGGATAGCCCACCTTTCGGGGGCAGCAGCGGCTAAACCTCTGTTGAGTAGTTTCGGGAGCTTGTTGTTTAAATGTGCAAGGCCCCAACCGTCGTGGTTGGGGCCTTCAGTGTTGGTGGGTTGTTTAAGTGTGGGAGACCCCCCGACCCGGTGTGGGTTGGGGGGTCTCGACCTAATGGTTGTCCGGCGGTGTCCTACTCTCCCACACCCTCCCGGGTGCAGTACCATCGGCGCTGTGGGTCTTAGC
>NZ_JBHVQI010000051.1:0-1894 GCF_042886835.1 Paenarthrobacter sp. NPDC057981
GGTGACCGGCCGCCGTCGTGCGTTCCAGACGCTCGCTCACGTCCCGCCCGCTTTGCGGGCCTAAGGGCAGGGATGTGATGGAGGGTTGGGGTGAAGGGGTGGGGATGTGATGGAGGGTTGGAAGTAGTGCCAAGATGGGATGGTGACTTCTGAACCAACGGCGACTCCGGATGGCCCGTCCTCAACCGACGGCACCTCTTCCCTGCATCGCAGCAGCGAACTGACGCGCTTCCGGCTCGCTCCAAACCCCGGTCCGATGAGCCTCGACGGAACCAACTCCTACGTGATCGGTGTGCCGGGTTCCGGCCATGTGGCCGTTGTGGACCCGGGCCCCAGCGACGAGCAGCACTTGGCCGAATTGGCAGCGGCCGGCGTAGTCGACGTCGTCCTCATCACCCACCGTCATGCCGACCACACCGAAGCATCTGCACGCTTCCACGAACTCACGGGCGCACCCGTCCGGGCAGCCTTGGACGAGCATTGCCACGGCGGTGAAAAGCTCAGGGACGGCGAGGTCCTGAACGTTGGCGGCGTTGAAATCCGTGTCCTGGCAACCCCGGGACACACCTCGGATTCGCTGTGTTTCCACCTGCCGGACGACGGACCCCAGGGATCGGTCCTCACCGGCGACACCATTCTCGGCCGGGGCACCACGGTGCTGGACTATCCGGATGGCCGGTTGGGGGAGTACCTAAGCAGCCTGGACCGCCTGGAGGCGCTGGGCCCGGCAATCCTGCTCCCGGCCCACGGTCCGGTCCTGCCTGCCCTCGATAAGAAGTGCCGTGAGTACCGCGATCATCGCCAACAGCGACTGGGGCAGATCAGGGCAGCCCTCGAGCAGGTTGGCACTGATGCGACGGTCGGCCAAGTGACGGACGTGGTGTACGCCGACGTCGATCCTTCCGTCCGCTGGGCGGCGGAAACGTCGGTGGCGGCGCAGCTGGATTACCTTCGAAGCTAAGCGGTGACTGTAGGCTTGAGCCCATGCGTATCGCCCGGTTTGTAGTTGATTCTGATCCCCTTTACGGCGTTGTCGAAGGCGAGCCCGGCAGTGAGGAAATCACTGTCATCAACGGCGACCCTTTCTTCAACGGCGTTGAACGTACCCACGTGAAGCACAAGCTGGAAGACGTTCGGCTCCTGGCCCCGATCATTCCGCGCAGCAAGGTCATTGGTGTTGGCCGCAACTTCGCTGACCACGCTGCGGAACTCGGCAATGAAGTACCCCAGCAGCCGTTGCTTTTCCTCAAGCCGAACACCTCGGTGATCGGTCCGAACGATCCCATCATCCTTCCCGAGTTTTCGGAGGAAGTCTCCTTCGAGGCTGAGCTCTGCGTCGTGATCGGCCGCATTTGCAAGGACGTTCCGGAAGATCGCGTGGACGACGTCATCTTCGGCTATACCTGCGGCAACGACCTCACGGCCCGCGACGTGCAGAAGACGGACCTCCAATGGGCGCGCGCCAAGGGCTTCGACACCTCGGCACCGCTTGGGCCTTGGATTGAAACAGAGCTTGACCACGAGGACCTCTCCATCCAGGGCCGGCTGAACGGCGAGATCCGCCAGGACGGCAGCACCAACCAGATGATCCGCGGCGTCCGCGAGCTCGTGTCGATCGTCTCGCACGCATTCACCCTGCTTCCCGGGGACGTCATCATGACCGGAACCCCGGCCGGCGTCGGCCTTGTCAGCGAAGGCGACCGCTTCGAGGTCGAGATCGAAGGCATCGGACGCCTGTCCAACCCTGTCGTCCGCCGCTAGGCGGGACACGGCCAAAGCACGACGGCGGCAGTCACCTTGGCAGTTTCTACCGGTCGTTGCAACACTGTTGGTGTTAGGTGGTCATTAGTAGATCACGCAGGCGCTCGGCTGGGGTATCCCAGTCGAGCGTTTT
>NZ_JBHVQI010000052.1:0-1565 GCF_042886835.1 Paenarthrobacter sp. NPDC057981
CCTTATGATGAAAGGTGTCTACTACGACAACCACAACATCATAAGGAAGGTGCTCTTATTATGAAGTTTAAACAATCAGTTAAACAAAATCAACGAATTGAACGTATAACCAGCCATCATCTCATCATTGGCATCGACATTGCAAAATTTAAACATGTCGCACGTGCCACAGACTATCGTGGCATTGAACGAGGTTCCTACCTTGTGTTCTCTAACGATCTCGAAGGATATGAAAAGTTATATCAGTGGATGCAAGCTCTAATGCTCCAGTTTAACAAGACCAATGTCATCTTCGGCGTTGAACCAACCGGTCACTACTGGTTCAACCTAGCGTTCTGGCTTAAAGAGAAGCTGCTCGAACTCGTTCTCGTTAACCCGTTTCAAGTGAAGCGTAACAAAGAAAACCGGGACAACTCTCCAACAAAAAACGATGTCAAAGATGCCCTGGTCATTGCCGACATGGTGAAGAATGGATACTATTCTGAAACTCATATTCACGCCGAGCCGTATCGGGCGCTTAGGCAGCTTGTGGGCACCAGAGACTTTGTGACCAAGCAAGTCTCCAGTGTCGTCAACCAGATGTATCGGTGGACTGACATGTACTTCCCTGAGTTTCAACAGGTATTTAAGGACATCACCTCGAAGACGGCACTCGCAACGTTGGCCGAATTTGCGCATCCATCCGATCTTCGCCACTTAACGGTTGAAGACGTTATCGCAGGGTGGAGAAAACGACTGAAGCGCGCAGGCAGCCGTAAGGTATCCGCTGCCCTCATCCATGCCGCGCAACGGACAGCTGCCATTCCGAATTGTGTAGAGGAAGCCAAACTTAGTATATCGTTACTGCTGCAACAACTGCAGATGTATAACGACCAATTGAATCAACTGGAAGAAAAGATGAGTCAACTCCTTCGAAGCATTCCCACAGCAAAGCTCCTTCGTACCATTAAAGGTATGAATGATATTACGCTGGCCACGTTATACAGTGAAGCGGGTGATTTGGGCGGCTTTACTCATGGTAACCAAGTCCTTCGGTTAGCTGGCTTACATCTGTCTGAAAACAGCTCAGGTACCTACAAGGGCGAAGTGAAAATCACGAAGCGAGGGCGACCTGGACTGCGAAAACTTCTTTTCATGACGGTCTTTCATATGGTTTCCATTAATCCAGAATTTCGGGCGCTGCATCAGTACAACAAACAAGTGAAGAACATGAAAGGTATGAAGTCGATCATGAAGCTGTGCGGGAAGCTTGCTCGCATGCTTGTAGCTATGGCGAAGAAACATTCCGTTTACGACATCAACAAAGTAACGGTCGCCGCTTAATAACCGACCACTTGCCTACTGGCTCATTCGCAGGATTCACAAGAAGCATGAAGAACCGATACGCTCGCCTAAAGGGCTCAGACCCGTGGACAAAGCAGTAACGGACTCCATCTCCTTGATAGGTGTAACGAAGGAATGAAAGGGCATAGACCCGTTGAGACATGGGAGGGCAAACCTCAAGGACGAAGATGGAGCATGCGAATAAAGGAAAACTATGGGAATTTCGCACTTCCCCTTATTTC
>NZ_JBHVQI010000053.1:0-1534 GCF_042886835.1 Paenarthrobacter sp. NPDC057981
GTGTTGGCGTGGATGATAGGAGTTATATTGCTTGGCGTTATGATTGTTGTGGTTGGGGAACCAGAACGAACGGAGCAGCTAAAGGCGTTGGTCTTGCAATGGGCCGTGATCCTGGGAATTGACTTCATATATAGCTTCAGCTATACCTTCTGGCCTAAGAAGCAGGCAGGGTAAATAGAGATACTGAATACCTAGTATATAGTAAATAAATGAATGTATGATTCTACCTTATTATTAATTTGCTCAAAAGGGTTGCATATTGGCGAATGCCATGGTATATTATATTTCCGGCCAAGAAATACGGTCGAAACAATCGCTTGAGACAACAAGCCAAAATGAATTTGAAAAATAAATTCAAAAAAAGCTTGCAATGAACGAGCGGGTGTGATAAGATATAAGAGTTGCTAACGAGATAAAATGTTGGCGACAAACGAAGAAGTTGATCTTTGAAAACTGAACAACGAGTGAGTAAAACGGACCACTTAGGTGGAACGTTGAAATAGAGAATTGAACAAATTCTCGTCAGTTAAGAAATGAGCAAGTCAAACACTTTATTGGAGAGTTTGATCCTGGCTCAGGACGAACGCTGGCGGCGTGCCTAATACATGCAAGTCGAGCGGACTTGATGGAGTGCTTGCACTCCTGAGAGTTAGCGGCGGACGGGTGAGTAACACGTAGGCAACCTGCCCTCGAGACTGGGATAACTACCGGAAACGGTAGCTAATACCGGATAATTTATTTCACAGCATTGTGGAATAATGAAAGACGGAGCAATCTGTCACTTGGGGATGGGCCTGCGGCGCATTAGCTAGTTGGTGGGGTAATGGCTCACCAAGGCGACGATGCGTAGCCGACCTGAGAGGGTGAACGGCCACACTGGGACTGAGACACGGCCCAGACTCCTACGGGAGGCAGCAGTAGGGAATCTTCCGCAATGGGCGAAAGCCTGACGGAGCAACGCCGCGTGAGTGATGAAGGTTTTCGGATCGTAAAGCTCTGTTGCCAAGGAAGAACGTCTTCTAGAGTAACTGCTAGGAGAGTGACGGTACTTGAGAAGAAAGCCCCGGCTAACTACGTGCCAGCAGCCGCGGTAATACGTAGGGCGCAAGCGTTGTCCGGAATTATTGGGCGTAAAGAGCTCGTAGGCGGCTTGTCACGTCGGTTGTGAAAGCCCGGGGCTTAACCCCGGGTCTGCATTCGATACGGGCTAGCTAGAGTGTGGTAGGGGAGATCGGAATTCCTGGTGTAGCGGTGAAATGCGCAGATATCAGGAGGAACACCGGTGGCGAAGGCGGATCTCTGGGCCATTACTGACGCTGAGGAGCGAAAGCGTGGGGAGCGAACAGGATTAGATACCCTGGTAGTCCACGCCGTAAACGTTGGGAACTAGGTGTTGGCGACATTCCACGTCGTCGGTGCCGCAGCTAACGCATTAAGTTCCCCGCCTGGGGAGTACGGCCGCAAGGCTAAAACTCAAAGGAATTGACGGGGGCCCGCACAAGCGGCGGAGCATGCGGATTAATTCGATGCAACG
>NZ_JBHVQI010000054.1:0-1528 GCF_042886835.1 Paenarthrobacter sp. NPDC057981
ATTCGGTTGGGTTCTCGGTTCGGGGACTGTTAGTACTGCTCGTTTGAGTGTGGAACGCATGGTCTTCGGGTGGGGCTTGGCCGGGCACGCTGTTGGGTGTCTGAGGGAATGAGTTTCCTTCAGTGCCGGTCCCAGTGAACTCGCCTTTTTGGGGTGGGGTGATGGGTGGTTGGTCGTTGTTTGAGAACTGCACAGTGGACGCGAGCATCTGTGGCCAAGTTTTTAAGGGCGCACGGTGGATGCCTTGGCACCAGGAACCGATGAAGGACGTGGGAGGCCACGATAGGCCCCGGGGAGCTGTCAACCAAGCTTTGATCCGGGGGTGTCCGAATGGGGAAACCCGGCAGTCGTCATGGGCTGTCACCCGCTGCTGAACACATAGGCAGTGTGGAGGGAACGCGGGGAAGTGAAACATCTCAGTACCCGCAGGAAGAGAAAACAACCGTGATTCCGGGAGTAGTGGCGAGCGAAACCGGATGAGGCCAAACCGTATACGTGTGAGACCCGGCAGGGGTTGCGTGTGCGGGGTTGTGGGATCTCTCTTCTACGGTCTGCCGGCCGTGAGACGAGTCAGAAACCGTTGATGTAGGCGAAGGACATGCGAAAGGTCCGGCGTAGAGGGTAAGACCCCCGTAGTCGAAACATCAGCGGCTCGTTTGAGAGACACCCAAGTAGCACGGGGCCCGAGAAATCCCGTGTGAATCTGGCGGGACCACCCGCTAAGCCTAAATATTCCCTGGTGACCGATAGCGGATAGTACCGTGAGGGAATGGTGAAAAGTACCGCGGGAGCGGAGTGAAATAGTACCTGAAACCGTGTGCCTACAAGCCGTGGGAGCGTCGCTGTATGTGCTTGCACATACAGTCGTGACTGCGTGCCTTTTGAAGAATGAGCCTGCGAGTTAGCGGTGTGTAGCGAGGTTAACCCGTGTGGGGAAGCCGTAGCGAAAGCGAGTCCGAATAGGGCGATTGAGTTGCACGCTCAAGACCCGAAGCGGAGTGATCTAGCCATGGGCAGGTTGAAGCGGAGGTAAGAGGTCGTGGAGGACCGAACCCACCAGGGTTGAAAACCTGGGGGATGACCTGTGGTTAGGGGTGAAAGGCCAATCAAACTCCGTGATAGCTGGTTCTCCCCGAAATGCATTTAGGTGCAGCGTCGTGTGTTTCTTGCCGGAGGTAGAGCACTGGATAGGCGATGGGCCCTACCGGGTTACTGACCTTAGCCAAACTCCGAATGCCGGTAAGTGAGAGCGCGGCAGTGAGACTGTGGGGGATAAGCTCCATGGTCGAGAGGGAAACAGCCCAGAGCATCGACTAAGGCCCCTAAGCGTACGCTAAGTGGGAAAGGATGTGGAGTCGCAGAGACAACCAGGAGGTTGGCTTAGAAGCAGCCACCCTTGAAAGAGTGCGTAATAGCTCACTGGTCTAGTGATTCCGCGCCGACAATGTAGCGGGGCTCAAGCGTACCGCCGAAGTCGTGTCATTCGTACACATATCCCCAACGGGAGTACGGATGGGTAGGGGAGCGT
>NZ_JBHVQI010000055.1:0-1370 GCF_042886835.1 Paenarthrobacter sp. NPDC057981
CCTTAAAGGCCCAGGGAAGACTCATCTTGAGGCAAGTTTCGCGCTTAGATGCTTTCAGCGCTTATCTTTTCCGCACTTAGCTACCGGGCAATGCCATTGGCATGACAACCCGAACACCAGTGGTGCGTTCACTCCGGTCCTCTCGTACTAGGAGCAACCCCTCTCAATCTTCCAACGCCCACGGCAGATAGGGACCGAACTGTCTCACGACGTTCTAAACCCAGCTCGCGTACCACTTTAAATGGCGAACAGCCATACCCTTGGGACCTACTTCAGCCCCAGGATGTGATGAGCCGACATCGAGGTGCCAAACACCGCCGTCGATATGAACTCTTGGGCGGTATCAGCCTGTTATCCCCGGAGTACCTTTTATCCGTTGAGCGATGGCCCTTCCATACAGAACCACCGGATCACTAAGACCTACTTTCGTACCTGCTCGAGCCGTCACTCTCGCAGTCAAGCTAGCTTATGCCTTTGCACTAACCTCACGATGTCCGACCGTGATTAGCTAACCTTCGTGCTCCTCCGTTACTCTTTGGGAGGAGACCGCCCCAGTCAAACTACCCACCAGACACTGTCCTCACCCCAGATTATGGGGCCGAGTTAGAACATCAAACATTAAAGGGTGGTATTTCAAGGATGGCTCCACGCAGACTGGCGTCCACGCTTCAAAGCCTCCCACCTATCCTACACATCAAGGCTCAATGTTCAGTGTCAAGCTATAGTAAAGGTTCACGGGGTCTTTCCGTCTTGCCGCGGGAACGCTGCATCTTCACAGCGATTTCAATTTCACTGAGTCTCGGGTGGAGACAGCCTGTCGTTACGCCATTCGTGCAGGTCGGAACTTACCCGACAAGGAATTTCGCTACCTTAGGACCGTTATAGTTACGGCCGCCGTTTACTGGGGCTTCGATCAAGAGCTTCGCCTTGCGGCTGACCCCATCAATTAACCTTCCAGCACCGGGCAGGCGTCACACCCTATACGTCCACTTTCGTGTTTGCACAGTGCTGTGTTTTTATTAAACAGTTGCAGCCAGCTGGTATCTTCGACTGGCTTCAGCTCCATCCGCAAGGGACTTCACCTACATGCCAGCGTGCCTTCTCCCGAAGTTACGGCACCATTTTGCCTAGTTCCTTCACCCGAGTTCTCTCAAGCGCCTTGGTATTCTCTACCTGACCACCTGTGTCGGTTTGGGGTACGATTTAATGTTACCTGGAGCTTAGAGGATTTTCCTGGAAGCAGGGCATCAACTACTTCTGCACCGTAGTGCATCGTCATCACGCCTCAGGGTTAGTATGCAACCGGATTTACCAGGTCACACCCCCTACACGCTTAAACCGGGACAACCGTCGCCCGGCTAGCCTAGCCT
>NZ_JBHVQI010000056.1:0-1290 GCF_042886835.1 Paenarthrobacter sp. NPDC057981
GGGCGGTTTCAACTTGCTAGTGCAACACCGTCGATTAGTTTGGTCAGTCTTTCAGTTGGGGTGTCCCATTCGAGGGTTTGACGCGGTCGGATGTTAAGCAGGTGCTGGGTGTGGGCGAGTTCTTCGTCGCTGACCTGGTTGAAGTTTGTCCCTTTGGGGTAGATATCGCGGACCAGCCCGTTGGTGTTCTCGTTCGTGCCGCGTTGCCAGGGTGAGTGCGGGTCACAGAAGAACAGCTGGCAGCCTGTAGCTACTGTGAACCTGGCATGTTGAGCCATTTCCGTGCCCTGGTCCCAGGTGATCGTTTTAAGCATCGCCTGGGGCAGGGTGCGGATCATTTTCTGCATGACCTCGATGACCGTCACGCTGTCTCTGGCTCCGGGCAGCCGGCCAAGCAAAGTGAACCGGGAAGAGCGCTCGACCAAGGTGACAATCCCGGAATTTCCGGGACCAACCACCAAATCACCTTCCCAATGGCCAGGCACGGCTCGGTCCTGGACCTCGGCAGGCCGATCACTCAAACGGGCCCCTTCGAGCCAAGGCCTTAGGTTCCTGGCAGGCAGCTTGGATTGGGGCTTACGACCGGCCCGGCCCGAACGCAGGGCCTTCTCCACGGCAAGTTCGTGCCGCAAGGCACCCCGGCCCTGCACGTAAAGGGCTTGGTAAATCGACTCGTGGGACACGTGCATCTCCGGCTGCTCGGGGAACGTCTTCTTCAGATCCGCAGCGCTCTGTTGGGGCGAGAAACGCTGATTCAAGCGTGCCACGACCTCGTCCCATACGGCCGTTCCCCTAGAGAGCTTCACGGGCCGGTTCCGCCTACGGCGCATCAGAGCCCGATGGTGGGCTACACCGGCGTCGTAATGTTGCTGGGCCGAATGATCGAGACTGTGTCGGCGGATCTCCCGGGACACCGTTGATGGATCCACGCCCAGTTCCCTGGCAATTTGCCGCATGGAACACGGCACCGACAAACCCAAACAGGCCTTGATATACGCCCGGTCCTCCAAAGTCAGCCGCCGGTACCTTCGCTCCTTATCCCACGAAGGCACCGGCGAAGCCACGGGAAGACGCACGCCGCCACCAGGGCCAGAGATAAGTTCCATGCCCGCTAGTTTCGCCCATCGCGACACCGATTGCCGGGACACCCCAGCAGCGACAGCACTTCGCCCCGTGTCCTCCCCCGCCAGCAAATGGCGATACGCACACGCACGAACTGACCACGGCAACTTCTTCTTCACCATGACACCCTCCAACTACAGGGCGTTGCACTGGCCACCTGAAACCGCC
>NZ_JBHVQI010000057.1:0-1061 GCF_042886835.1 Paenarthrobacter sp. NPDC057981
GGCGTTGTCCCAGCACACCCCTACTTTGCCCATGGACTGGGTAATGGCATGATCGGCGCACCAGTGTTGGAACTCGTCAGAGGTGTATTGGGTGCCCCTGTCCGAATGGAACACCACCGAGGTGCCGGTCAGGTGGCCGTGGTTCCTGGCCATCCGCAAGGCGGCGGTGCATAGGCTCGCGCGCATGTGTTCGGCCATGGACCATCCGATGACCATGCCCGAGAACAGATCGATGACCGTGGCCAGGTAGAGCCAGCCCTCGCCGGTGCGCAGGTAGGTGATGTCACCGACAAGGCGGGTTCCGGGCACTGTTGAGGTGAAGTCCCGCTTGCCCTGTGCGTCGAGCATGTGGTTCTCGATGTGGGCTGTTTTGGCTTGCGGGTCCTGGACCGTGGTTGCTTTCCAGGCCTGGGTGCGGATGGCCCGTAGCCCGTGTCTACGCATGATTGCCCCGACGGTCGGGGCTGAGACCTTCACGCCTTTCTCGTTGAGCAGCAAGGTGATTTGGTCCCTCCCGGCACGGCCTTCTTCATCCGAATAAGTGGTGGTTACGGCGGTGACCAGTTCCTCGTGCCGGACGGCCCGTGGTGTTGGGACCGCAGGCCTGCGCCAACGGTAGTACGAGGCCCGGGAAACCTTCAGTGCCCGGCATAACCACGCCACGGAATGGTTGGCCTTCTCCGCTTCGATGAACTCGTAGAAGTCCTCTATTTCTGCTTCGCGGCAAAGAAGGCGCTGACTTTTCCCAGGAACTCCACCTCGGCCTTCAACCGCTCGTTCTCGGCCAACGCCTTAGCATGCTCATCCCATGGCACCGGCCCGCGGTCCTGCACCGGGACCGGAACAGGCCCGCCGGCTGAACGCGCACGAGCGCGCGCCAGCCAGTTCCCCAACGTGCTTTCCTTTACCCCGATCTCCTCGGCAACCTGCTTCACCGAACGATCCGTGGACAAAACCAACCGCACTGCTTCCTCACGAAACGCGGCATCATATTTTCTTCTGGGCGTGGTCATCTGAAACGAATCTCCCATCAAGCTGTCTCAAAAAACCATACGACCGCA
>NZ_JBHVQI010000058.1:0-1057 GCF_042886835.1 Paenarthrobacter sp. NPDC057981
ACCCGGGAGGGTGTGGGAGAGTAGGACACCGCCGGACAACCATTAGGTCGAGACCCCCCAACCCACGGTTGGGGGGTCTCCCACACTTAAACAACTCACCAACACTGAAGGCCCCAACCACGACGGTTGGGGCCTTTGGTCTTTAACTTTTGTTCTTAGCGCCCGATCAGCTGAACGCCTGCGCTGCACGGCAACAAAGCAGTGCGCCGGCGCGGGAGGGGGCTGGCCGCCCGAGGCGGGCTGAGAGGGAAACCCTGTGGGGGCTGGTTGGAGCCTGGTCAGGAGGCCGGCGCCTTCGCTGCTTTGGCGGCAGCCTTTGCTGCCTGCTTGCTGGCACGCACTTTCGCCAGGGACTCCGGGTCCACGATATCGGCTACGGAGAGATAGGAGCCTTCTTCCCCGTAGTGGCCGGCGGCTTCCCGCCATCCCGTAGCTTTCAGGCCGCACTGCTTGCCCAGCAAGGCGAGGAAGATCTTGGCCTTCTGCTCCCCATAGCCTGGCAGGGCCTGGAGCCGACGGAGTACCTCGGGGCCGTCGGGGTTTCCCTTCGTCCAGATTGCGGATGCGTCCCCGTCCCAGTCGCTGTCCACCGTGGCCGCGAGGGCTTGGACCCTCCCTGCCATGGAGCCGGGAAAGCGGTGCACGGCCGGCCGCTCCTTGAACAGTTCCACAAAGCCGGCCGGATCCTGTTCCGCGACAATGCGCGGTTTCAGGCTCCCAAGACGGGTGCGGATCTTTTCCGGGCCGGCAAACGCTGATTCCATGGTGACCTGTTGATCGAGCAGCATGCCCGTCAGCAGGGCGAACGCGTCTTCGCTGAGCAGTTGGTCCGCGGCGGCATCGCCGGTGATATGCAGTTCCATGCGTCCCATCCTCCCACCGGTGGGTGGCTCCGTCACGGCGGTGTTGTGGTGATGTTCGACGGCGGTTTGGTGGGGTTTTGGGGGTTGGTGTGGGGGTGGTGGGTGGTGGATTTGCGTTGGGGTTGTGGGGCGTGTATTGTTTTCTGAGTCGCCGGGTGCGAAACGGAAAGCCGGAAGGTGTGTACGGTTCGGTA
>NZ_JBHVQI010000059.1:0-1055 GCF_042886835.1 Paenarthrobacter sp. NPDC057981
TGGAGTACGGTAATCAATGCCAACACGGTTCCAAGTAAGCCGGGTGTCATCACAGGAACTGCAACCAGCAACCGAATTGTATTGAGCTGGCCGGCGGTACCGGGAGCAACGAAATATGATGTGGAACGCAACGGAACAATAGTGGTTTCGCCAACAACGGCAACAGCTACACTGAGTTCCCTTCAACCGGATCAGGATTACACCATTCGTGTTCGTGCGAAGAATGCAGGTGGGGATGGCGTCTGGAGTGATGCAGTAACGGTGAAGACACTGCTGTCGACTCCGGTAATCACCAATGTCCCTTCGGACACCGAAATCACTCTAAACTGGGCCGAGATAGCGGGAGCGACTTCCTACGAAGTGGAAGCGGATGGAGTGGTCGTATCTGCGAATGGGTTGAGTTATACCCACACAGGACTGGTGTCAGGGACAACGCATAAGTACCGAGTGAGAGCAAAGAGCGATGTGAATGTCAGTGACTGGAGTACACTGGTAACGACGTATACGGTTCCAGGAAAAGTAGGAGTCGTAACAGGAACATCAACCAGCACAACCGTTGTATTAAGCTGGCCGACAGTGCCAGGGGCGACCCGTTATGATGTAGAGCGGAATGGAGTTGTGGTTGTATCTCCAACAGGAGCGTCAGCAACATTATCCGGATTGCAGCCGGATCAGGACTATACGATCCGGGTCCGTGCGAAGAATACCGGAGGAAATGGGGATTGGAGCGATAGCATTGTCGTGAAGACGCAGCTGGCAACACCAGTTGTGACGAAAGCAGCAGCTGAGGCGGAGATTACCTTAAGCTGGGCAGAAATTGCAGGTGCTACAGCATATGAGGTGGAAGCCGATGGCGTAGTGGTAACGGTGACAGGGAATGGATACACCCATACAGGTTTAAATCCAGGGACAGCGCATACGTACAAAGTTAGAGCAAAAAGTGATACGAATGTGAGCGTGTGGAGTACGGTAATCAATGCCAACACGGTTCCAAGTAAGCCGGGTGTCATCACAGGAACTGCAACCAGCAACCGAATTGTATTGAGCTGGCCGGC